>NZ_JBEYZK010000021.1:0-104682 GCF_040646035.1 Streptomyces sp. NPDC046465
ATGGTGGGGGTGGCGGGGGCGGGGGGCGGGGGGGATGGGGGCGCCGACGCCGGGGGCGCCCGCGGCGTCGGAGAGCGGTACGACGGGGCGGCTGGGTTCGATGTAGCCGAGTTCGGTGTACGTGGTGGTGGCGGGGCCCGTGAAGTCGACGAAGCATTCGTCCCAGCCGGTGGCCGGGTCGGGTCCGTAGTGGTGGCGCACGCCGGGGGTGAGCCAGATCAGGGCGGGTGAGGTGACGGTGGTCCTGCGCCCGTCGGCGCCCTGGAACCAGCCGCCGCCGGAGCTGATGACGACGGCGACGTGGTGGTCGAGGGTGCGTGGGCCCACGGTCGGCAGGAGGCCGTGCTGCAGGCCGACGCCGAGGCAGGCGAGGCCCAGCCGGTGGTGGGCCGGGCTGGGGGTGAAATACCGCATCCATGTGTGGTACATCCGCGTATGTCCCTTCCTGGATGCGTTCAGTTGCGTTCAGATGCGTTCAGTTCCGCGCTGCGTCCAACCGGACCCGATCTTTGTCCATGGACCCTGCTGCCCGCCAGAGGTGATCGTGGGCGAGCGTTGAGTGAGCGAGAGGACACGATGAACGGGTTCAGGGTCGGCGAGGACGATTTCGAGCTGGACGGGCGGCCGGTACGGCTGCTCTCCGGCGCGCTGCACTACTTCCGGGTGCACGAGGCGCAGTGGGGTCACCGTCTTGCGATGCTGCGGGCGATGGGGCTCAACTGCGTGGAGACGTACGTGCCGTGGAACCTGCACGAGCCGCACCCGGGCACGTACCGCGACGTGGAGGCCCTCGGCCGGTTCCTGGACGCGGTGCGCGGGGCGGGCCTGTGGGCGATCGTGCGGCCGGGCCCCTACATCTGTGCGGAGTGGGAGAACGGCGGTCTGCCGCACTGGCTGACGGGCGCGGTGGGTTCGCGCGCGCGGACCCGCGACGAGGAGTACCTCGGGCATGTGGAGAGGTGGTTCCGGCGGCTGCTGCCGCAGATCGTCTCCCGTCAGCACGGGCGGGCCGGGGACGGCGCGGGTCGCGGCGGTGCGGGTGGCGGCGGTATGGATGGAGGCAGTACGGGCGGTGGCGGCGGTACGGGCGGCGGCCCGGTGATCATGGTGCAGGTCGAGAACGAGTACGGCAGTTACGGCTCGGACCAGGTATATCTGCGCCACCTCGCCGACCTGCTGCGCGCCGAGGGCGTCACGGTCCCCCTGTTCACCTCGGACGGGCCGGAGGACCACATGCTGACCGGCGGCTCGGTCCCGGGTGTCCTGGCGACGGCCAACTTCGGCTCGGGGGCGCGGGCGGGCTTCGCCGCGCTGCGCAGGCACCGGCCGTCGGGCCCGCTGATGTGCATGGAGTTCTGGTGCGGCTGGTTCGACCACTGGGGCGCGGAGCACGTGGCGCGGGACGCCGGTGACGCGGCGGAGGCGCTGCGCGAGATCCTGGCGTGCGGGGCGTCGGTGAACCTGTACATGGCGCACGGCGGTACGAACTTCGCGGGGTGGGCCGGGGCCAACCGGGGCGGGGGTTCGCTGCACGACGGTGAGCTGCAGCCCGACGTCACCTCGTACGACTACGACGCGCCGATCGATGAGTCCGGCCGGGTCACGCCCAAGTTCTGGGCGTTCAGGGACGTCCTCGCACCGTACGCGTCGGGCCCGCTGCCACAGCCGCCCGCACCGCTCCCCTCGCTCGGCGCCCCCGCGTCGGCGGCCCTCACGGACTGGTGCTCCCTGGAGACGGTCCTGGACGCGCTGGGCACCCCGGAGTCGGAGCATGCCGTGCCGCCCACGTTCGAGGATCTTGACGTGGACCGTGGCCTGGTGCGCTACGCCGTCACGGTGCCGGGCCCGCGCGAGCCGTACCCGCTGAGTGTGCGGGGCCTTCGGGACCGGGCGGTGGTGTACGTCGACGGTGAACGCGCCGGTGTCCTCACCGAGGGCACGCCGACCCTGGTCGCCCCCGTCGCCGGGCACGCGCGCGTGGAGCTGTGGGTGGAGTCCCTGGGGAGGGTCAACTACGGCCCGCGTACGGGCGAGCCCAAGGGCATCACCGGCGGCATCCTGCACGAACGGCAGTATCTGCACGGGGTGCGGGCACGCGGTCTGCGCCTCGACGCGTTCGACGTGCCGTCGGCGGTACGGGCCCTCCCCCGGGCCGGTTCCGGCGAGGGCCGCCCCGGTCTGTACCGGGGCACGGTCGAGGTCGGCTCCCCCGGTGACGCCCGCATCGAACTGCCGGGCTGGACGCGGGGGTTCCTGTGGGTGAACGGCTTCAACCTGGGCCGCTACTGGTCGGTGGGCCCGCAGACCTCGCTGTACGTGCCGGGCCCGGTGCTGCGGGACGGGGCGAACGAGGTGTGGGTGCTGGAGTTGGAGGAGGGCGGGGAGCGGGTCGAGTTGGCCTGAGGACCTGCGCAGGCCCCGGAAGGGTCCGCGGGTGATCCGCGGGCCCTTCCGGGGTCGGGTGGTCAGACCTCCCTGACCTCGAACGCGTCGAGCACGAACTCCGCCTTGCCGTCGTCGCCCGTTTTGCGCAGGCCGACCCATGCCTCGCCGCTGGCGGGGGCGGAGAACTCGTACGTGAGCGTGGTGGGTTCGGTGGCGGGCGGCAGGTCCTTGCGGTCGGTCTCGCGGGGGGCCGGTTCGTCGACCGCGGTGATCCAGGCGTACTGGCCCGCCTTCTCGTTCTCGTAGCGGAAGGAGACGCGGTAGCGCTTGCCGGGGGTGAAGCGGACGGTGTGCGGGACCGTGCGGTACACGAGGCCGGTGTTCTCGCCGCGGGACTTCAGGGAGTTGGTGCCGTCGACGACGTCGTCGATCGCCTTGCCGTGCCAGCCGCGCTGGGTGAACGGGGCGTGGCGCTGGGCGATGTGGGTGCGCGGGTCGGTGACGTCGCCCGCGTCGCCCTTGACGAAGGGGCCCCAGCCCTGCGGGACGTGTTCGAAGTCCTCGTGGGCGAGGGTGGCGCGGGGGCGCTTCGCGGGGCGTGCGGTGGCGGCGATCCGGACGTTGTCGAAGCGCACGCGCGCGTGGCCCGCTTCGGCGCGCAGCGTCAGCTCGGCGACGCCGCCGCCCTCGGGGACGGTGAAGTACGTGAACATGCGCTGGAAGCGGGTGCCGTGCTTGCGGTCGGCGGCCACGTAGTTGCCCGCTGTGGACGTCTCGGTGAAGTTGGCGGCGGTGACGCCGTCGGCGGTGCGCACCTCCAGGGCCGCCCGGCGCCGCTCGCCCGGCTTCTCGCCGACCTCGACCTGCACGGAGGCGACGTACGTCCCGGCCTTGAGCCGGGCGAGCCGCTGTCCGACGGCTGCCGCGCCGCCCGCGCCGATGACCAGCTCGTGGTCGCCGAGGGCGCTGAGCCGTACTTCGGCGGGCCCGTCGGCCTTCCAGCCCGTCAGGGAGCCGGAGTGGAAGCCCGGGTCGTGCAGGGGCGTGCCCTGGCCCCACTTCGGGTCGGGCAGGGGCGCGGCGCGCTCGCGGTAGAGGACGTAGGGCTGCTTCGGGTCGGCCTTGATGCTGACTTTTCCGCCCGCTACGGAGACGTACGACTCGAAGACCCGCCCCTGGTCGGTGAGCCGGTACAGCGCCACGCGGGAGCGGCGGGCCCACGCGCGCGGGAGCTGCCAGGTGCTGGTGCCGCCCGCCGGGTTGTAGTGGTAC
Organism: Streptomyces sp. NPDC046465; assembly: GCF_040646035.1. Lineage (NCBI taxonomy): Bacteria > Bacillati > Actinomycetota > Actinomycetes > Kitasatosporales > Streptomycetaceae > Streptomyces > Streptomyces sp. NPDC046465. The sequence continues at coordinate 3,658 of NZ_JBEYZK010000021.1, forward strand.
AGCTTGGCGGGATCGTGTGCCTTGCGGGGTTCCCAGGGCAGGAGGTAGCGGCCGTCTTCGTAGACGACGTGTCCGTCGGTGGTGATGCGCCGCTTCCCGGAGGCGTCGGAGACGGTCGTCCCCGGCTTCCCGAAGAAGGCGATCTCGTGCTCGCCCCACGTCTTGACGGGGTACGCCTGGAGGTACTTGGCGGGCAGCGAGTGGGTCCAGATGAGGTCGTAGAAGGCGTGCCAGTCGGTCTTGCCGACCCAGCCCTCGAAGTTGCCCATGCGGGCGACGCCGAGGAGGGTGGGCCACTTGTCGGCGAAGACGTCCTTCTGGTGGTTGCGCACGAAGCGGATAAGGCGGGAGTTGATGCCGCGCGAGGTGTCGCCGCCGTAGTCGGTCTCGGTGACCCAGTGCGACCAGACCGCGGAGCGTTCGAAGCCGTGGCCCCACTCCGTGGTGATGGTCCAGCCCTGGTCGCGGAAGGCCCGCTGGAGGCGGTCGGAGGTCCAGCCGGACTCGCGGAACACGTCGATGTAGAGGGCGTTCAGGCCAGGGTCGGTCTGGGCGCGCAGGTCGGCGAAGCGTTTGACGATGTCTCCGGAGACCAGGTCGCGGCGCTGGTCGATGCGGTAGCTCTGGTCGAGCCAGTCCCACTGTTCGTCGTTCTTGTCGACGAGCTTCTCGGAGAAGGCGTTGGCGACGGGGTAGGACTCGGTGGTGTTGACGTGCACGCTGAAGTCGCTGTTCCACTTCTTGCCCTCGTGGACCAGGGTGTTGAGGTCGTCGAGGCCGCCGGCGCGGGTGTTGTAGTTGTCCGCGTAGTCGGGGTGGGCGGAGTCGTGGCCCTCGGACTGATAGCCCTTGAGGAGCGTGTACTGGCGCAGGCCGTCGGTCGCGAGGTGGATGCGCTTGACGTTGTCGAGCGTGGCGAGGAACGGGTTGGTGGCCTGCGAGGCGAAGTTGAACGGGATGTGCGGGACGACTCTCAGGTGCGTCTCGTCGGCGCCGAGCGGGGTCACCATGATGTCGCGGAAGGCGATCGCGGCGTCCTGCCAGTCGACCTTGCCGTCTCCGTTGCGGTCACCGGTGATGACGACGGTGGCGTACGGGAGGGGTTCGGTGGCGTGCGTGGGCGCGGTCGCGGCGCGGTACGTCCACTGTCCCGGCGCCAACCGGGCCTCTACGTAGTCGGCGGTTTCGGTGGGCCGCACCGTCTCCCGCCACAGCCTGCCGTTCTCCCAGGTGGTGCCTGCCGTGGGCTTGTCGTAGACGGTGTTCGTCTCAATGGCGCCGCCGAGTTCGTCGTGCGCCAGGACGGCGTAGGCACAGCCGGTGGGCGGCTCGGCGGGGCTGTCGGCGGCAGGGCGGACGAGGGTGTCGCCGCTCTTGGCCTTGTCCAGCTGCACCTTGGCGGCGAGGAGGGCGGCCCCGGGCTGGTCGCTGCGTACGGAGAGCAGAGTGAGGCCGGGTATCCGCAGGGTGCCGACCCGCAGCGCGTCCGTGTCCGCGATCTTCGTGACGCGCCAGTGGACCTGCCTGCCCTCGACCGCGATCTCGACGTCGATCCGGGTGCCGCCGTCGAAGGCGAGCCGGTACGCGATGCGGGCGGCGCCCGCCGTGGCGGTGACCGTGGGCGTGTGCTCGGCCTCGTCGATCAGGACCGTGGTGGCGGTGTCCGCCCGGCCGTGCAGCACGGCGCCGCTCGCGCGGTCCGTGTACGAGACGACGCCGGGGAAGACGGTGGCGACGCGCACCTCCAGGTCGGCCGAGCGCAGCACCGCCTCGTCCGCCGGGCGCCTGCCGGAGACGGGAGCGGATGCGGGCGCGGATGCGGGCGCGGCGAACGCGCTGCCGCCCGCTCCGAGGGCGACGCCCATTCCGGCGATCGCGCCCGTCGCGACCACGGCTCTGCGGCTCGGTCCGGACGTGTCTGACGGCAGCATGCGGCACCCCTCCATGGGACGGAGTTCGTGCCGCTCACGATGCGCCGGGGGTGGCGAACGCGCCCATGGACAAAGGAGGGGAAGGTGTTGGACTAACCGTCGACCGGGGCGGCGCGGGCCCGTGCCCCCACGCCGGAGCGGGGCGCCCGCGACCGCGAGCGCCCCGCCCCGATACGTACGGAGTGCGGCTCAGAGTCTCAGCGGCTCAGAGCTCCGACGCCGCCTTCTCTATGTCGGCCGCGAAGGTCGACACCTCGGTGTAGACACCGGGGAACTTCGGCCGCGCGCAGCCGTTGCCCCAGCTGACGATGCCGACCTGGACGTACTCGCCGGCTTCGTCCTTGCGGAACATGGGGCCGCCGGAGTCGCCCTGGCAGGTGTCCGTGCCGCCCTCGGCGAGCTTGCCCGCGCAGAGTTCCTCGCCGGGGGTGAGGTCGTCGCCGTACGCGGCCTTGCAGTCGGCGTCGCTGATGAACGGGACGGTCGCCTTGAGGAGGTAGCGCTGCTGGTCGCCGCCTTCCTTGTCGGCGCCCCAGCCGGCGATGGTGAAGTCGCCCTCGTTGAACTTGGTGTCCTTGGCGATCTTCAGCGTGGGCTGGTCGATCGGCTTGGCGAGCTTGATGAGCGCCCAGTCCTTGCCCTTGCCGTTGTAGCCGGGCGCCTGCAGGACCTTGGTGGACTTCACGCTGATCGCGTCGGAGCTCTCCAGGTCCACGACGCCACCGGTGGCGGTGATGCCGGTGTTGTCCCCGGAGCCGTCCACGCAGTGGGCGGCGGTCAGGACGATGTCCTTGGCGTACAGAGCGCCGCCACAGCCCATCGACAGACGGACCATGAACGGGAATTCGCCCTGCTCGGCGGGGGTTCCGCCGACGACGCGCTCGCCCGGCTGGGGGCCCGGGTGGGCTGCCGCCGAGGCGGCGACGGGCTGAAGGCTGACGGCGGCCAGAGCGATCGCACCGAGGGTGGCGGCTCTCTTCACTCCACGCGGCTTGGTCTTCAACGTGCTTCCCTTCGTGGGGGGTTCGTGGGGGGTTTACGCGTGGCGGGCCCCGGCCGTCCCCACAGGATGCGCGTGGATGGCATGAGCCCGCCAAAGCGTTGTTGCGGATTATGGAGATCGGTGTCCGCTCAGGACAAGGGGCGGTTTCCGGCCACCGCGTGTCGCGCGGGCCCGTTACGGAGCGACTGCCCCCGTACAGTGGAGCTGAGTTGCAGTGCCCGGTGAGTGACGTCAGGGGGTACGCACGTGACGGTCGGCGGCGGTCCAGTCGTGCACGGCTATCCCCATCTGGAGACGGTGCGCGCAGCCCTCACCGCGCTCTACAAACGCCTCTCGTACGACACCGTCCACACCTTCGAGACCAGCGTCGCCCCCGCCGACGTGGCCTTCCACGACCAGGACGACCTGTACCTCGGCGTGCAGCGGGTGGCCCGCGAGATGGTGCGGCACCTGCGCCTCCCCGACGCCCGGATGATCGTCGGCTTCCGCGAGATGGACCACGCCGCGTCCGTCGAACTCGCGGCGGGGCCCGAGTACTTCATCGAGCTCAACGACCGCTTCCGCACCCACCGCAGGGACATCGGCGCGGCACTCGCCCATGAGGTCATGCACGTCTATCTGCACCGGCTCGACCTGTCGCTCCCCGGCACCCGCGACAACGAGATCCTGACCGACACCGCCACCACCTACCTGGGCGCGGGCTGGCTGCTGCTCGACGCCTACCGCGAGGACGGCGCGTCCTCGCAGAAGCTCGGCTACCTCACGCCGGAGGGCGTTCGGCGAGGCCCCGGAGACCTGGTTCACCAGCGCGCAGGCGTACACGGCGTACACGAAGGGGCTAGCCCACGCCCGCCGCGACGAGCAGCAGCCCCCGCTGACGGCCGCGGGGTGGGCGGGGCGGCGGCGGTACGCGAAGGACCGGCGGTACGCGCAGGACCACGGCGGCGCGGTCGCGGCGGGCGGGGCCTACTCCTTCTCCCTCGACGCGGGCACCCTGCGGGTGACGTTCCCCTGCCCGACCTGCCACCAGCGGACACGGGTACCGGCGCGGGGGCGGATGCGGGTGCGGTGCACACTGTGCCGGACGGTGCTGGAGTGCGACGCGTGACGGATGTCGGGTGCGGGGCGCTCGCCGGGGTCAGGCGGCCGACCAGTGCCCGGGGCGGTCGAGAGTGTGCGACAGCTTGGTGAGGTCGTCGCCCCTGGCCGCGTTCACCTGCGACTGGGTGAGGAAGAGCGCGCCGGTGAGGTCGGCGCCGCGCAGGTCCGCGTCGCGGAAGTCCACGCCGATCAGGTCGGCCCCCCGCAGGTCCGCGTCGCGCAGGTCGGCGCCGATGAGGTAGGCGCCGCGCAGGTCCGCGCCGCGCAGGTCGGCGCCCGTGAGCCGCGCGCCGATGAGGTCGGCACCCCTGCGGTTCTTCTTGCCGCCCTTGCCGCCCTTGCCGTTCTTGCCGTTCTTCCCGCCCTTTGCGCCCGCGCTCAGGTGCTCGGCGCGGACGAGCTCGCTGGCGCGCAGGAGGAGCTGGTTGACGTCCTGACGGTGGGCGGCCACGTCGGTCTCGACGACGGCCTCGGGGGTGCCCCGGGTCAGCCGCTCCGTCGCGGCGAGAGCGCGCTTCAGGTCGGCACGGATCGGCCGGGTCCGCGGAGCGGCGAGCGCCTCGGTCACGTACCAGAGCAGTTCGTGGAGCTGCCGCATGACCGGGAACGCCTCGAACATCTGGCGCGCCGTGGCCGGATCCTGACGCCAGTCACGGCCCTCGAAGGTGTTCTGCGAGACGTGCTGCCCCGCTCCGAAGCAGTCGTACACGGTGCAGCCCCGGTACCCCTTGTCCCGGAGGTCGCGGTGGATGCCGCACCGGGAGTCCGCCCGCAGGTTGGTGCAGGGCGTGCCCGCGTCCTTGTTCACCGCGAAGTCCGAGGACTTGGAGAAGGTGAGGGCCACACAGCACAGCCCGAAACAGCTGCCGCAGTCGGCACGCAGGGCCGCGCGGTCGTCGTCGAGCAGAGGCAGGGCGACGGGTTCGCGCTCCGGTGTCATCGGACGGGCTCCTTCTGGCCGGGTGGTGCGGCGGTACGGCACTTCAGTGCTCGGCACCGCATCGTTCCGCCCGCAGCCTCGGGGAGAGGCTACGGGCGGAAGAGGTACTGCTAGGGCGTGACGCCGACGTCACGCCGCGGAGCGGCGGCCTCCCTGGGCACCGCCACCGGCGCGGCCGCCGCGGCGGGCACGACCGCCACCGCTGCCACCGGCCCCGGCGGAACCGCTCCTGGCCTGGCCACCCTGACCGCCTTGGCCCTGACCCTGGCCCTGGCCCTGACGGGGAACCCTGCGCTGCCCCTGGCCCTGGCTCTGGCCCTGCCCGGCGGCAGCGCCCGCACCCGCGCCTCCGGCGCCGCGAGGACGGCGGCGCCGGGCGGCGCCGCCCCGTGCGGCAGGCTGCTGCTGCGGCTGCGGCACATCGATGACGACCGGCACGCCGGAGGGCTCGCGCGCCCCGGTGATCCGCGACAGCTCCTCGTCCGAGGAGGAGACGCGGGCCATGTTCGGCCGGATCTCCGCGTCGGACATGAGCCGCGTCATGTCGCGCTTCTCCTCGGGAAGCACGAGCGTGACGACGCTGCCCGACTCCCCCGCCCGCGCGGTACGCCCGCCCCGGTGGAGGTAGTCCTTGTGGTCGGTGGGCGGGTCGACGTTCACGACCAGGTCGAGGTCGTCGACGTGAATGCCGCGCGCCGCCACGTTCGTCGCGATCAGCGCGGTGACCTGACCGGTCTTGAACTGGTCGAGGGTGCGGTTGCGCTGCGGCTGCGAGCGTCCGCCGTGCAGCCCGGAGGCGCGTACACCGTTGGCGAGCAGCCGCTTGGTGAAGCGGTCCACGGCGCGCTTGGTGTCCAGGAACATGATCACGCGGCCCTCACGGGCGGCGATCCGCATGGCGACGGCCTTCTTGTCCGTCTCGTCGGCGACGTAGAGCACGTGGTGCTCCATCGTCGTGACCGCGCCCGCGGACGGGTCGACGGAGTGCACGACGGGATCCGTCAGGAACATGCGCACGAGCCGGTCGATGTTCTTGTCGAGCGTCGCCGAGAACAGCATCGTCTGGCCGCCCTGCCCGACCTGCTTGAGCAGCGCCGTGACCTGCGGCATGAAGCCCATGTCGGCCATCTGGTCGGCCTCGTCGAGGACCGTCGTACGCACCTGCGACAGATCGCAGTCGCCGCGCTCGATGAGGTCCTTGAGGCGGCCGGGGGTGGCCACGAGGACCTCGGCGCCGCGGCGCAGCGTCCCGGACTGCCGGGTGATCGACATGCCGCCGACGACCGTGGCCATGCGGAGGTTCACCGACGTCGCGTACGGCGTGAGGGCGTCCGTCACCTGCTGGGCCAGCTCGCGCGTGGGGACCAGGACCATGGCGAGCGGGGACTTCGACTCGGCGCGGTGCCCGGCCGTGCGGGCGAGCAGCGCGAGGCCGAAGGCCAGGGTCTTGCCGGAGCCGGTGCGCCCGCGGCCGAGGATGTCGCGGCCCGCGAGAGAGTTCGGGAGGGTGGCGGCCTGGATCGGGAAGGGCTCGGTGACGCCCTGGGCGGCCAGCGTCTTCAGGAGGGCCTCGGGCATGTCCAGATCAGCGAAGGCCTCGACGGACGGCAGCGCCGGCGTGATGCTCTCGGGCAGCGCGAATTCACCGCCCTGGACCGGCTTCGGCTTGCGGCTCCCGGACTTCTTCGCGGAATGCGAAGAATGTGCGGAGCCCTTCGCCTGGCCGTAGGACCGGCCCTTTCCGGCTGCGTCGGCGGGACGCTTGCGGGCGGGGCGCGCCGGGCGTTCGGAGCGGTTCATGCAGTAGTGCCTTCCTGGTCGCTGGACTTCCGGACCTCTGAGCCGGTGCGGCTCTGGGCCCGGTTGGGCCCGATGACAGCGCAAGCCGAGGCCCGCACCTTCCGGTGCGGGCCTCGGCTGTGAGGTTCGCGCGCTGCGGCGATCAGGCAGGAACGATGTTCTCGGCCTGCAGGCCCTTCTGGCCCTGGGTCACCTCGAAGGAGACCTTCTGGCCCTCGAGGAGCTCACGGAAGCCGGAGGAGGCGATGTTCGAGTAGTGGGCGAAGACGTCGGGGCCGCCGCCGTCCTGCTCGATGAAGCCGAAGCCCTTTTCCGAGTTGAACCACTTAACGGTGCCGGTTGCCATGTCAATCTCCTCAACAGGGGCAGTGAATGGAGAATCACCGAATTGTGAATCTCCAGCGCTGCAATGACCCCCATACCGGAGAGAACCGGAAAAACAATAATGCGCCCTCGGAGCATTCCCGTCAGGCGCACATAAAGTTCATGGGTACCAAAACTGCAACACATAACCCTAACACGCTCGCGCGACCCCTTGTTCCCGGCCCCGGGCAGAACCTCGCGCCCCGCCCGTCCCACCCCTCCCAGACCCCTGCCCCGTGCACCCCGCTCTACAGTTTTGACTTTTCGTCAGCTTCTCGCGCACGCCCCTTCCTCGCTCACCGGCCCCTCGCTACCTTCACCCTCCGGCCAAACAATCGCTTGGTTGGGCGGAGCACCCCTGCCAGGCACCCCTGCCAGGCACCCCTGCCGAGCACCCCAGCCGATGGGAAGGCGGACCGATGCGCATCACCCGTACCCGTACCCGCACCGCGACCGGACTCGTGATCTCCGCGCTCGCCCTGGGCACCCTGCCCGCCTGGGCGGCCCCGACGGAAACCCTCGCGCCCACCGCGCCCCGGTACGCGTCGCACGCCCTCGCCGACACCGTCCGTCACATCCCGCTACAGGGCGCGGTCAACGTACGGGACGTGGGCGGCTACCGCACGTACGACGGCGAGCGGGTCGGTTACGGCCGGGTCTTCCGCGCCGACGCCCTCAGCAAGCTCACCGACGCCGACCTCGGGACGCTCGCCGGGCTCGGCCTGAAGAAGGTCATCGACTTCCGGGTGCCCGCCGAGGTGCAGTACGACGGCGCGGACCGGCTGCCCGCCGGGGCGGCCCCGGTCTCCCGGCCGATCACCGACCACGGCCTGTTCTCCCAGCTGCTCGCCGCGATCGGCTCGAAGGACCCGGTCAAGCAGGAGGAGATGCTGGGCAACGGCAGGGCGGCCGCCTTCATGCGGGACGTCTACCGCACCTTCGTCACGGACTCCGCCAACCGCGCGCAGTTCGCGGCGACCCTGCGCGACGTCGCGGACAGCCGCACGCCGCTGCTCTACCACTGCACCTCGGGCAAGGACCGCACCGGCTGGACGACGTATCTCCTGCTGCGCCTCGTCGGCGTGCCGGACCGGGCCGCGGTCGGCGACTACCTGGCGTCCAACACCTACCGTGCCGCGTACGACGCGCGGCTGCGCGAGGCGCTCAAGCAGGGCGGGCTCATGCAGAACCCGGACCTGATCATCCCGCTCCAAGAGGTCCGCACCGACTACCTCGGCACGGCGCTCGACGAGGCGGCGAAGCGGTACGGCGGCCTGCAGGGCTATCTGACCAAGGGGCTCGGGCTCGACGCGGGCACGATCCTGAAACTGCGCGCACGCCTCGTCGACTGACCCGGCCGGTCCGTACGTCGGTCCGTGCGTCGGTCCGTACGTCGGTCCATACGTCAGCCCCTAGACCACGATCCCGCCCGACCGCGCCGCCGCGAGCCACGCCGGGAACTCCCCCACGAGACGGTCGTACAGCACGTCGTCCGGCACCGCACGGGGGTCGTTCCCGGCGTGGAAGAAGCCCGCGTTGTCGACCGGGCGCTTGGCGGGGACGGCGAGTTCATCGAGCCGCCGGAGATAGTCGAACTGCTTGCTCGCCGGGTCGCCGAAGCCGATGAACTGCCAGAACAGGGGCAGCTTCGCCGCCTTGCAGAGATAGCGCTCGGCGGCGAGCTTGTTGATGGGGCCGCCGTCGGTCTGGAAGATCACGAGGGCGGGCGCGGTCGCGCCGCTGTCGACGTAGTGGTCGATGACGGCGTCCATCGCCAGGTGGTAGCTGGTCTTCCCCATGTGCCCGAGCCCGGCGACGATCTCGTCGATCCGGCCGCGGTGGTGGTCGAGGGCGATGTCGGTGACCGCGTCGATGTCCGTGGAGAAGAAGACGGTGGGCACGGTCCCGTCGTCGTCCAGGTGCGCGGAGAGGCCGAGCACGCGGTCGGCCAGGGCCTGGACGGTGCCGTCCTTGTAGTACGGCCGCATGGAACCGGAGTAGTCGACGACGAGGTAGACCGCGGCACGGGCCCCGGCCAGACCGTGCTTGCGCAGCGAGACCCCGGCGCTCTTGTAGAGGCTGACCAGCGCGGGCGCCGAGTCCTCCACCTTGCGCAGACTGATCGCAGGTTCCATGCGCCGCTCCGTTCCGTTCCGTTCCGTGCCGTCGGCCGGACCGCCGTCGTGCGGGCCCGTCAGCGGCCGAGGGTACGTGGCGTTCGCGCGCCCTTCTCTCCCCCCTCCTCCCCCCTTCTCCCTTGCCCGTATGACTGCTAGACATATGACACACCGTCACATGGTGCTTTGGAGGCGTGGCATGGGCTCCCGGGAGAACGTCCGCGGACTGGACGGCAGGACCGTCCTGATCACCGGCGCGGGCCGCGGCCAGGGGGCGGCGGAGGCGCGGCTCTTCGCCGAGGCCGGGGCGCGGGTCGTGGTGACGGACGTGCGGGAGGAGGAGGGCCGTGCGGTCGCCGGGTCCCTGGGGGACCAAGGGCTGTTCGTACGGCATGACGTGACCGACGCGGCGGACTGGGCCGCGGCCGTGGCGGGTGCCCTCGACGCTTTCGGGCGGCTGGACGCGCTGGTGAACAATGCCGCGCTGTGGCGCACGGCGTCCGTGGAGGACGAGACGTACGAGAACTTCGAGGCCCTGGTCCGGGTCAATCTCCTGGGGCCGTTCCTCGGCATCCAGGCGGTGTTGCCCGCGCTGAAGGAGGCGGGCGGCGGTTCGGTGGTGAACGTGTCGTCGACGGCGGGCCTCGTCGGCATCCCCGGGCACGCGGCGTACGGGTCGACGAAGTTCGGGCTGCGGGGGCTGACCCGGTCCGCGGCGCTCGACCTGGCGAAGTACCGGGTGCGGGTCAACTCCGTCCACCCGGGGGCGATCGACACCCCGATGATCTCCGCGGCCTCCGCCGGGCGGGACTGGTCGCACCTGCCGCTCGGCAGGATGGGCCGCCCGGAGGAGGTCGGCGGGCTGGTGCTGTTCCTGGTGTCGGACGCGTCGTCGTACGTCACGGGTGCGGAGTTCACCGTGGACGGCGGCTCGACGACGGGGTGACGGCGTCCGGCGCCAGGGCCCTAGTGGCGGCCGGTCAGGAACACCGAGCGCAGCTTGAGGCGATCGGTGGCGGGGCGACCGTGCGGGCGCAGGGTCCAGGAGTCGCCGGTGCAGTCCGGCTCGGTGAACACCATCGTCCATTCGTCGGTGTCGTTGTGCGGGGCGTACGCGGGCGGCCCGTCCTGGTTCGCGGCCTCGGGCAGCACGACGCAGCCGGGGCTCGACGGGTCGTGGATGGTGGCCGACTGGCGCGAGCCGTCGGGAGCCGTGTACCGGTAGGAGAAGTCGCCGGTGGCGGCGCTCGCGGAGGTCGGCAGGGCGACGACGAGGGTGAGCGCGCCGAGGGCGGCGGCGAGGGTGTGGCGCAGGCGCATGGGGTCCGTTTCCGTCCGGCGCCGGACGGGGGAGTGTCCGGCGGATGAGGGTGGCCGGACCCGTCCGGGAGTCGACGGGTCCGGCTGCGCCTTTCCCCGGTCTGTGGCCTCCGGATACGCCCTGTCACCCATGCGGCGCCTGCTGCATCGTTTCTTCATGGGCCGGGCGGGCCAGTGCGAGCGGTCAGTCCGGGCGGGCTACCCTCCGGCCTGGTCCTGGAAGGCGGGCAGGGCGAAGATACGGGTCTTCGCCGCGTCGTCCATGAGCTCGACGAGCGGCATGACCAGCTCCCAGAGGTCCTGCTTGCCGACCTCCCTGGCGAGCGCGTCCAGGTCGGGCTCGGGCAGCGCCCCCGCGGTGTCGGCGACGGCCTTGCGGGACTCCGCGGGCAGCGCCTCCACGAGCGGCAGGAACTCCGCCCACAGCGCGGTGGCCACGACCGCGCGCACCACACCGCCGAGCACCTCCGCGTCCCGCAGCGAGGGCAGTTCGGCCACGGTGCGCCGCTCGTCCTCGCCGAGGAGCGCGACCAGAGGCAGCAGGGACTCCCACAGGTCCTGTTCCGCCACCGTCGTGACCAGGGAGTCGAGGCGGTGCTGCGGCTGCCCCGCGGTGAGCGAGGCGATGCGGCCGCGCTGCTCCCCGGTCACCATGCCTGCGACGGCGAGCGCCTCGGGCCACAGGCCGTCGGCGGCGGCCGAGCCGATGACGGCCGCGAGCCGTTCGGCGCCCAGCAACTCGATGAGGTGGCCGAGCCGTTCGGGCAGGTCGATCGCGAAGCCCGTCTTCAGGACGGCGGCGTCGTCGACCTGCGGCAGGATGCGGCGCAGCGCGGCGTCGGTCAGGTGGCCGACGAAACGGCCCATCGTGAGGTGGTCGCCGCGTTCGGCGAGGGTGACGGCGATGCGGACGACCAGGCCCTCGTCGAGGTGGTCGACGATGCCCTTGATGCGGCGCGGGTCGAGGTGGGCGCAGGACCGGGCCGTGAAGGGCACGGGCAGTTTCTCGATGATGTCGGCGGCGCGCGCGGGTTCGAGCCGTCCCGCGACGGCGGCGGCCAGGCGCGGGCCGAGGGCTTTCTGGGAGATGGCGGCGGCCACCCCGGCGGGCACGAGTTTCGTCGCGGACGCGATCCGGTCGAGCATGTCGGGTGCCCGGTCGAAGAGCGCCGCGACGCTCTGGGTGCGGAAGCGTCGTACGTCCTCGACGGGCAGGCTCTGAAGGAAGGCGAGCGTGTCCGGTTCGACGTCGAGCAGGTGGGCGATCTTGAGGGTCTCGGCCCTGCCGCGCAGTTTGTCCATGCTGACTCCTCGCTCGACTGGGCTATCGGAAGAGAATCCGGCGGACGGGGCCGCGGGCCAGCGCGGGGACGAGCTTCAGCGCCTCCTCGGCGGCCTCGTTGAGTCCCGCGGCGCGGCTCTCGCGCTGCCGTGCCAGCGCGTCCGCCAGCGTGGTGAGTTGTTCGGGCGTCAACTGCCCGAAGGATTCCGGTGGTTGGTCGCGCAGCTCCGCGGCGAGTCGCTCGCGTCGCTCTCGTGTCCCGGTGTCCACGTCGCCTCCCTCGACCGGCCGTACGGCCGGGTTCGGGAGCAGAGACTGGCCCTGAATTGACTTTTAGTCAATAGAGTGCGGACCGGAAGACGTCCCGCCGGGCATGCCCACGTAATCTTGGCCGGATGAAGCGCGCCGGTCTCCTCCTCCTCGCCGTGGTCCCGCTCGTCGCCACGGCCGCCTGCCTCGCGGGCGGCGCCCCGGACAGGAGCGACGCCAGAAACGGCGCCGGGAACGGCACCGGGAACGGCGTGCGGGAGCCCGGCCTCGCCGCGCCCGCGAAGAAGGACCTCGCGCAGAAACTGGTGTCGAGCGCGGAGAACTCGACGCTCGACTGGCGCGGCCAGTACGGCTACGTCGAGGACATCGACGACGGCCGCGGCTACACCGCGGGGCTCATCGGCTTCTGCACCGGCACGCACGACCTGCTGACCCTCGTCGAGCGCTACACGAAGGACCACCCGGACAACGGCCTGGCCCGCTATCTGCCCGCCCTGCGCGAGGTCGACGGCAGCGCATCGCACAAGGGCCTGGACCCCGGCTTCACCAAGGCATGGAAGGCCGAGGCGTCGAAGCCCGCGTTCCGCGCGGCCCAGGACTCCATACGCGATCGCGGCTACTTCGACCCGGCGGTGCGCCGGGCCGAGCGCGACGGCCTGGGCGCGCTCGGCCAGTTCATCTACTACGACGCGATGGTCATGCACGGCCCCGGCACCGGGCCCCGCTCCTTCCACGGTCTGCGCGCGGCAGCCATGAAGAAGGCGGACCCGCCGTCCCGGGGCGGCGGGGAGAAGGCGTACCTCGGCGCCTTCCTGGACGTCCGTCGCGCGGCGATGAAGCGGGAGGAGGCCCACCGCGACACCTCGCGCGTGGACACGGCACAGCGGAAGTTCCTCGACGAGGGCAACCTGGCCCTGGACGCGCCGCTGACGTGGCGGGTGTACGGGGAGACGTACAGGGTGCCGTGACCCGGCCCCCGTACACCCGTCCCCGTACACCCGGCCCCGTACGCCCGCCGGGCGGCCCGTCAGCCCTTGACCGCGCCTGCCGCCAGGCCCGAGCCGAGCTTGCGGTGCACGATCACGAAGAAGATCATCACCGGCACCGTGACCAGCGTGGAGCTGGCCATGACCGGCCCCCAGGCCGTGGAGTTCTCACCGAAGAACTGGTAAATACCCACGGCCGCCGTGTACTTGTCGCTGCCCTTCATGAACGTGTACGCGAAGACGAATTCGTTCCACGCCGTGATGAAGGCGAAGATCGAGGTCGCCACGAGCCCCGGCGCGACCAGCGGGAGCAGCACCGACCAGAACATCCGCGGCCAGGACGCCCCGTCGATGTACGCCGCCTCCTCGACCTCCTTGGGGACGGTGGCGACGAAGCCGCGCAGCGTCCAGATGGCGAAGGGGAGCGAGAGGGCGATGTAGACGACGCTCAGCCCGAGCAGCGAGTTGAGCATGTCGTAGTCCCGCATCTGGATGAAGAGCGGGATGACCAGGGCTTCGAGGGGCACCATCTGCACGATCAGGATCATGATCAGTACGGAGGTGCGGAAGCGGAACTTGAACCGGGCCACCGCGATGGCCGCGAAGAGCGAGAGCAGCGCGGCGGCGACGATCGTGGCGAGGCCGACGAGCGCCGAGTTCAGCAGGTACGTACCGAAGTTGCCCTTGTCGAAGACGAACTCGAAGTGCTCGAAGCTGATGCCGCTCGGCAGCACGTCCGAGCCGCGCAGGGCGGCCTTCGGGTCGAGCGCCGTGGAGATCATCCAGTAGACGGGGAAGAGCGTGAAGAGGAGCAGGCCGACGACCGCGGCCGGCAGCCCGACGCGCGAGGCGAGCGTGGGGCGGCGCCGGGGTTTCCCCTGGTCGAGCGGCGCCGAGAGCTTGGTGGCGGTCACAGGTCCTCCTCCCCCTGCCGGAACAGCGTGCGGATGTAGACGACGGTGATGAGCAGGAGCAGCACGGTGAGCAGGACCGCGGCCGCGGCGCCCGTGCCGTAGTCGTTCTTGGCGAAGGCCTGGATGTAGGAGAAGACGCCGAGGTTGTAGACCTCTTCGTTGGAGCCGTCGCCGCCGGGTTGCAGATAGACCTGGGTGAAGACCTTGAAGTCCCAGATGGTGGAGAGGATGGTCACCACGAGGAAGACCGGCTTGATCGTCGGTACGGTGATGTTCCAGAACCGCTGCCAGGCGTTGGCGCCGTCCAACTCCCCCGCCTCGTACAGCTCCTTGGGGATCGTCATGAGTCCCGCGAGGACGGTGATGGCGACGAAGGGGAAGCCGTGGTGGACGACGTTGAGCGTGGCGATCGCGTAGAACGGGCCGCGCTCGGTGAACCAGTTGGTCGTCTCGGGGTCGATCAGGCCGATCGAGCCCGCGATCTGGCTGGCCATGCCGTCCTGCGGCTGGAAGAGCCAGATCCATACGTACGTGCCCGTGACCGCGGGCATCGCCCAGGCGGCGAGGATCGCGATCGAGCAGATCATCCGCCAGGTGGCGCCGAGCCGGTTGAGCAGCAGCGCCACGAGGGTGCCGAGCGCGACGGTGAGGCCGACGCAGGCGAAGGCGAAGAAGACGGTGTTGGGCAGGACCGTCTTCCACAGCAGGCTGCTGGAGAGCAGGTCGCTGTAGTGGTCGAAGCCGGTGAACGTCCCGGTGCCGCCGCCGAACTTGACCTCGTAGTCCTGCAGGGAGAGCTTGCCGACCTGGATCAGCGGCCAGAGCAGCAGGCCCACGAGGACCACGAGGGAGGGGGCGAGCAGGAGCCAGGGGCGGGTGAGTGCGGTCAGTTTCTTCCGGCGGCGGGCCGCCTCGGCCGCCCCGTCGTCCTGCGTCAGGGGGCCGGGACGGGCCGGGGACTCCGGCCCGTCGCTGACAAGGGTGTCTTTCACGGTGTCGCGTCCTTCACAGTGCCGAACTGCCCCTTGACTACTCGTCCTTGGCGAAGATCGCGTCCATGTCCTTGGCCGCCTTGTCCGCCGCGTCCTTGACGGACGACTTGCCGGTGAGGATCGACTGGATCATGCCGGGGATGACCTTGGAGGCCTGGATCTCGCCGTACGACTTCGTCTTGGGGACGGTGGCGCCGGCCTCCAGCATCTGCTTGGCGAACGGCTCGACCAGCGGGTCCTTCTTGGCCTCGATCTTCTTCAGCTCGGAGTTCTGGCCGGGGAAGTAGTTGGTCTGCTCGGCCCACTTGGCGGCGAACTCGCCGGTCGTCACGAGCTTCACGAACTCCCAGGCGAGGTCCTTCTTGTCCGTGTTGAACGTGGACAGGTAGGAGCCGCCGAGGAAGGACTTGCTCATCCCGCCGTTCTGGCCGGGGATCGGCACGGCGCCGAGCTTGCCCTTGAGGTCCGGGTTCTTGTCGACGATCGCCTTCGGCGTCCAGTTGCCGCCGACGGCCATGGCGATCTCGCCCTTGTTCCAGGCGTCGCCGACCTCCTTCTCCGTCCAGGTGTTGACCTTGGCTGGGGAGACCTTGTCCTTGGTGGCGAGGCCCGTGTAGTACTCGATGCCCTTGATGGCCTCGGGCGAGTTGATGGCGGACTTCCACTTGCCGCCGGACTCGGTGGCGAGTTCACCGCCCGCGCCCCAGACGAAGGGGGCCGCGAACATCTCCGCGCCGCCCGCCACCGGGAAGGAGACGAGCTTCGGCTCCTTCTCCTTGAGCGTCTTGGCGGTCGCCTGGAGCTCCTTCCACGTGGTCGGGGGCTTCAGGTCGTGCTTCTCGAAGATGTCCTTGCGGTAGACGATCGAGCGGACGCCCGCGTACCAGGGCATGCCGTACTGCTTGCCGTCCAGCGTGCCCGCGTCCTTGAGGCCCTCGACGAGGTCGCCGTCCAGGCCCGACTTCTTCACCTCGTCGGTGACGTCGACGAGCGCGTCGGTCTCGGCGAACTGCGGCACCCAGGTGGTGCCGACCTCGGCCACGTCGGGCACCTGGTCCGCGCCGCCCTCGATGGCGGTCGTGAACTTCTTCTGGGCGCTGGCCCACTGCTGGTACTCGACCTTGATCTTGGCGCCGGTCTTCTTGGTGAAGGCCTTCTCGGCCTCCGCGAAGAAGGGCCGCGCGTCGGGGTTGGTCCCCTCCATGATCCATACGGTGAGGGTCTTGCCCTTGCCGTCGGTGGCCTTGCCGCCCTCGTCGTCGTCATCGCCACCGCACGCCGTGGCGGTCAGTCCGAGACTCATGGCGATACAACCAGCGGCGATGACACGTCGATTCATGCCGGCCCCCTCCAGGTTCCGATTGGTGGGAGCGATTGTGGTCACACCAGACGGGGGCGGTCTAGACCCATTGGTATAAGCGGCCGAACCGTAATGAGGGTTGCGGGTGACGCAACATACGCTCATACCATTGCGCCCCATGCAACGCACCGGTCCCACGATCGGGCCCGGACGCGACGACGCCCGCCCAGGTCCGGTCGGGGACGAGGCGGGCGCCGCTCAGTTCCGTACGCCGTTGTACGGGACGTGCAGGGTCGTACGGAGGAACCGTACGGGCTAGACCGTCAGGGCACGGTCCGTCGGGCGGATCGGGGCGGGCAGGTCACTCGCGCCGGTGAGGAAGTTGTCCACGCCGCGCGCCGCCGAGCGGCCCTCGGCGATGGCCCAGACGATGAGCGACTGGCCGCGGCCCGCGTCCCCGGCGACGAAGACGCCGGGAACATTTGTCTGGAACTCGGCGTCCCGCGCGACGTTGCCGCGCTCGTCGAGGTCCAGGGCGAACTGGTCCACGAGGCCGTTCTCACGGTCCGTGCCGGTGAAGCCCATCGCGAGGGTGACGAGCTGGGCGGGGATCTTGCGCTCGGTGCCCGGCTTCGGGGTCAGCTTGCCGTCGATGAACTCGACCTCGACGAGGTGCAGGAACTGGACGTTGCCGTCCTCGTCGCCCTCGAAGTGGGTGGTGTTGACGGCGTAGACCCGCTCGCCGCCCTCCTCGTGCGCGGAGGTGACCTTGTACAGCATGGGGAAGGTCGGCCACGGCTGGTGCGGGGCACGGTCCTCGCCCGGCCTCGGCATGATCTCCAGCTGCGTCACGGACGCCGCGCCCTGGCGGTGGGCGGTGCCCACGCAGTCCGCGCCGGTGTCGCCGCCGCCGATGACGACGACGTGCTTGCCCTCGGCGGAGACGGGCGTGGTGACGTAGTCGCCCTCCTGGACCTTGTTGGCCAGGGGCAGGTACTCCATCGCCTGGTAGACGCCCTTGAGCTCGCGGCCGGGGACGGGCAGGTCGCGGGCGGTGGTGGAGCCCGCGGCGATGACCACCGCGTCGTAGCGCCTGCGCAGCTTCGCCGCGTCGATGTCGCGGCCGATCTCCACGCCGGTGCGGAACTTGGTGCCCTCCGCGCGCATCTGCTCGATGCGGCGGTTGATGTGCCGCTTCTCCATCTTGAACTCGGGGATGCCGTAGCGGAGCAGGCCGCCGATGCGGTCGGCGCGCTCGTAGACGGCGACCGTGTGTCCTGCCCGGGTCAGCTGCTGGGCGGCGGCGAGACCTGCCGGGCCCGAGCCGATGACGGCGACGGTCTTGCCGGAGAGGCGCTCGGGCGCCTGCGGCTTGACGTCGCCCCCGTCCCACGCCTTGTCGATGATGGAGACTTCGACGTTCTTGATGGTGACGGCCGGCTGGTTGATGCCGAGCACGCACGCCGCCTCGCACGGCGCCGGGCAGAGCCGGCCCGTGAACTCCGGGAAGTTGTTGGTGGCGTGCAGGCGCTCCTGCGCGGCCGACCAGTCCTCGCGGTAGGCGTAGTCGTTCCACTCCGGGATCAGGTTCCCCAGCGGACAGCCGTTGTGGCAGAACGGAATGCCGCAGTCCATGCAGCGCGAGGCCTGCTTGGAGATGATCGGGAGGAGCGAACCGGGAACGTAGACCTCGTTCCAGTCCTGGACGCGCTCGCCGACCGGGCGGCTCTGCGCGACCTCACGGCCGTGGTTAAGGAAGCCCTTGGGATCAGCCATTGGTCGCCGCCTCCATCATCTTCTCGGTGGTCTCGGTCTCGGAGAGACCGGCTCGCTCGGCGGCGTCCTTGGCGGCGAGCACTGCCTTGTACGTGCTGGGGATGATCCTGCTGAACCGCTCCACGGCCGTGTCCCACTCCGCAAGGAGCTTCTCGGCCACGGTCGATCCGGTCTCCTCCTGGTGGCGGCGCACGACGTCGTGCAGCCACTGCTTGTCGGAGTCGTCAAGGGGCTCGACGGCCGCCTGGTTCCCGGCGTTGACGTTGTCGCGGTCGAGGTCGATCACGTAGGCGATGCCGCCCGACATACCGGCCGCGAAGTTGCGGCCCGTCTCGCCGAGGACCACCGCGTGACCGCCGGTCATGTACTCGCAGCCGTGGTCGCCCACGCCCTCGGAGACCACCGTCGCGCCGGAGTTGCGGACGCAGAAGCGCTCGCCGGTGCGGCCGCGGAGGAACAGCTCGCCGCCGGTCGCACCGTACGCGATGGTGTTGCCCGCGATCGTCGAGTACTCGGCGAGGTGGTCGGCGCCGCGGTCCGGGCGGACGACGACGCGGCCGCCGGAGAGGCCCTTGCCGACGTAGTCGTTGGCGTCGCCCTCCAGGCGCAGCGTCACACCGCGCGGCACGAAGGCGCCGAAGGACTGGCCCGCCGAGCCGGTGAAGGTGATGTCGATGGTGTCGTCGGGCAGGCCCGCGCCGCCGAACTTCTTCGTCACCTCGTGGCCGAGCATGGTGCCGACCGTGCGGTTGATGTTGCGGATGGCGACCTGTGCGCGGACCGGGTGCGCGTCCGTCGCGCTGTTCGCGGCGAGCGCGTCGGCGGCGAGCTTGATCAGCTCGTTGTCGAGCGCCTTCTCCAGACCGTGGTCCTGGGTGGCGATCTGGTGCCGGACGGCGCCCGTGGGCAGCGACGGCACGTGGAACAGCGGCTCCAGGTCGAGGCCCTGCGCCTTCCAGTGGCTCACGGCCTTCTCGGTGTCGAGGAGCTCGGCGTGGCCGACGGCCTCCTCGATGGTGCGGAAGCCGAGCTCGGCGAGGATCTCGCGGACCTCTTCGGCGATGAACTCGAAGAAGTTGACGATGTACTCGGCCTTGCCGGAGAAGCGCTCGCGCAGCGCCGGGTTCTGCGTGGCGATGCCGACCGGGCAGGTGTCCAGGTGGCAGACGCGCATCATGACGCAGCCGGAGACGACGAGCGGCGCGGTGGCGAAACCGAACTCCTCGGCGCCGAGCAGCGCGGCGATGATGACGTCGCGGCCGGTCTTCAGCTGGCCGTCGGTCTGCACGACGATGCGGTCGCGCAGGCCGTTGAGCAGCAGGGTCTGCTGGGTCTCGGCGAGGCCGAGCTCCCAGGGGCCGCCCGCGTGCTTCAGCGAGGTCAGCGGGGACGCGCCGGTGCCGCCGTCGTGGCCGGAGATGAGGACGACATCCGCGTGGGCCTTGGAGACACCCGCGGCGACCGTGCCGACGCCGACCTCGGAGACCAGCTTCACGTGAATCCGCGCCTGCGGGTTCGCGTTCTTCAGGTCGTGGATCAGCTGGGCCAGGTCCTCGATGGAGTAGATGTCGTGGTGCGGCGGCGGGGAGATGAGCCCGACACCGGGGGTGCTGTGCCGGGTCTTGGCGACCCAGGGGTACACCTTGTGGCCCGGCAGCTGGCCGCCCTCGCCGGGCTTCGCGCCCTGCGCCATCTTGATCTGGATGTCGTCGGCGTTGACGAGGTACTCGCTGGTCACGCCGAAGCGGCCGGAGGCGACCTGCTTGATGCTGGAGCGGCGCGCCGGGTCGTACAGGCGCTCCGGGTCCTCGCCGCCCTCACCGGTGTTGGACTTGCCGCCCAGCTGGTTCATGGCGATGGCGAGGGTCTCGTGCGCCTCGCGGGAGATCGAGCCGTAGGACATGGCGCCGGTCGAGAACCGCTTGACGATCTCCGAGACGGGCTCGACCTCGTCGATGGAGATCGACGGGCGGCCGGACTTGAAGCCGAACAGGCCGCGCAGCGTCATCAGGCGCTCGGACTGCTCGTTCACGCGGCCCGTGTACTGCTTGAAGATGTCGTAGCGGCGCCCGCGCGTGGAGTGCTGGAGGCGGAAGACCGTCTCGGGGTCGAACAGGTGCGGCTCGCCCTCGCGGCGCCACTGGTACTCGCCGCCGATTTCGAGGGCGCGGTGCGCGGAGGGGACGCCGGAGGCCGGGTAGGCCTTGGCGTGCCGGGCGGCGACCTCCTTGGCGATGACGTCGAGCCCCGCACCGCCGATCTTCGTCGTCGTACCGCTGAAGTACCGCTCCACGAAGGCCGAATCGAGGCCGACGGCCTCGAAGACCTGGGCGCCGCGGTAGGAGGCGACGGTGGAGATGCCCATCTTGGACATGACCTTCAGGACGCCCTTGCCGAGCGCGTAGATCAGGTTGCGGATGGCCTGCTCGGCCCCGCCGTCCTCGTCGGCGTCCAGGAACGTGCCCGCGCGGACGAGGTCCTCGACGGACTCCATCGCCAGGTACGGGTTGACGGCCGCGGCGCCGAAGCCGATGAGGAGGGCCACGTGGTGGACCTCGCGCACGTCGCCCGCCTCGACGAGCAGGCCCACCTGGGTGCGCTGCTTGGTGCGGATGAGGTGGTGGTGGACGGCCGAGGTGAGCAGCAGCGAGGGGATCGGCGCGTGCTCGGCGTCGGAGTGCCGGTCGGAGAGCACGATCAGGCGGGCGCCGGCCTCTATGGCGGCGTCGGCCTCGGAGCAGATCTCCTCGATGCGGGCGGCGAGGGCGTCGCCGCCGTCGCCCACGCGGTAGAGGCCGGAGAGCGTCGCGGCCTTCATGCCGGGCATGTCGCCGTCGGCGTTGATGTGGATGAGCTTGGCGAGCTCGTCGTTGTCGATCACCGGGAAGGGCAGCGTGACGCTGCGACAGGTCGCGGCGGTCGGCTCCAGGATGTTGCCCTGCGGGCCGAGCGAGGAGTGCAGCGAGGTGACGAGCTCTTCGCGGATGGCGTCAAGGGGCGGGTTGGTGACCTGCGCGAACAGCTGCGTGAAGTAGTCGAAGATCAGCCGCGGGCGCTCGGAGAGGGCCGCGATGGGGGTGTCCGTGCCCATGGAGCCGAGCGGCTCGCCGCCGGTCTTGGCCATCGGCGCGAGGATGATGCGCAGCTCTTCCTCGGTGTAGCCGAAGGTCTGCTGGCGGCGCGTGACGGAGGCGTGCGTGTGCACGATGTGCTCGCGCTCGGGCAGGTCGGACAGCTCGATCTCGCCGGCTTCAAGCCACTCCTGGTACGGCTTCTCGGCGGCCAGGGAGGCCTTGATCTCGTCGTCCTCGACGATGCGGTGCTCGGCGGTGTCGACGAGGAACATCCGGCCGGGCTGCAGGCGGCCCTTGCGGACGACCTTCGCGGGGTCGATGTCCAGGACGCCGACCTCGGAGCCGAGGACGACGAGGCCGTCGTCGGTGACCCAGTAGCGGCCCGGGCGCAGACCGTTGCGGTCGAGGACGGCGCCCACCTGCGTGCCGTCGGTGAAGGTCACACACGCCGGGCCGTCCCAGGGCTCCATCATCGTGGAGTGGAACTGGTAGAAGGCGCGCCGGGCGGGCTCCATGGAGGCGTGGTTCTCCCAGGCCTCCGGGATCATCATGAGGACGGAGTGCGGCAGCGAGCGGCCGCCGAGGTGCAGGAGTTCGAGGACCTCGTCGAAGGACGCGGAGTCGGAGGCGTCCGGCGTGCAGATCGGGAAGATCCGCTCCAGCGTGTCCGGCTTGCCGGGGGCGCCGAAGAGCTCGGACGCGAGCTGCGACTCGCGGGCCCGCATCCAGTTGCGGTTGCCCTTGACGGTGTTGATCTCGCCGTTGTGCGCGACAAAGCGGTACGGGTGCGCGAGCGGCCAGCTCGGGAACGTGTTCGTCGAGAAGCGGGAGTGGACGAGCGCGACGGCCGTGGCGAAGCGGCGGTCGGACAGGTCGGGGAAGAAGGGCTCGAGCTGGCCGGTGGTCAGCATGCCCTTGTAGACGATCGTGCGGGACGAGAGCGAGGGGAAGTACGTCCCGGCCTCGCGCTCGGCGCGCTTGCGCAGCACGAAGGCCTTGCGGTCCAGCTCCAGGCCCTCGGTGTCGCCGTCGGCGACGAAGATCTGCCGGAAGACGGGCATGGTCGAGCGGGCGGTGGCGCCGAGCAGCTCGGGGGCGACGGGCACGTCGCGCCAGCCGAGGACCGTCAGGCCCTCCTCGGAGGCGATCGTCTCGATCTGTGAGACGGCGCCCTCGGTCGTACCGGCGGTGTCGACCGGCAGGAAGGCGATGCCGACGGCGTAGGCACCAGCGGCGGGCAGCTGGAATCCGGCCACCTCGCGCAGGAAGGCGTCGGGGACCTGGAGCAGGATGCCCGCACCGTCACCCGAGTCCGGCTCGGAGCCGGTGGCGCCGCGGTGCTCGAGATTGCGCAGTACGGTCAGCGCCTGTTCGACCAGTTCATGGCTGGCCACACCGGTGAGCGTGGCCACGAATCCGACACCGCAGGCATCGTGTTCGTTACGGGGGTCGTACATCCCCTGGGGGGCGGGGCGACCGTCCATGGGCGACCAGGCGTGGGTACGCATCGGCACTCCCGTCGTCGTCGGGGCAACTACAAAAGGCAAGGGACGACGCTGGCCCTGGCAAAATTTCGTGCAGATTACATGATGGAACGCTTCTCGAAAAGCGGATAGCTGATTCCACCATGTGGACACCGCTCGCTGAGGTGGGGAGCGGTTCGGGGGGCCTGTGCGGACAGATCGATGGCCGAGGCCCAAAGCGACACAGGCCTCATTGCCCGCAGCGCTTACGGCTCATGCCCGGTGTTCCACGACTCGAAACCGCCAGGTCACGGCTACTTATGCAGCGGCCCGCATAGACCTGCAACGGCTCATCCTACGGCCGTACCGAACAGCGTGCCCAGGGCGTACGTCACACCGGCCGCGGCGCCGCCGAGCGCGAGCTGCCGCAGACCGCTGAACCACCAGGACCGCGCGGTGACCTTCGCCACCACCGCACCGCAGGCGAAGAGGCCGATCAGCGCGAGCAGCAGGGCGGGCCAGAGCACGGTGGCGCCGAGCAGGTACGGCAGGACGGGGAGCAGCGCGCCGAGCGCGAACGCGCCGAAGGACGAGACCGCGGCGACGAGCGGCGAGGGCAGGTCGCCGGGGTCGATGCCGAGCTCCTCGCGGGCGTGGATCTCCAGGGCCTGCTCGGGGTCCCGGGAGAGCTGCCGGGCGACCTCGCGGGCCAGCTCCGGCTCGACGCCGCGCGACGCGTACAGCTCGGCGAGCTCCCGCTCCTCGTCCTTGGGGTGCTTGCGCAGTTCATGGCGCTCGATGGCCAGCTCGGCCTCCACGAGCTCGCGCTGCGAGGCCACGGAGGTGTACTCACCGGCCGCCATGGAGAAGGCACCGGCCGCGAGCCCAGCGAGGCCGGTGATCACGATGGTGTGCTGCGTCACGGAACCGCCCGCCACACCGGTCATCAGCGCGAGGTTGGAGACGAGGCCGTCCATCGCTCCGAAGACGGCAGGGCGCAGCCAGCCGCCGTTCACGTCGCGGTGGGTGTGGTTGTCGCGGTGCGCCTCGTGCAGCGTCGCTTCGGTCTCGATGATCGCCATGGTGAGCCCCCTCGTGTGTGTCTGGACGATCTCGAAAGTACGCGCGAAAAAAATCTCCCGCCAGCAAGGAAGGCCGTACTTACCTGCGAAAACGCGCCGCGCGAGGCCTCTCCTCCCGGCGAACCCCGGCGAGCGAATGAGTGATCTGAGCCCGGGTGCGCTCGTGTGAGCACCCCGCGTGGCAGGGATGCACCAAGCACCGCATCCAGCGGTCCGCGCACAAGGGAGGCACGGCATGGCGTCCACCGCATGCGTTCCCTCGGTCCCGGCACCGGACGGCGCCGACGACCTCCGCGAACGGGCGCGCGGCGCGCTGCTCGGCCTCGCGGTCGGCGACGCGCTCGGCGCGCCCGCCGAGAACATGAAGCCGTCCGAGATCCGCCGCCGCTGGGGCCGCATCACGGGCTACGTCGCCGAGCACCCGGCCGGTACGGACGACACGGAGTACGCGATCTTCTCCGGGCTGCTGCTCGCCCGGCACGGCTCCGCCCTGACGGTCGCGCACGTCGAGGCCGCCTGGCACGAGTGGATCGCCGACCTGGACGAAGGCCCGTTCCGCGGCGCGGGCTTCAGCGAGCGCGGCACCCTGGAGAACCTGCGCAGGGGCCTCGCCGCACCCATCTCCGCCCAGCACCGGCACGCGTGGAGCGACGGCCTCGCGATGCGGGCCGCGCCCTTCGGCGTCTTCGCGGCGGGCCGCCCGGACGAGGCGGCCCGGCTCGTCGCGGTCGACGGTTCCGTCAGCCATGACGGCGAGGGCATCTACGGCGGGCAGGCCGTGGCGGCGGGCGTCGCGGCGGCGATGGCCGGGGCGCGAGTGGCCGCCGTCGTGACGGCGGCTCTCTCCGTCATCCCCGACGACTGCTGGACGGCGCGCTCCCTGCGGCGGGCGGTCGCGGCCGCGCACGACGGCGAACGGGCGGTCCGCTCCGCGGTGGTCATCGGCGGCTACCCGTGGACGGACCTCGCACCCGAGGCGGTGGGCCTCGCGTTCGGGGCGTACGCGGCGGCGCGCGGTGACTTCCGCTGCGCGGTGCTCTCGGCGGTGAACATGGGCCGTGACGCCGATACGACGGCGGCGGTCGCGGGCGCGCTCTCCGGCGCCACGTGCGGCGCCTCGGCGATCCCGGCCCCCTGGGCCGACGCGATCGGCCCGGCGCGGGGCAGTTGCCTCCCCTCGATGCGGGGCCACCACGTCGTGGACGTGGCGGACTTGCTGGCGCGTCACCCGGAGGCGCCGTGACCCCGGACAGCGCCGACGCGCCGGGACGGACCCCTTCCGCGCCGTCCGGTGACCCCAGCGCCGCTGCGGGCAGGCGTGCCGTACAGCGATGGGGGTCCCCCCTGCTCGTGCGAAGCCGCGAGCTCGGGAGAGGGTGGGCACAGCCCCCGGTGCCGGACGCGACAGACGGAGGCACCGGCCAGGACACCGCCCCCCGAACCGAAGGGCTCCTGCTCGGCCTCGCCGCGGGCGACGCCGCCGGATGGCCCGCCGCCCGCCACCGGGCGACCCGCATGCCCGAGTGGACACGGCGGCTCACCCGTGAACTCGACACCTTCGCCGAGCAGAACGCGACCACCACCCTGCCCGTCCCCATCGCCCTGAACCAGCCCCCGGAGCCCCTGCGCCTCGGCCCCTCCGACGACGCCGAATGGGCGGCGTTCACCGCCGAGTCCCTGCTCGCGGCGGCCGACGGCGCCCCCGACCCGTACCTCTCCAGGGACCACCGGGTCCGCGCCGCCCTCGACCGCTCCTGGACCACCCTCGCCGCCGAGATCGCCGCGGCGGCGGCCCGCGCCCCCGAGGTCGAGTCCGCCGTCCTCCCCCTGCGCGCCCGCATCTCCGTCCGCGCGGGCCTCGGCAATCTCGCCGCGGGCCTGCGCCCGCCCGCCACCGGCCACGACAACCCGCACTACTTCGACGACGCGGCCTGCGTACGCGCCTGCGTGCTCGCCCTGGTCCACCCCGGCGATCCCGAACGGGCCGCGGATCTCGCGGAGTTCGACGCCCGATACACCCAGGACGGCGACGGCACGCACGGCGCCCGCGCGATGGCCGCCGCCATCGCCACCGCCCTCACCGGCGCCGACGCCGACACCGCGGTGGACGCCGCCCTCGCCCAGCTTCCCGCGCACACGGAGATCGGCCGCAACGCCCGGCACGCCGTGAAGATGGCCCGCGCGCAGGCGGACAACGGCGCCTTCGCCCTCGTACCGCTTCTTGAGCATCAGATCGTCGACCACGTCTACAGCTACGGCATCGCCGCCGCCGAGACCGTCCCCGTGGCCCTCGCCCTGACCACCGCCGCCCGCGGCCGCATCGCCGAGGCGGTGCCGGCCGCCGCGTGCCTGTCGCGCGTCGCGGACTCCGCACCCGCGCTCACCGGTGCGCTCACCGGCGTACTCGGTACGGCGGCGGCGATCCCCGAAGCGTGGCGCGACGCCTGCCGCACCCTCTCCGGCTGCGCGCTCCCCCGTCTCGCGGGCACCGACCTGGTGGAACTCGCCGGGCGCCTGGCAGCCACGGAATCGACCGCACCGAATGGACAATCCCGACATGACGACCATGACGCAGCGCACTGAGGCACCTCCCTGTGAACCGCTCCTGTCCGACCGCATCGCGGGCAGCCTCCTCGGAGCCGCGGTCGGCGACGCGCTCGGCGGCCCCGTCGAGGGGTACGCGCCCGAGCAGATCACCGAGCGGCACGGCGGCCGGGTGCGCGGCATCGTCGGCCCCTGGAACGGCGACCACTGGCGCACCGCCCGCCCCCTCGCGCCGTTCCACAAGGGCGACGGGCACGTCACGGATGACACCCTGATGACCCACGCCCTGATCCGCGTGTACACAGCCGTCCGCGACCACCTCGACGCCTACGACGTGGCGGGCCACCTCGTCCCCGACCTGATGACGACCCCGCGCTGGATCCCGGAGCTGGAGGCCGACGCACTCCCCCTGCACCGGATCTTCCTCGCCGAGAAGTGGCTCGTCGCCCGCCTCCACTACGGCCACGTCGACCCGCGCGAGGCCGGCACCGGCAACATCGTCAACTGCGGTGCGGCGATGTACATGGCGCCGGTCGGCCTGGTCAACGCGGCCGACCCGCGGGGCGCGTACGCCGAGGCGCTCGACATCGCGGGGGCCCACCAGTCCTCGTACGGCCGGGAGGCGGCGGGCGTCTTCGCCGCGGCGGTGGCGGCGGCCTGCGCGCCGGGCGCCACGGCGGGCTCGGTGATCGAGGCGTGTCTCGACCTGGCGAAGGACGGGACGCGTGCGGCGATCGAGGCGGTGGCCGAAGTCGCCGCGGGGCACCGGGACTTCGAGACGGCGCTGGCCCCGCTGCGCGCCGCGGTCGCCCCCTTCGACACGGTCGGCCCCGACTACCGCGCCCCGTCGCTCGGCGCCCGCCGCCCCTCCCGCCTGCACGCCATCGAGGAGCTGCCCATCGCCCTCGGCATGCTCCTGGTCGGCGAGGCCGACTACCGCCGTACGGTGCTCGGTTCGGTCAACTACGGCCGCGACTGCGACTCCATCGCGACGATGAGCGGCGCCCTCGTGGGCGCACTGCGCGGCGAGGCGGCGGTGCCCGCCGAGTGGGTGAAGCAGGTCGCCGACGCCAGCCGCCTCGACCTGCACGCCCCGGCGACGGCGCTGACCGAGGTGGCCGAGGAGGTCTTCGCCGAGGACATGCGGCGCCACCACGCCCGCACGTCCGCTTTCGCCGCGCTGACGGCCGCACGATGATCCGCCTGACCTGGGTCCAGCCGGAGGACCTCATCGGCCACGAGCTCCACCAGGCGGAGCAGGAGGGCCGCGCCGTCACCTCCGTACGCGCCCGCTGGCTCGCGGCGGGCGGCCACCTCGCCCCGCCGCGCGCGGGCGCCTCCCCGGCCCCGGCACCGGCCCGCCTCCGAGCCCTGGCCGAGGCGCTCCTGGACGAACTCGCGCCCGGACCGTGGCACGCCGAGACCGGCGCCCGGGTGCCGGGTTCCGGCCGGGTGCCCGCCGGGGACGGGCTGCGGCACCGGCTGCACGCGGCCTGGCTCGGCAGGGCCGCGGGCTGCGTCCTCGGCAAACCGGTCGAGAAGCTCCCCCTCGACGGCATCCGCCGACTCGCGCGGGCCACCGGCAACTGGCCCCTGACCACGTGGTTCACCGAGCGGGGACTGCCGCCCGAGCTCACGGCGGCGTACCCCTGGAACAAGCGCTCCGCGGCCACCTCCCTCGCCGAGAACATCGACGGCACACCCGAGGACGACGACCTCAACTACCCCCTCCTGAACCTCCTCCTGCTCCAGCGCCACGGCAGGAACTTCACCACCGCGGACGTGGCGCGGCTCTGGCTCGACGAACTCCCCGCGGGCCGCACCTTCACCGCCG
This sequence comes from Streptomyces sp. NPDC046465, assembly GCF_040646035.1. Lineage (NCBI taxonomy): Bacteria > Bacillati > Actinomycetota > Actinomycetes > Kitasatosporales > Streptomycetaceae > Streptomyces > Streptomyces sp. NPDC046465. Next base: position 31,750 of record NZ_JBEYZK010000021.1, read on the forward strand.
AACGCGTCGCCTACCGCAACCTCCTCCACGGCATCGAGCCCCCGCACACCGCCACCCACCGCAACCCCTTCCGCGAGTGGATCGGCGCCCTCATCCGCGCCGACGTGCACGGCTGGACCAACCCCGGCGCCCCCGCGGCCGCCGCCGGCCAGGCCCTGCGCGACGCCGCCCTGACCCACACGGCGAACGGCGTGTACGGCGCGATGTTCGTGGCGGCGACCATCGCCGAGGCGGCGGCCGGGCACGCGGACGTCCACCAGTGTCTGCGCGCGGGCCTCGCCACCGTCCCCGCGGACTCCCGCCTGTCCCGCGCGGTCCGCCACGGCATCCAACTGGCCGACTCCACGGGGGAGTTCGACGCGGTGGTGGACCGGCTCCACGAGACGTACGCCACCCACCACTGGGTGCACGTCCTGCCCAACGCCGCCCTCATCGCCGCCGCCCTCACCCACGCCGACGGCGACTTCACCGGCGCCATCACCCGTGCCGTGTCCGGCGGCTGGGACACCGACTCGAACGGCGCGACCGCGGGCTCCGTCGCGGGCCTGCTCGCCGGCCACCCGGGCCGTCTCCCCGACCGCTGGACCGCGCCCCTCAAGAACCGGCTGGCCACCTCCGTCGGCGATTTCAACGGCATCGGATTCGACACCCTCGCAGAACTCACCGCCCGGGAGGCACACCGCTCATGACCCCCACCCCGCACATCGCCGTTCTCGGCAGCGCGAACATGGACCTCGTCGCGTACGTCGCCGAGGCCCCGCGGCGCGGCGAGACCGTGACGGGCCGCGAGTTCCGTACGGTCCCCGGCGGCAAAGGCGCCAACCAGGCCGTCGCGGCGGCCCGCGCGGGCGCCACCGTCTCGATGATCGGCGCGGTGGGCACCGACGCCTACGGCACCCGGCTCCGCTCCGGGCTCGAACACTCCGGCGTCGACACGGACCTGCTGCGCACCGTCGAGACACCGACCGGCACCGCGCACATCGTCGTCGACGACAACGGCGGCAACGCGATCGTCGTCGTCCCCGGCGCCAACGGCACCGTCACCGCGCTCGCCCCCGGCGACGAGGGCCTCATCGCCTCCGCCGACACCCTGCTGCTCCAGCTGGAAGTGCCGGTCGAGGGGGTGGTCGCCGCGGCGCGGGCCGCCCGCCGCCACGGGGTGCGCACCGTCCTCACCCCGGCCCCCGCCCAGCTCCTGCCGCCCGACCTCCTGGGCGCCATCGATCTGTTGCTGCCCAACGAACACGAGGCCGCCGCCCTGACCGGCATCACCGACGACCCGCACGCCGCCGCCGAGGCGCTCCTCTCCCAGGTCCCCGAGGTCGTCATCACCCTCGGCTCGCACGGCAGCCTGTACGCGGCACGCGGCGCCGAACCGGTCACGGTGCGCGCCCCGCAGGTCGCCGCGGTCGACACGACGGGCGCGGGCGACACCTTCGCGGGCGCCCTCGCCGTGGCCCTGGCCGAGGGCGACTCCGTGGTGGACGCGCTGGCCTGGGCCTCCGCCGCCGCCGCGCTCTCCGTACAGCGGCCCGGAGCGTCGGCCTCCATGCCGTACCGCAAGGAGATCGACGACGAGGCGGGCCGCACGCGATGACCGCTCCCCTCACCGGCGTCCGCGTCCTCGACCTCGCCACCCTCTTCGCGGGCCCCCTCGCCGCCACCATGCTCGGCGACTTCGGCGCCGAGGTGGTCAAGGTCGAGCACCCCACGCGCCCCGACCCCTCCCGCGGCCACGGCCCCTCCAAGGACGGCGTCGGCCTGTGGTGGAAGCTGCTCGGCCGCAACAAGCGCACGATGACCCTCGACCTGTCGACGCCGGGCGGCCACGACACCCTGCTGCGCCTGGCCGCCACCGCCGACGTCGTCATCGAGAACTTCCGCCCCGGCACCCTGGAGAAGTGGGACCTGGGCTGGGCGGAGCTGAGCGCGGTCAACCCGCGTCTCGTCCTCGCCCGCGTCACCGGATTCGGCCAGTTCGGCCCGTACTCCCGCCGCCCCGGTTTCGGCACGCTCGCCGAGGCGATGAGCGGATTCGCCGCGGTCACCGGCGAACCGGACGGCCCGCCGACGCTGCCCCCGTTCGGCCTCGCCGACTCGATCGCGGGCCTGGCGACGGCGTACGCGGTGCTCACCGCCCTCGCGGGCCGTGACCGCACGGGCGCGGGCCAGGTGGTGGACATGGCGATCATCGAGCCGATCCTCACGGTCCTCGGCCCCCAGCCGCTCTGGTACGACCAGCTGGGCTACGTACAGCCGCGCACCGGCAACCGCTCCACGAACAACGCGCCCCGCAACACCTACCGCACGTCGGACGGCAGTTGGGTCGCCGTCTCCACCTCGGCCCAGTCGGTCGCGGAACGCGTGATGCACCTGGTGGGCCGCCCGGAGCTGATCCGCGAACCCTGGTTCGCGACGGGCGCGGACCGCGCGGCCCACGCGGACGAGCTCGACGGCGCGGTCGGCGGCTGGATCGCCCTGCACACCCGCGCCGAGGTGATCGAGGCCTTCGAGAAGGCGGAGGCGGCGGTCGCCCCCGTGCAGGACGTACGCGACGTCATGACCGATCCCCAGTACGCGGCCCTGTCCACCGTCACCACGGTCGACGACCCGGAGCTCGGCCCCCTGCGCATGCAGAACGTCCTCTTCCGGCTCTCCGCGACGCCCGGCGCGATCCAGTGGGCGGGCCGCCCCCATGGCGCCGACACCGACGCGGTCCTCGCCGAACTCGGCCTGACGGAACGGGAGATCGCCACCCTGCGCAAGGAAGGCGCCCTGTGACCGTCCACACCCCGCTGACCTGGCTGTACGTCCCCGGGGACCGGCCGGAGGTGGTCGCCAAGGCCCTCCTCGCGGGCGCCGACGCCGTGATCGTCGACCTGGAGGACGCGGTCGCCCCCGACCGCAAGGAGTACGCGCGGTCGGCGACAGCGGAGCTCCTCTCCGCGCCCCAGGCGCTCCCCGTGCACGTCCGCGTCAACGCCCTGGAAGGACCGCTGGCCGAGGCCGACCTGCGCGCCGTCGCGGCGCTGCCGGGCACGGCGGGCCTGCGCCTGCCCAAGGTCACCTCCCGCGCCGAGGTCATCCGGGTCGCCGACCGCGCGGCCCCCGCCGACGGCGGCGCGCCCGTCCTGCACGCCCTCCTGGAGTCGGCGCTCGGCCTGGAGCACGCCTTCGCCATCGCCACCGCGCACCCGGCCCTGCACGGCATCTCCCTCGGCGAGGCCGACCTCCGCGCCGACCTCGGGGTGCGCGCGGACGCGGGCCTCGACTGGGCGCGCTCCCGCGTGGTGGTGGCCGCGCGGGCCGCTGGTCTGGCCCCACCCGCCCAGTCGGTCCACCCGGACATCCGCGACCTGGACGGCCTCGCCGCCTCCTGCGCCCGGGGCCGCGCCCTCGGCTTCCTCGGCCGCGCGGCGATCCACCCCCGCCAGCTCCCGGTGATCGAACGGGCCTACCTCCCCACCGCCGAGGAGATCGAGAAGGCGGAGGAAATCACCAAGGCGGCCGCGACGGACGAGGGCGCGCTGGCCCTGGCCGACGGGCGGTTCGTGGACAAGGCGGTGGTGGAGGGGGCGCGGCTGGTCCTTGCGCTGGCGCGCAGGAGGTGACCGCAACGCGAAGGGCCGCCGGATCATGCGATCCGGCGGCCCTCTCGACGACGTACTGCCGAAGCCTCAGCTCTTGTCGACGGACTTGGCGTCGCTCTTCGCCTCGTCCCTCGTCTCGCTCTTCGCCTCGTCCTTCGTCTCGCTCTTCGCCTCGTCCGCCTTCGAAGGCTCGTCGGAGACGTCCCTCTCGACGATCTCCTCCCGCCCGGGGCGGATCTTCGAGGACACCACGAGGTAGACGACCGCGAGGACGAACACCACGATGGCGGTCCACACGTTCAGCCGCAGGCCGAGCACGTGGTGCGCGTCGTCGACCCGCATGTACTCGATCCAGCCGCGTCCGGCGCAGTACGAGGCGACGTACAGCGCGAACGCCCGGCCGTGTCCGAGCTTGAAGCGGCGGTCGGCCCAGATGACCAGGACGGCGACGCCGATGCACCACAGGGACTCGTACAGGAAGGTGGGGTGGTACGTGCCGGGGACCCGGCCGTCGTCGGCCGAAGTGATCTTCAGCGCCCAGGGCAGGTCCGTGGGCTTGCCGTACAGCTCCTGGTTGAACCAGTTGCCCCAGCGGCCGATGGCCTGGGCGAGGGCGATGCCGGGGGCCAGCGCGTCGGCCCAGGCGGGCAGCGGGATGCCGCGGCGGCGACAGCCGATCCACGCGCCGACCGCGCCGAGCGCGATCGCTCCCCAGATGCCGAGGCCGCCCTCCCAGATCTTGAAGGCGTCCACCCAGTCACGGCCGTCGCTGAAGTACAGCTGGTAGTCCGTGATCACGTGGTAGAGACGCCCGCCGACGAGGCCGAACGGCACGGCCCACACCGCGATGTCGGCCACGGTGCCGGGCCGGCCCCCCCGGTCGATCCACCGCTTGTTGCCGAGCCAGACGGCCACGAAGACGCCGATGATGATGCAGAACGCATAGCCGCGCAACGGGATGGGTCCGAGTTCGACCACACCGCGCGACGGACTGGGAATGAAGGCAAGGTCCATGACGCGTCCGACGCTACCGTGCCGGGCGGCGGGGGCGGCAACCGGTCCGGCTACGTATCCATAACAGGACCACCGCCCCCGCGCCCCCCGGGCGTCAGCTCCGGTTCGCCTCTTGCACCATCTTCGTCAGCTTCTGGGGCGTCAGCGGGTTCTGCTGGTCGCCGAAGATGTCCTTGCCGTCGAGCCGCACGGTGGGGGTGCCCCGCAGCTTCGCGTCCTGGAACGCCTGGTTGGACTTGCCGACCCAGCTGTCGTGCGTGCCGTCCTCGACGCACTTCTTGAAGGAGTCCGTGACGAGGCCGTCGACCTCACCGGCGAGCTCGATCAGCTTGCCGTTCTTGCTGAAGGCGTCGTCGGCCTCGGCGGGCTGGTTCTTGTACAGCACGTCGTGGAACGGCGGGAACTTGCCCGCGTCCTGGGCGCAGCCCGCGGCGTTGGCGGCGCGCAGCGAGCCGCTGCCGCCGAGGTTCCGGTCGATGAGCGTGGCGAGGTGGTACTCGACCTTGAGCTGTCCCTTGTCGGTGAGCTCGTGGATCGTCGAGCGGAAGCCGTCCTCGAACTGCTTGCAGGCCGGGCAGCGGAAGTCCTCCCAGACGGTGAGGGTCGGCTTGGCGCTGTCCTTGCCCGCGGGAAGCGCCAGTTGGTCCTTGCCGGTCGCCCCCTTCGGGACGACCGTCGGCCCCGACGCGTCGCTCTTGTCGTCGCCCGAATTGGCGGCGAGCAGCCCCACCACGGCGGCGAGGCCCAGGACCCCGACCACGGCGGCGCCCACGATCAGCGCTCTGCGCTGCTTGTCGCGGGCCTTCTGCCGCTCTCGCTCTTCGGCCATCCGGTCGCGGGCCGATCGTTTTCCCTCACGGTTCTTCTCGCTCACACCCCGCCAACGAACCGGGGAGGCACGAGCGTGCCTCCCCGGTCCCATGTCCACCCGTACGGGTTACGCCTTGCCGCGTACGCCGTTCGCGAGATCGGCGGCGAGGGTGCGCACGGCGGCCAGCCCCGCGGCCTCGTCCGGGGCGTCGAGCATGCGCTGCACGAAGGCGGAACCGACGATCACGCCGTCGGCGAAGCCCGCGACCTCGGCGGCCTGCCGGGCGTTGGAGACGCCGAGGCCGACGCAGACCGGCAGTGCGGTGGTGGCCTTGGTGCGCCGCACCAGCTCCTGCGCCTGCTCGCCGACCGAGGCACGGGTTCCGGTGACGCCCATCAGCGACGCCGCGTAGACGAAGCCGGAGCCCGCCGCCGTGATGGTGGCGAGCCGCTCGTCCTTGCTGCTCGGCGCGACGACGAAGACGGTCGCGAGACCGTGCTTGTCGGCGTGCTCCCGCCAGAGTGCGGACTCCTGGACGGGCAGGTCGGGCAGGATGCAGCCCGCGCCGCCCGCCTCGGCGAGCTCGGCGGTGAAGCGCTCCACGCCGTAGCGGTCGATCGGGTTCCAGTACGTCATGACGAGCACCGGCTTGCCGGTCGCCTCGTGGGCCTCGCGGACGGTGCGCAGCACGTCGGCGATCTTCAGGCCCGCCTTGAGCGCGATGTCGTCGGCGGTCTGGATGACCGGGCCGTCGAGCACCGGGTCGGAGTGCGGCAGGCCGACCTCGACCACGTCGGCGCCGCCGTCGAAGACGGCCTTGATCGCCGCGATGCCGCCGTCGACGGTGGGGAAGCCCGCGGGCAGGTAGGCGATGAGGGCGGCCCTGCCCTCGGCCTTCGCTGCCGCGAGCGTGTCGTCCAACAGCCGGATGTTGCCGCTCACTTGGCGTCCCCCTCGATCTCCGCGGTGGCTGCCGCGTCCGCCTCGACGGCGGCGTCCGTGTCGTACAGGCCGAAGTAGCGCGCGGCCGTGTCCATGTCCTTGTCGCCGCGCCCGGAGAGGTTGACGACGATCAGGCCGTCCTTGCCGAGCTCCTTGCCGACGTCGAGCGCACCGGCGAGGGCGTGGGCGCTCTCGATGGCCGGGATGATGCCCTCGGTGCGCGAGAGCAGGCGCAGGGCCTGCATGGCCGCGTCGTCGGTGACGGCGCGGTACTCGCCGCGGCCGCTGTCCTTGAGGTAAGCGTGCTCGGGGCCGATGCCGGGGTAGTCGAGTCCGGCCGAGATCGAGTAGGGCTCGGTGATCTGGCCCTCCTCGTCCTGGAGGACGTACGACCGCGAGCCGTGCAGGATGCCGGGCTCGCCCGCGGTCAGCGTGGCCGCGTGCTCGCCGGTCTCGATGCCGTGCCCGGCGGGCTCGCAGCCGATGAGGCGGACGTCGGCGTCCGGGATGAAGGCGTGGAAGAGGCCGATGGCGTTGGAGCCGCCGCCGACGCAGGCGACGGCCGCGTCGGGCAGGCGCCCTGCGCGCTCCAGGATCTGCCGCCTGGCCTCGACGCCGATGACGCGGTGGAAGTCGCGGACCATGGCGGGGAAGGGGTGCGGGCCCGCGACGGTGCCGAACAGGTAGTGGGTGCGGTCCACGTTGGCGACCCAGTCGCGGAACGCCTCGTTGATGGCGTCCTTGAGGGTCCGGCTGCCGGACTTGACGGCGATGACCTCGGCGCCGAGCATCCGCATCCGGGCCACGTTCAGGGCCTGGCGCTCGGTGTCGATCTCACCCATGTAGATGGTGCATTCGAGGCCGAAGAGCGCGCACGCGGTGGCCGTGGCGACGCCGTGCTGGCCCGCGCCGGTCTCGGCGATGACGCGGGTCTTGCCCATGCGCTTGGTGAGCAGGGCCTGGCCGAGCACGTTGTTGATCTTGTGCGAGCCGGTGTGGTTGAGGTCCTCGCGCTTGAGGAAGACCCGGGCGCCGCCTGCGTGCTCGGCGAAACGGGGAACCTCGGTGAGGCTGCTGGGCCGCCCCGTGTAGTGGACGAGCAGGTCGTCCAACTCGGCGGCGAAGGCGGGGTCGCTCTTGGCCTTCTCGTACTCGACGGCGACCTCGTCCACGGCGGCGACGAGGGCCTCCGGAATGAACGTGCCGCCGAACGCGCCGAAGTAGCCTTCGGCGCTGGGGACTTGACCCTCCGGGTCGGGAATGAAGTAGTCGCTGGGCATGCGGGATCCTTGTCAGGGCTGGCGATGACGTTTGACATGAATACGCCTTGGCGCCGTAGCTGGTCACGGGCCTGTCGCGCCTGCGGCCCGGTTCGGGCTGGTCGCGCAGTTCCCCGCGCCCCTGAAGGGGCGCGCCTCAGCTCAGTCGGCGCTCAGGGCGCCGTCGCCATCGCATCCCGGGGATCTGGCCCGGCTCCGCGCCGATGTGGTACCGCACCCGCCTGCCCCGCACGCGCCGCGCGGGCGCCCGGCAGCCGCGGGGGCGGCAGCCGGGGGCGAGGCGGGCGGAGATGGCCATGGGGCGGGGTCAGCTCCGTCCGTGGCGCAGGGCAGGGTGGGCGCCCGCGGCGACCAGGTCGGAGACCGCGGACTTCGGGTCGCGCCCGGTGACGAGGGACTCGCCCACGAGCACCGCGTCGGCGCCCGCGTTCGCGAAGGCGATCAGGTCGTGCGGCCCGCGCACCCCGGACTCGGCGATCTTGACGACGCTGTCCGGCAGCTCCGGCGCGATGCGCTCGAAGGTGGAGCGGTCGACCTTGAGGGTCTTGAGGTCACGGTTGTTGACGCCGATCACCCGGGCGCCCGCGTCCACGGCGCGCTCGGCCTCGTCCTCGTCGTGCACCTCGACGATCGGCGTGAGGCCGATCGATTCGGCGCGCTCGATGAGGGACTCGAGGGCGGGCTGCTCCAGGGCGGCCACGATCAGCAGCGCGAGGTCGGCGCCGTAGGCCCTGGCCTCCCACAGCTGGTACGAGGTGACGATGAAGTCCTTGCGGAGCACCGGGATGTCGACCTTGGCCCGGACGGCCTCCAGGTCGGCGAGCGAACCGCCGAAGCGGCGCTCCTCGGTGAGCACGGAGATGACGGCGGCGCCGCCCGCCTCGTAGTCGGCGGCGAGGCCTGCGGGGTCGGCGATCGCGGCGAGCGCGCCCTTGGAGGGGCTGGAGCGCTTCACTTCGCAGATGACCTTGACGCCGTCGCCGCGCAGGGCCGCGGCGCCGTCCCTGACCGCGGGAGCCTTGGCCGCGCGCTCCTTGAGCTCGTCGAGGCTGACGCGCGCCTGCCGCTCCGCGAGGTCGGCACGGACTCCGTCGATGATCTCGTCGAGCACACTCACGCGAGCGGCCCCCTTCCCTGACGGTTGAGCTGACGTTCAAGCTGGTCACTGCGATGGTATCCGCAGGAGGGCGAAGCCCTCGCATCCGGTTGACGCCCGTCCCACGACCTGGACAGTCGGCACGGCTGCGGCCTGCGGTTTCACGGGTGCAACCATGACCCGAACGGCAGATTGCGTACGAGGGTGAAGATCGCGACCAGCAGGCCCGCCCCCCACAGCTGCACCGGTCCGAGCTCGATCCGCGAGGGCCGCCCGCGCACCGTCCTGACGGCCCACACGGTCCACACCACGGCGAAGAGGCCGTACCCGGCGACGGCGAGCGCGTTGGCGCCGAGGGCCGCCGTGAGATCGCCGTGGACGAAGGCGTGGGCACTGCGCAGGCCGCCGCAGCCCGGGCAGTAGACGCCGGTGAGGCGCAGCAGGGGGCACGCGGGATAGTGGCCGGGTTCGTTCGGGTCGACGGCGCCGACGTAGGCGAAGGCGGCGGCGACCGAGGCGAGCACGCCGGCCGGTACGAGCAGGCGGGTCAGGACGGCGGGCGCGGCGCTCCGGGGTTCGGCGGTCACCCGTGCATTCTGCCGCGCGTCCGGGCGCGTCGCCGGGCGGCCCGGCCGGGCACCCGGGCCCGGATACACGGAAGGGCCAGGCACACGAAAGAGGCGGCCCCGGCGCCTGCCGGTCCGCCTCTTGTCGGCGAGGGTCAGCTCTGGGAGCCCGCGACCTGGCGGTGCGCACGCCTCGGCTCGCTGCCCAGGCCCGCGAGGCGCATGGCGCCGCCCACGAGGCCGCCGATGGCGATGACGGCCATGCCGACCCAGAAACCGGGGACGTTGGCCAGCACCATGAAGGCGCCCGCGACACAGAAACCGATGAAGCTGATGATGGAACCGGTCCAGGCGGCCGGGGTGTGCCCGTGTCCGTGGTTGCTGCCCGCCATTGTCTTTGCTCCTTGTAGCCGTATGCGTGGTGATGGATGCCGAGACCCACCGCGAGTCGGACGCTCGCGGCCATTGTCCCGTACTCGCGTCACCTCTCGTGCGTCGGGTCCTCGCCGCGGTCGAGGGCCTTCCACAGCTCCTCGGGCCGCTCCGGGTCGACGGCCCGGCGTGCCTTGCGGGGGGTCGGGGTGCCGTCGCGTTCGTACCGCCCGGACATGGCGGGCCAGGAGCGGCCGTAGGTGAGCGCGAGCAGCCCTGCGAGCAGGATCAGCGCGCCCGCGGCCGCCGCCGCGTAGGGCCAGCCGGTGTGGCTCAGGTCGCCGACGGTGGCGGCGGTGTTGCCCGCGGCCGTCGCGGCCTTCTCGTCGAGTGCGCCGCTGTCGTCGGCGCCGAGCAGGGCCGCGGCCACGATGCCGGCGCCGCTCAGCGTGAGCAGCAGGGAGACCAGGAAGCGCCCGGCGCGGCGGACCGCGAAGACCGCGACGAGGGCGGCGAGGCCCACTATCGCGAGGGCCGCGGGCACGCCCGTGACGTCGCTGCCCCTGGCGGTCAGCGGCAGCTCGCCACCGGCCACCGACGCGGTGCCGTGGGCCCAGGCCTGGCGGGACGCGAGCAGCGCGAGGGCGGCGCCGACAGCGCCGAGCAGCAGCGCGACGGCGATGCTGCGTCTGCTGCTGCGCTGGGCCCTGCTCTCGGGCGCGGCCTCGGTACGGGGCGGAGGTACGGCAGAAGTCACCTGTCCACTATCCCTCACGACCCGAACTGTCGTGCAGCCGGTTCGCCGTGTGGATGGCGCGCAGCACCGCGGCGGCCTTGTTGCGGCACTCGGTGTCCTCGGCGACGGGGTCGGAGTCGGCGACGACCCCGGCTCCGGCCTGCACGTATGCCGTGCCGTCGCGGAGCAGGGCGGTGCGGATGGCGATGGCGGTGTCGGAGTCGCCCGCGAAGTCGAGGTAGCCGACGCAGCCGCCGTAGAGGCCGCGGCGCGACGGCTCCAACTCGTCGATGATCTGCATCGCGCGGGGCTTGGGGGCGCCCGAGAGGGTGCCCGCGGGGAAGCAGGCGGTGAGCACGTCGAAGGCGGTGCGGTCGTCGGCGACCCGTCCGGTGACCGTCGACACGATGTGCATGACGTGGGAGTACTTCTCGATGGACATGAAGTCGACGACCTCGACGGAGCCGGGCTCGCAGACCCTGCCCAGGTCGTTGCGGCCCAGGTCGACGAGCATCAGGTGCTCGGCGCGCTCCTTGGGGTCGGCGAGCAGTTCCTCGGCGAGCGCCTGGTCCTCCTGCGGCGTCGCGCCGCGGTGCCGGGTCCCGGCGATGGGGTGGACCATGGCGCGCCCGTCCTCGACCTTGACGAGGGCCTCGGGGCTGGAGCCCGCGACGTCGAACCCGTCGAAGCGGAACAGGTACATGTACGGCGAGGGGTTGGTGGCCCGCAGTACGCGGTAGACGTCGAGGGCGCTCGCCGTGCACGGCGTCTCGAACCGCTGCGAGGGCACGACCTGGAAGGCCTCGCCGGCCCGGATGCGCTCCTTGATGTCCTCGACGGCGTCCTGGTACTGGGGGCCGCCCCACAGGGCGGTGTACTCGGGGAGCTCGGAGGGCGGCAGGGCGGCCGGGGGCTGGGAGAGCGGCCGGGAGAGGTCGGCCTCCATGACGTCGAGGCGGGCCACGGCGTCGGCGTAGGCCTCGTCGACTCCGGTGTCGAGGTCGTTGTGGTTGATCGCGTTGGCGATCAGCAGGACCGAGCCGTCCCAGTGGTCGAGGACGGCGAGGTCGCTGGTGAGGAGCATGGTCAGCTCGGGAAGGTGCAGGTCGTCCCGTTCACCGGGGCCGATCTTCTCCAGGCGGCGCACGATGTCGTAGCCGAGGTAGCCGACCATGCCGCCGGTGAAGGGCGGCAGGCTCTCGGCGCCGGCCACGTCGCGCGGGGTGTGCAGTATGCCGACGGTGGCGCGCAGCGCTTCGAGCGGGTCGCCCGAGGTGGGGACGCCGACGGGCGGGGTGCCCAGCCAGTGGGCCTCGCCGTCGCGGACGGTGAGGGCGGCGGCGCTGCGGACGCCGACGAAGGAGTAGCGGGACCAGGAGCGGCCGTTCTCGGCGGACTCCAGGAGGAAGGTGCCGGGGCGTTCCGCGGTGAGTTTGCGGTAGAGGCCGACGGGGGTGTCGCCGTCCGCGAGGAGCTTGCGGCTGACGGGGATCACACGGCGGTCGGCCGCCAGCTTGCGGAAGGTCTCGAGGTCCATGGCAGCAGACCCTACTGACCGGGTGCGGGCGTCACGGGCACGGGCGTCACGGGCAGCACGTCGGTGTCGAAGCAGGTGCGGGTGCCCGTGTGGCAGGCGGCGCCGACCTGGTCGACCTGGACGAGGACGGTGTCCGCGTCGCAGTCGAGCGCGACCTCCTTGACGTACTGGAAGTGCCCGGAGGTGTCGCCCTTGACCCAGTACTCCTGGCGGCTGCGGGACCAGTAGGTGCAGCGGCCCGTGGTGAGGGTGCGGTGCAGCGCCTCGTCGTCCATCCAGCCGAGCATCAGCACCTCACCGGTGTCGTACTGCTGGGCGATGGCGGGGACGAGGCCGTCGGCGCTGCGCCTGAGGCGCGCGGCGATCTCCGGGGCGAGGTTGCTGCTGGGCGGCGGGACGCTGGTCATGGGCCTATTGTGCCGCCCGTCGGCGGGCCTTCCGACGGCCGTCCACTGGGCGGACCGGCGGCTCGGCCGTAGGCTGGCTGACATGTCGACCCATGCGAAGCGTGAACGACTCCTCCTCGCCGATCTGTTGGAGGCGGAGGGCCCCGAGGCCCCCACCCTGTGCGAGGGCTGGCGGACCCGTGACCTGGCGGCCCACGTCGTGGTGCGCGAGCGCCGGGCGGACGCGGCGGGCGGGCTCCTGGTCAAGCAGTTGGCGGGGCGCCTGGAGCGGGTGCAGGGCGAGTTCGCCGCGAAGCCGTACGACGAGCTGATCCAGCTGATCAGAACGGGGCCGCCGCGGTTCTCGCCCTTCTCCCTCAAGCAGATCGACGAGGCGTCGAACGTCGTCGAGTTCTACATCCACACCGAGGACGTGCGCCGGGCGCGGCCCGGCTGGACGCCGCGCGAGCTCGACCCGGTCTTCGCGGAGACCCTGTGGTCCCGTCTGGAGCGCACGGCCCGCCTTGTGGGCCGCAAGGCGCCGGTGGGGCTCGTGCTGCGCCGCCCGGACGGCCGGACGGCGGTGGCGCACCGGGGTACGCCGGTGGTGACGGTGACCGGCGAGCCTTCGGAGCTGCTGATGTTCGCGTACAACCGGCAGGATGTCGCCGATGTCGCCGTCGAGGGCGACAAGGCGGCGATCGCCACGCTGCACGATACGCAGCAGCTGGGGCTCTGACCCGGCCCTCCGACCTCTGAACCCGATCTGCGGTTACGGGAGTTCGGCGCGGCGCAGAGCAGGTGTGCAGAGGCCGATGACGCCGCCCGCCGCGCTCAGCGCCGCGCAGGCCGTGTACACCGGCTCGATGCCCCACGTGCCGATCGCGGCGCCGACGACCGGGTAGCAGAGCGGGGCCATGCCCAGGCTGAAGAGGGCGGCCACGGAGGTGACGCGGCCGAGGTAGGCGGGGTCCGTGACGGTCTGCGTCAGCGCGCCGATCAGGGCGCCGCCGAGCCCGGTGCACAGGCCGACGCAGAGCCCGGCCGCGGTGGCCGCCGCGACCGAGGGCGCGTAGCCGATCCCGGCCAGGGCGACCGCGCCCGCCATGACGCCCAGGGCCTGCACCGCCCCGGCCCGCGGTATCCGCCCGCGCACGGCGAGCAGCAGCGCGGAGAGTCCGGCGCCGGTGCCGAAGCCCGCGACGATCCACCCCATTCCGGTGGCGCCCCAGCCGCGCTCGTCGGCGAGCAGTACCAGGCCGATGTTGGCGGGGCCCGCGAAGCCGAGTTCCATCACCGCTGACACGAGGAGCAGCGGGGCGAGCACGCGGTGGCCGCGGATGTACCGCAGCCCGTCGCCGAGGCGGTGCCGGGCCGAGCCGTCGCGTACCGCCTCCTCGTCGGCGGGCAGCGGGCGCAGGCGTACGGCCATGAGGAGCACCAGGGAGAGGGCGAAGAGGCCGCCCGCAACACCGAACGCGCCCGCCGAGCCGCCGAGCGCCACCGCGAGGCCGCCCAGGGGCGCCGCGGCCACCGTGGCGATCCGCTGGGCGAGCGCGCGCATGCCCTGTACCCGGCCCAGCTGCTCGCGGCGGGTGATGCGCGGCGGCAGCGCGCCGACGCTCGGCAGGAAGAGGGCGTCGACGGAGCCGAAGACCAGCGCGAGGGCGGCGAGGAGCCAGACCCCTGGTGTGGTCACGAGGAGCAGCGCGGCGGCGGCGAGCAGCACCGCGCAGCGCACCGCGTCGCTCCCGATGACCACGCGGCGCGGCCCGAAGCGGTCGGCGACGACTCCCCCGCCGAGCATGAGGGCGGCGCGGGGGACGGCGCCGACGGCGAGGACCAGGCCCGCCTGCCCGGGGCTGCCGCTGCGGGCGGCGGCCCAGGAGAGGGCGATGAAGTAGATGCCGTCGCCGACCATCGAGGCGGTGTAGGCGCTCAGCCAGCGCAGGACGTTGCCGTCGCGGTGGGCGGGGCGGTCGGGCGCGAGCGGGGTGGATATCGCGGCGGTCATGGGGCGGCTCTCCGCAGGTCTCAGGGCCGGAAGGGGAAGCTGGCCAGGTGGAAGGCGACGTTCTCGCGGCCCTCGGTGTCGCCCGCCGCCTCGGCGGCCTTGCCCCGTTCCTCGTACGTCTTGATCAGTGCGTGGATCTCGGCGTTGAGCCGGGTGAGTTCGGCCGGGTTCAGCCGGGCGAGGAAGTCCGACTGGTCCGCGGCTGTGCGCCACTGCTCGCCCCAGGCCGCCTGCTGGTCTAGGTAGGTCTCGTACTGCTCCTTGCGGTGGGCGATCAGGCCGCGGATGACGGCCGCGTGGGCGGCCGCGCCTTCCGGTGAGTCCTTGAAGTCCTCGTGCCGGAAGCTCAGGGTGTCCTGCGCGGCCTGCCACCAGCGCTCCCGCGCGTCCTCGCTGCGCGCCCGCGCCTCCTCGATGAGGCCGTGTTCCGCGAGCTTGCGCAGGTGGTAGCTGACCAGCGAGACGGCCTCGTCGACCTGCGCGGCGAGCTGCGAGGCGGTCGCGGGGCCCGCCACGCGCAGGGCGCTGTACAGCTTCATGCGCAGCGGGTGCCCGAAGGCCTTGAGGGTGCCGAGGTCGGTGATGCGGCGGCGGTTCTCCATACGCTCACGGTAGATACGAAAGGAAAGTTGCGCAACATAAATTGCGGAATAAAAATTGTGCAACAGATCCTTCGCATCTGGGCAAGAGAATGCCGCCACGGCCCGCAAGCCGTGGCGGCAGCTGAACTCCGTACTACAGACTCCGTACTACAGACTCCGTACTACAGACTCCGTACTACCTGACCGGGTACCCGGCCTCCCGCAGCGTCCCCTTGACCTCGCCGATCCGCAGGTCGCCGAAGTGGAAGACCGACGCGGCGAGGACCGCGTCCGCGCCCGCCCCGACGGCCGGCGGGAAGTGGCCGAGCCTGCCCGCGCCGCCGGAGGCGATGACCGGCACCGTGACGTGCCCCCGCACCGCTTCGATCATCTCGATGTCGTAGCCGTCCTTCGTGCCGTCGGCGTCCATCGAGTTGAGCAGGATCTCCCCGGCGCCGAGCTCGGCCGCCCGGTGCGCCCATTCGACGGCGTCGATCCCGGCGGACCTCCGCCCGCCGTGGGTCGTCACCTCGAAGGAGCCGGACGGCGTCCGCCGCGCGTCGACCGAGAGCACGAGCACCTGGCGGCCGAACCGCTCGGCGATCTCGCGGATCAGCTCCGGGCGGGCGATGGCGGCCGTGTTCACGCCCACCTTGTCGGCACCGGCCCGCAGCAGCTTGTCGACGTCCTCGGCGGTGCGCACGCCGCCGCCCACCGTGAGCGGGATGAAGACCTGCTCGGCGGTGCGGCGGACCACGTCGTACGTGGTCTCGCGGTCGCCGGACGACGCGGTGATGTCGAGGAAGGTCAGCTCGTCGGCGCCCTCGGCGTCGTACACCTTGGCCATCTCGACGGGGTCGCCCGCGTCGCGCAGGTTCTGGAAGTTGACGCCCTTGACGACCCTGCCGTTGTCGACGTCCAGGCAGGGGATGACGCGGACCGCGAGCGTCATGCGGCACCTCCCCGGTACGCCTCGACCTCGACCTCGACGACCAGGCTGGGGTCGACGAAGCCGGAGACGATCAGCATGGAGGCGGCGGGGCGCACCTCGTCGAAGAGCTCCTTGTGGGCGCGGCCCACCTCCTCGACGTCCCGCGCGTGCGTGAGGTACATCCGGGTGCGGACGACGTGCTCGCGGCCGAGGCCCAGCTTCTTCAGGGCGTCGATCGCGGTCTGGAAGGCGTTCATCGCCTGCTCGTACGGGGTGCCCGCGTCTATGACGCCGTTCACCACGGACGTGCAGCCGGAGACCAGGACCAGCCCGTTCGGCAGCTCGACGGCGCGGGAGTAGCCGATGGTGTCCTCCCAGGGCCCGCCCGAGCTCACCCTGCGCACGGCGTCACTCATGACGACGCCACCGCCGCGAGGGCCTCCTCGAGGGTGAACGCCTTCGCGTACAGCGCCTTGCCGACGATCGAGCCCTCGACGCCGAGCGGTACGAGCTCGGCGATGGCGCGCAGGTCGTCCAGGGACGAGACACCGCCAGAGGCGACCACGGAGCGGTCCGTCGCCGCGCAGACGTTCTTCAGGAGCTCCAGGTTCGGGCCCTGCAGCGTGCCGTCCTTGGCGATGTCGGTGACCACGTACCGCGCGCAGCCCTCGGAGTCGAGGCGCGCCAGGGTCTCGTAGAGGTCGCCGCCGTCGCGGGTCCAGCCCCGGCCGCGCAGCGTCGTGCCGCGCACGTCGAGGCCGACCGCGATCTTGTCGCCGTACTCGGCGATGACCTTGGCGACCCACTCCGGGGTCTCCAGGGCGGCCGTGCCGAGGTTGACGCGGGTGCAGCCGGTGGCGAGGGCGGCGGCCAGCGAGGCGTCGTCGCGGATGCCGCCGGACAGCTCGACCTTGATGTCCATCGCGCCCGCGACCTCGGCGATCAGCTCGCGGTTGTCACCGGTGCCGAACGCGGCGTCCAGGTCGACCAGGTGCAGCCACTCGGCGCCCGACCGCTGCCAGGCGAGGGCGGCCTCCAGCGGGGAGCCGTAGGAGGTCTCCGAGCCGGACTCGCCGTGGACGAGGCGTACGGCCTGGCCGTCGCGGACGTCGACGGCGGGAAGGAGTTCGAGAGTGCTCACAGGGTTCCGATCCAGTTGGTGAGGAGCTGGGCGCCGGCGTCGCCGGACTTCTCGGGGTGGAACTGGGTGGCGCACAGCGCGCCGTTCTCGACGGCCGCCACGAAGGGCTCGCCGTGCGTGGTCCAGTGCACGTACGGGGCGCGCATCAGGGGGTTGATCACTTCGAGGGACCAGTCGTGCACGGCGTAGGAGTGCACGAAGTAGAAGCGGGCGTCGTCGTCAAGGCCCTTGAACAGCGGGGATCCGGCGGACGCCTGGACCGTGTTCCAGCCCATGTGCGGCACGATCTCGGCCTTCAGCGGCTCGACCGTGCCGGGCCACTCGTCCAGGCCCTCGGTCTCGACGCCGTGCTCGATGCCGCGCGAGAACAGGATCTGCATGCCCACGCAGATGCCCATGACGGGGCGGCCGCCGGCGAGGCGCCGCCCGACGATCCAGTCGCCGCGCGCCTCCTTGAGCCCCTTCATGCAGGCGGCGAAGGCGCCGACGCCGGGCACGAGCAGGCCGTCGGCGTTCATGGCCGTGTCGTAGTCGCGGGTGATCTCTACGTCGGCTCCCGCGCGCGCGAGGGCGCGCTCGGCGGACCGGACGTTGCCGAAGCCGTAGTCGAAGACGACGACCTTCTTGGGAGTGCTCATATCGGTGCCGCCTCCCGTCAGTTCCAGTAGTCGAGCCGCATGATGCCCGCCACCAGGCACATCGCGGCGCCGATGGAGAGCAGCGTGATCAGGCTCTTCGGCATGCCCTGCTTGACGAAGGAGATGATGCCGCCGAGCAGGAAGAGGCCGACGACGATGAGGATGGTGTTGAGACCGGTCATGGCTTTACAGCGCGCCCTTCGTGGAGGGGAGGATCCCGGCGGCGCGCGGGTCGTGCTCGGACGCGTAACGCAGCGCGCGGGCCAGCGCCTTGAACTGGCACTCCACGATGTGGTGGGCGTTGCGCCCGTACGGCACGTGGACGTGCAGGGCGATCTGCGCCTGCGCGACGAAGGACTCCAGGATGTGCCGGGTCATCGTCGTGTCGTACGTGCCGATCATCGGCGCCATGGTCTCGGGCTCGGTGTGCACGAGGTACGGGCGCCCCGAGAGGTCGACCGTCACCTGGGCGAGGGACTCGTCGAGCGGGACAGTGCAGTTGCCGAAGCGGTAGATGCCCACCTTGTCGCCGAGCGCCTGCTTGAAGGCGGCGCCGAGCGCGAGCGCGGTGTCCTCGATGGTGTGGTGGGTGTCGATGTGCAGGTCGCCCTCGGTCTTGACCGTGAGGTCGAAGAGGCCGTGGCGGCCGAGCTGGTCGAGCATGTGGTCGTAGAAGCCGACCCCGGTCGACACGTCGACCTTTCCGGTGCCGTCGAGGTCGATCTCGACGACGACGGAGGTCTCCTTCGTGGTTCTTTCGATTCTTCCAACGCGCCCAACGCGAGTCATGCGATTCGCTCCTTCTTCAGTTCGCGTACCGCATCGAGGAACGCGTCGTTTTCGTCGGGGGTTCCTGTGGACACGCGCAGCCATCCCGGCACGCCGTTGTCCCGCACGAGAACACCCCGGTCGAGGATCTTCTGCCACACCTCGTGCGCGTCGGCGAACCGCCCGAACTGCACGAAGTTGGCGTCGGAGTCGGTCACTTCGTACCCCGCCGCGCGCAGCTCGGTGACGAGGCGGTCGCGCTCGGCCTTGAGCTGCTCCACGTACTTCAGGAGCGTGTCGGTGTGCTCCAGGGCGGCAAGGGCGGTGGCCTGGGTGACGGCCGACAGGTGGTACGGCAGGCGTACGAGCTGTACGGCGTCGACGACCGCCGGGTCGGCGGCGAGATAGCCGAGGCGCAGCCCGGCCGCGCCGAACGCCTTCGACATGGTGCGGGAGACGACGAGGTTCGGCCGCCCCTCGATCAGCGGGAGCAGCGAGTCGCCGTGGCTGAACTCGACGTACGCCTCGTCCACGACCACCATCGACGGCTTCGCGGCCTGGGCGGCTTCGTAGAGCGCGAGGACCGTGTCGCCGGAGACGGCGTTGCCCGTGGGGTTGTTGGGCGTGGTGATGAAGACGACGTCGGGCCGGTGCTCGGCGATGGCCCGGGTGGCCGCGTCGACGTCGATCGTGAAGTCGTCGTGGCGCGGTCCCGAGATCCAGCCGGTGCCGGTTCCCCGGGCGATGAGGCCGTGCATCGAGTACGAGGGCTCGAACCCGATGGCCGTACGGCCGGGCCCGCCGAAGGTCTGCAGGAGCTGCTGGATGACTTCGTTCGAGCCGTTGGCCGCCCAGACATGGGCGAGGGTGACCTCGTGGCCGCCGGTGCGGGTGAGGTAGCGCGCGAGCTCGGTGCGCAGCTCGACCGCGTCCCGGTCGGGGTAGCGGTTGAGGTCGCGGGCCGTCTCGCGCACCCGCTCGGCGATGCGCTCGACGAGCGGCTCGGGCAGCGGGTACGGGTTCTCGTTGGTGTTGAGGCGTACGGGTACGTCGAGCTGGGGCGCGCCGTAGGGGGACTTGCCGCGCAGTTCGTCGCGTACGGGGAGGTCGTCGATGCGGGTCACGGGTGCGCTCACTGGCCGGGCACCTTCCATCCGAACCTTGCCTTGACCGCCGCACCGTGCGCAGGCAGGTCCTCCGCCTCGGCGAGCGTCACCACGTGGTGGGCGACGTCCGCGAGGGCCTCGCGGGAGTAGTCCACGATGTGGATGCCGCGCAGGAACGACTGGACGGACAGGCCCGAGGAGTGGCAGGCGCAGCCGCCGGTCGGAAGGACGTGGTTGGAGCCCGCGCAGTAGTCGCCGAGGGAGACGGGCGACCACGGGCCGACGAAGATCGCGCCCGCGTTCTTCACGAGCTGCGCCACGGCGGCGGCGTCCGCGGTCTGGATCTCCAGGTGCTCGGCGCCGTACGCGTCGACGACCTTGAGGCCCTCGGCCAGGCCGTCGACCAGGACGATCGCGGACTGGCGCCCGCTGAGCGCGGGGACGATCCGGTCCTCGACGTGCTTGGTCGCGGCGACCTGCGGCGCCAGCTCCTTGGCGACGGCGTCGGCCAGGGCGATGGAGTCGGTGACCAGGACGGCGGCGGCGAGCGGGTCGTGCTCGGCCTGGCTGATCAGGTCGGCCGCGACGTGCGCGGCGTCGGCGGTGTCGTCGGCGAGGACCGCGATCTCGGTCGGGCCCGCCTCGGTGTCGATGCCGATGCGCCCGGTGAAGTACCGCTTGGCGGCGGCGACCCAGATGTTGCCGGGGCCCGTGACCATGTTGGCCGGGACGCAGGTCTCGGTGCCGTACGCGAACATCGCGACGGCCTGGGCGCCGCCGACCGCGTACACCTCGTCGATGCCGAGGAGCGCGCAAGCCGCCAGAATCGTCGGGTGCGGAAGGCCGCCGAAGTCGGCCTGCGGCGGGGACGCCAGCGCCATCGATTCGACGCCCGCCTCCTGCGCCGGGACCGCGTTCATGATCACGGACGAGGGGTAGACGGACCGGCCGCCCGGTGCGTAGAGCCCGACGCGCTCGACGGGCACCCACTTCTCGGTGACCGTGCCGCCCGGCGCGACGTGTGTGGTGTGCGGGGCGCGGCGCTGCTCGCGGTGGACGGCGCGGGCGCGGCGGATCGACTCCTCCAGGGCCGCGCGCACGACCGGGTCGAGCCCGGCGAGGGCGTCGGCGAGGGCGGCCGCGGGGACCCGGACCTGGTCCAGGCGTACGCCGTCGAACTTCTCCGCGTACTCGATCAGCGCCGCGTCGCCACGATGATGCACGTCCTCGCAGATGGGCCGCACCTTCTCCAGGGCGGCCGCGACGTCGAAGTCGGCACGGGGCAGCAGGGCGCGAAGGGCGGACCCGGACGGAAACTCCGTGAGGGCATCGCCGCGCAGGTCGATTCGAGAGATCACATGGCCAATTCTCTCAGACCTTCTTTCGGCTCCGGTCGCCCGTATCACTGGCTGATATGAACCCCGGAAGACGGCGTTCACCACTAGCGTTCAGCCGGTCACAGAGCGGGCATGAAACAGGTGTGCGAGGGACGTGCACCCAGAGCGGAGGGCAACAGCAGTGGTCGACGACGCCGGCACCGGGGATCCGCCGGACGGGCTGACCGCCGCGGAGATCGGCATGTGGCAGGCCTTCCGCAACGGCAGCGTCTACGACCTCAGGTCCGGCGATCCCGCCGTCGACGATCCGCACGGCGGACACCCTTGGGGCCCCGAGCGCAGCGTGCGGGCGCGCATCGTCTGCTGGCTGCTGCTCGACGGGCCGCCCGCCCTCGCGGGCCGGGTCTCCTCGCTGAAGCTGGCGGGCGTGCAGATCACCGACGTGCTCGATCTCGCGGGCGGCACGATCACCCCGTACACCGAGCTGAAGCACTGCCGCTTCGAGAAGGAGGTGCTGCTGCCCGAGGCCCGCTTCGCCACGCTGCGGCTCGTCGACTGCTCGATCCCGCGCGTCGAGGCCGCCCGGCTGCACACCGAGGGCGACCTGCACCTGCCGCGCTGCCGGATCCACAACGGCATCCGCCTCACCGACGCGCACATCGGTACCGACCTGCTCCTCAACCAGGCCGTGGTCTACCGCGACCGGCGCAGCCACTCCATCACCGGCGACGGCCTCACCGTCGGGCAGGACCTGCAGGCCGAGATGATGGAGTCGCACGGCGAGCTGAGTCTGCGCGGCGCGAAGATCGGCGTCTCGCTCAGCCTGCGCGGCAGCAAGCTCATCAACCAGTACGGGCGGCACGCCCTCAACGCCCCGCAGCTGACCGTCGAGCGCACCCTGTACCTGACCCCGGCGGCCGTCGGCAATCCGCCGCAGACCAGCGGCACGACACCGGCCCGCGGCACCCGCGTGCAGCACTTCGAGTGCGAGGGCGGCATCCGCCTCGACGACGGCCGCTTCGGCGACGCCATCGACTTCGCACAGGCCCGCTTCACGCTCCACAGCGACCAGGAGCTCTCGCTGCGCCGCGTCCAGACGCCCGAGCTCCGCTTCCTCGGCGAGGCGCCGCAGCGCGGGAAGGTCGTGCTCTCCGGCTGCAAGGTCGTCAACCTCATCGACCGGGCGTCGAGCTGGCCGGGACCCGGCAGCCTCCAGATGGGCGGATTCTCGTACGAGAACCTCGTGCCGCAGGGCACCTTCCCGCTCGCCCGGCGCCTCAGCTGGGTGGCGGCGGCGACGGCCGAGTACAACCCCGAGCCGTACGAGAAACTGGCCACCGTCCTGCGCAACGGCGGCGAGGACGCGGACGCCCGCGAGGTCCTCCTCGCCAAGCAGCGCCGGCGCCGCGAGACGCTGCCCCTCGCGGCGAAGCTGTGGGGGTACGCCCAGGACTGGACCGTCGCCTACGGCTACCGGCCCGGCCGGGCCGCCGTCTGGATGGCCGTGCTGTGGGCAATCAGCGCGGTGGCGTTCTCGCGCGCCGAGCACCCCGCGATCAAACCGGGCGAGCACCCGAACTGGGACCCGGCCCTGTTCTCCCTCGACCTGCTGCTGCCCGTCATCAACCTCGGCCAGGACACCTACTGGCAGCTGAACGGCGGCTGGCAGTGGTTCTCGACCGTGCTGATCCTGCTCGGCTGGGTCCTGGCCACGACCGTGGCGGCGGGCGCCACCCGGCTCCTGCGCCGCAACTGAGAGCCCCCGGCGGCCGAACCGTTACGCGACGCCGGGCAACCATCCCCGCCCGTGGACCGTCATCCCAGCGACCAACAAACGAGCAACCACGACGGTGACCGGCGGGCCCGCGCGAGCGGCGCCGGTTGAGGCGTAAAGGAGGGCACGGTGCTGCGTGCCTTCATCCGTACCGCCCGCATGGTCCGGCACACCCCGCGGCTCGCCGCCGGGCTGCCGCCGGACGACGAGGTGCTCCTCGACGTGCCCGACGAGCGGCTCGCCCCCGCCCTGGTCGCCGCCGGACGCGGTGACTACGGCCCGGCCTCGAAGGTCCTCGCCACCACCCGCGAGGCCGCCGAGTGGGAGAACCGCGACCGCTACACCACCCGGCTCGCCGCGTTCGCCCGCTCCCGCCCCGAGTGGTTCGACGACTGGCTGAGCGCCTCCCCGCACGACCCCGACGCCCTGCTCGTCAAGGCCGAGCTCGCGGTCGTGCGCGGCTGGGAGTCGCCCGCCCGCGCCGAGCTCCTTCGCGAGATGGGCCCACTGCTCACCGCCGCGGCCGAGGCCGCCCCGCGCGACCCGGTGCCCTGGCGGATCGCCCTCGACCACGCCCGCGGCACCCACGCCCCGCACACCGTCTTCGAGCGGCTGTGGGAGGAGGCGGTGCGCCGCTCCTCGTACCACTACGGCTGCCACGCCTCCGCCCTGCAGTACCTGTCGGCCGCCTGGTACGGCTCGCACCGCGAGTGCTTCGACTTCGCCGAGCGCGCCGCCGCCGACGCGCTGCCCGGATCGCTGATCCAGGTGCTGCCCGCGCGGGCCGCCTTCGCCTACCTCACCAGCCCCTCGGGCAAGGTGCCGCGCGAGCGGCTCGACGCGGCGGCGGACCTCGCGATCGCCCTGTCGCACGAGTACAGGGCCGGGGACCCGTGGCCCGCCGAGGTCCGCAACCTGCTCACGTACGTGCTGACCCGCCTGGAGCGCTGGGACGACGCGCTGGCGCAGCTGCGCCTGATCGGGCCGTACGCGACGTCCTTCCCGTGGGACCGGATGGCCGACGACCCACTGGGGCAGTTCCTGGAGCTGCGCGACGGCGTACGCATCGAAGTGGCGTCGAAGACACCGCTGCGCCCGCCGCGCGGACCGAGCCGCTCCGGCGACCATTAGGCTTGCCGGTCGTGACCACCCGGCTTCCGCTCTTTCCGCTCAACTCGGTGCTGTTCCCCGGCCTCGTGCTGCCCCTGAACGTCTTCGAGGAGCGATATCGCGCCATGATGCGCGAGCTGCTCAAGACCTCGGAGGACGAACAGCGCCAATTCGCCGTCGTCGCGATCCGCGACGGCCTGGAGGTGGCGCCGAGCGCGCCCGGCCTCCCCGACCCGACGGCGCTGCCCGAGCACGGCCCCGCCGCGGGCTTCGGGGACGACCCGCTGAAAGCCTTCCACACCATGGGCTGTGTGGCGGACGCGGCGACCATCAGGGAGCGCGACGACGGCGGCTTCGAGGTCCTCGCGACCGGTACGAGCCGGGTACGGATCCACTCCGTCGACACCTCGGGCGCCTTCCTCACCGCGGAGGTCGAGGAGGTGCCCGAGGAACTCGGCGAGGGCGCGGGCACGCTGGCCGAGGGGGTCCTGCGGGCCTTCCGCTCCTACCAGAAACGGCTGGCCGGGGCGCGGGAGCGCTCGCTGTCGACGGGCGCCGAGCTGCCCGACGACCCCTCCGTCGTCTCGTACCTGGTGGCCGCGGCGGCCGTCCTCGACACCGTCACCAAGCAGCGGCTCCTGGAGGCCCCGGACGCCGTCTCGCGGCTGCGGGACGAGCTGAAGCTGCTGCGCTCCGAGACCGCGATCATCCGTAACCTGCCGTCCCTGCCCGCGACGGACCTCACGCGCGGGACGACCAGCCTGAACTGACGTAAGGCCCGAGCACCTTGGCGAAGAAACAGAAGAAGCAGCAGGCGGGGGGCACGCCCGCGACGGTGGCGCTCACCGCGGCGGGCACCGCTTTCACCGTGCACGCCTACGAGCACGACCCGGCCCACCCCTCGTACGGCGAGGAGGCGGCCGAGGCCATGGGCGTCTCCCCCGACCGGGTCTTCAAGACGCTGGTCGCCGAGGTCGACGGCGAGCTCACCGTGGCCGTCGTCCCCGTCGCGGGCTCCCTCGACCTGAAGGCGCTGGCCGCCGCGGTCTCCGGCAAGCGTGCCGTGCTGGCGGACCCGGCGGCCGCCGAGCGCACCACGGGGTACGTACGGGGCGGCATCTCACCGCTCGGCCAGCGCAAGAAGCTGCGCACGGTCCTGGACGACTCGGCGTCGGCGCACGCCACGATCTGCGTCTCGGCGGGCCGCCGCGGCCTGGAGGTCGAGCTGGCGCCGGGCGACCTGGCTGCACTCACCGGCGCGGTGCTGGCGCCGATCGGCCGGACGTAGCCGGGCCCGCGCCCGGCCTCGCCTACGACGCGAAAGTGCCCTCGACACGTGTCCCGCCCGGGACTAGTACCGAGGGCATGTCGAAGAAGACGCGCATGCGGAAATGGCGGGCGAAGAAGCGCAAGGCCAACCACGGGAAGCGCCCCGCGTAGGGGCCCGTCCGATCAGAGACGGCCGGTGGCTTCGTCGTCCCTGGGACCCGCGTACGCCACTGGCGCCGGATACGGCTCCGGGTCCCGGGGGCCGAACAGGCCCGTCAGGCCGAGGTGCACGGCCAGCGCGGCCACCGGCCAGGCGAGGAGCGTGCCCTTGGCCTTGAGTTCGAGTGGCGCGTCGAAGACCACGCCCGTGCCGACGGCCTTGGCGTGCTTCACGACGTCCGTCTCGGGGCCGAGCCAGATACCGGCCTTCCAGGCGAGCAGCGCGCCCAGCAGGCTGCCGAGGGCAAGCCCGGCCACCAGGGGGATGCCGCCGCGCCGGTGCAGCAGGAACACGATGACGCCGCAGACGACGCCGAAGCCGAGCGCGAGCAGCGTGAACGTTCCGTCCACGCCCATCGCCTGCTCGCCCTCGGTGTCCTTCAGGTACACCGTCTTGCCGTCGGAGATGAGCGGCACGCGGGGCGCCAGCCACATCCACAGCGCGCCGAGCAGCAGGCCGCTGACGGCCACCACGACCAGGATCACTGCGGACTGCCGCACTTCGGTCTTCATGCCGGGACCGTCCTCCTCGTATCCGTGAGGAGACGTCGCTCCCGACGGCTGCGCGGCTGCCTGCCAGGGGTCGTACGGGGATCGGTCGTGCGGCGGTTGGGAGGGTGTCAGCGGTGCGGTCACCCTCACATCGTGCCAGCAGTCCCTGTGCACCGCGTCACCGGACGGCCGCCCGGCGGAACGCCCACGTCGCGACGGCGAGCGAGACCACGCCGACCCCCGCGCAGACCGCCAGGTCGAGCGCGACGACGGCCCAGTCCGGATCCGGCCCGAACGTACGGGCGAAGGCCTCCACGCCGTACGTCGAGGGCAGCAGATCCCGCGCCCACTGCAACACCGTGGGCATCCGGTCGGCCGGGAGCACACCGAGCAGCAGCGCCGCCGACATGCCCATCTGGCCCAGGAGCGTGGCCAGTTCGGGCCGGGGCGCGAGCAGGCCGAGGGCCGCGCCGAGCCCCGCGAGCGCGGCACCGGCCAGCGGGATCACCGCGAGGAGCACCCACAGGTGGGTGAGCGGCAGGCCGAAGAGTCCACAGCCGACGATCGCCGTGACGAAGGTGCCGGGCACCGTGAAGGAGGCGTACGCGGCGGCGGCGCCGAGGACCACGGCGGCGGGCGGCACCGGCAGCGTGGCGTAGTGGTCGAGGCCGCCGTCGGAGCGGAGCTGCCCGAAGTACTGCGCGAGCAGGTTGAGCGCGACGAACGCGACGACGAGCACGGAGGATCCCGCGACCACGGCCCGCGCCTCGCCGCCCCCGTCGACGACGCCCCGCATCAGGATCATGATCCCGACGGACTGGAACGTCGCCACGAACAGCAGCGGTATCCGGGCGACCCGGGCCCGGGACAGCTGGGCCCGGTACACGGCCGAGAGCGCCGGGAACAGCCGGGCCGGCGGGCCGAGGGGCGCGGGCCCACCGGCCTCCTGCTCCGTCCGGGCACTGTCGGCCCGCACGGCGGCCTCCAAGGGAACCGCACTCACCGAACGCCCCTCCTGCTCAGATACCTGTCAGCCCTCACGATTTCACCAGCCCCCGCCCGCTGCCGCCCAGCGCGAGATAGACGTCCTCCAGGCTGGGCGTGGCCAGCGTGAAGTCGTCGAGCGCGGCGAAGGCGGCCCCGCCGGTCACCGCGGCGACGGCCGCCCGCGCCGCGTCGGGCGCAAGACGCAGGGACCACCGGCGGCCCGACTCGGCGGCGAGCGCGCGGAGCGCGGCCACCTCGGGTACGTGCAGCGGCGCCCGCTCCCGCCAGACGAGCTCCACCCGGACCTCGTCGGCGACCTGCTCCTTGAGTCCGGCCGGGCTGTCGCAGGCGATGACCTTGCCCTGGTCGAGGACGGCGACCCGGTCGAGGACGGTCTCGGCCTCGATGACGTTGTGGGTGACGAGCACGACCGTCGTGCCGTGCTCGGCGCGCCGCCGGTCGATCGCCGCCCAGACGGCACGGCGCGCGACGGGGTCCATGCCGGTGGTCGGCTCGTCGAGGACGAGCAGCGGCCGCTCCCCCACAAGGGCGGTGGCGAAGCAGGCGAGCCGCCGCTGCCCGCCGGAAAGCTTCTTCAGCGGCCGCGAGGCAAGGGGCGTGAGACCCAGCTCCGCGAGGACCGCGTCCCGCTCGGTCCGGGCCTGCGGCAGGTCGAGGCCGCGCAGCCGTCCCGTCGTCTCGACGGCGAGCGACACGGTCAGCTCGTCGAGGGCGGTGGACTCCTGGCCCAGGTAGGCGAGGAGCCGGGCGGCCCGCTCGGGGTGGCGCACGATGTCGTGGCCGAGGATTTCGACGCTCCCGCTGTCGGGCCGCATCAGGCCGGTCAGCTGGCGTACGAGGGTGGACTTGCCGGCACCGTTGGGGCCGAGCAGGCCGAAGATCTCGCCGCGTTCCACCGTCAGGCGGATTCCGTCGGTGGCGCGGATCTCTGGGGTCGCGGGCCTGCCGCGCCGGGCGCGGGCGGCCGGGTAGGTCTTCACCAGGTCGCGCACCGCGCAGACGGCGTCGTTGCCGTGTTCCTGACGGAGTCCCTGTCGGACTGCCGGTGCCGGGCGCGTACTCACGAAGGACGAGCCTACGGGGTCGGTGGGCACGCGCGACGTCCGGGGCGCCCCGTACGCCCGGCATCAGTCACCGGCCCGGTCCCCCGCGGGCGCGTGCTCGGCGGCCGTCCGCACGTCGATCTCCCGCCAGAAACCCGCCCTGATCGCATACCGGTCGTGCTCGTCGATCTGGTCGTCCTTGTGGGCGAGCAGGCCGAACCGTGCCGCGTAGCGGAGCAGCTCCCCGTCGACGCGGTGCGGGATGCGCGGGTACATCGTCGACAGCTTCTGCAGGTTGTGCTGTTCGGGGAGGCGCGCCATCCAGCGCCGTGCGAACACCTGCCCCACCTCGAAGGGGTCGCCGCCGACGGTGGTGATGTCCTCCTCGCGGTCGGCCCAGCGCTGCTCGGCCGTCGTCAGCTGGGCGAGGGTGGGCAGGGCGGCGGCCTCGGGGCCCTCCGCCGCGCCGCCGGGGCGCTCGACCCAGCCCTTGTCGGAGGACCAGCGCAGCGTGGCGTTCGTGGGGTGCTGCGCGGCCTGGGTGCCGGGGCCGCGCAGGGCGGCCAGGTCCTTGGGGGTGGGCACGCCCTTGGCCGTGGCGATGCGGTGCTCGGCGTCCTGGCGGCCGTTGGCGGCGGGTTCGGCGTGCCGGTCGGGGGCGTCCGCCCCGGCGTGCTGCGCGGCGGCGGCGAGCGCGGACTCCGGCAGCGGCGCCGAGAGGATCGCGGCGATCTCGGGGCGCGGCACGGGCGGCGGCGCGCAGCTGCCGGTGAGCTCCTTGGGGCGGACGGCCTTGGTGATCCAGGTCCGGTCCAGGACGCGCCGCTCGTCGGCCTCGGCGACCAGGTCCTCGGACTGGTTGTAGTCGCCGTCGGCGGCCTGCACGGCCCACAGGTGGACGGCGACGCCGTGCTCCTTGGCGGCCATCATGCCGGGCAGCAGGTCGCCGTCGCCGGTGACGAGCACGACGTCGGAGCAGGCGCGGTTGCGGGCCAGCTCGGTCAGCTCGGCGTGCATCGCGGCGTCCACGCCCTTCTGCGCCCACCGGCCGTCGCTGCGGGTCAGGGCGCCGAGCCTGACCGTCACCCGGGGCATGACGCGCAGCCGCCGGTGCTCGGGCTGCGGCACCCGGTCGGGGGCTCCGTCGAACCAGTAGATACGCAACAGGGGGCGCTCGGTGTCCGACTCCGCGCGCTCGCGAAGGCCCTGGATCAGGGCGGTGTGATCGACGGTGATCCGGGACCTGGACGGTTCGCCGGCGAGGAGGCTCGCGGCGGCACCGAGCAGATATCCGGCGTCCACCAGGACGATGCAGCGATCCACGCGGTCCACCCTCTTTCGCTGGAGGTTCCCTGGCGTGTCTGCCCGGAGGTCTCTGGACGTTCCCTCGAAGGCCCACGAAGACACCCTGTAAGGACAACGAATCAGGGGTGCGGGTCCGCGTCGGGTTCCCTTCGAGTCTGCCCGACCGGGCGAAGGTTAACGGCCGGAACTCGATCTTCGGCGTGGCGCATCGGGTGGATCATTCGCCGATGGGCCGTATTACGCACGGTAATTCTCCGAAATGCGCGCTTTGCCGCCATATGTGAATCTGATCGCGTCTGGCCCCCAGATCCCCCTCAGGAGGAAGATCACTATGGCCAAGAACAAGAACCGCAAGCAGGGCAGCCCTCAGGACCGCGCCTCGCAGGCCGAGCAGGCGCAGGAGCAGGCCAAGTCGTCCGCGACGGAGGCCCAGTCGGACATCCAGTCGCAGGCCCAGGGCAGCCCTGCCGATGTTGCCCGTAAGCACCAGCGTCGCTTCGGCCACAACTGACGCAACTGATTCATATCCAGGCACACATGAGGGGCGCACCCGCTGACGGACGCGCCCCTCATGACTCACTCCGGTCGGCTCACCCCGCGAGGCAGGACGGACCGAGGAGCACCTTCAGGTCGCCGAAGAGCGCCGGGTCCGGCTTCACGCGGTGCCGGTCGAGCCGCAGCACGGTGGTCTTCTGGGCACCCTGGAGCTTGATCCGCACCTCGCTGTTGCCCCGGTGGTGGCTGAGGACCTCGCCGAGGCGGGTGATCATCGGCGGGCTCACCTTGACCGTGGGAATGGTGATCACCACGGGCGCGTTGGTGCCCGCGTTCGACAGGTCCGGGACCTGCATCTCCATCGCGACGAGCCGCGGCACGTCCTCGCGCTTGTCGAGGCGTCCCTTGACGAACACCACGGCGTCCTCGACGAGTTGGGTCGACACCAGCTGGTAGGTCGCCGGGAAGAACATGCACTCGATGGATCCCGCGAGATCCTCCACGGTCGCGATGGCCCAGGCGTTGCCCTGCTTGGTCATCTTGCGCTGCAGGCCCGAGATGATGCCGCCGATGGTGACGATCGAGCCGTCCGAGTAGTCACCGCCGGTGAGCTGCCCGATGCCCGCGTCGGCCTTGTCGGAGAGCACGTGCTCCAGGCCGAAGAGCGGGTGGTCGGAGACGTACAGACCGAGCATCTCCCGCTCCTGGGCGAGCAGATAGGTCTTCTCCCACTCGTCCTCGGAGAACTCCACGTCGAGCCCGAAGCCCGGCTCGTCGCCGCCGGACTCCTCGCCCATCCCGCCGAAGAGGTCGAACTGGCCCTCGGCCTCCTTGCGCTTGACCGCGACCACGTTGTCGATCATCGGCTCGTACTGAGCGGTCAGGCCCTTGCGGGTGTGCCCCATCGTGTCGAAGGCGCCCGCCTTGATCAGCGACTCCGTGGTGCGCTTGTTGCAGGCGGCGGCCTCGACCTTGTCGAGGTAGTCGGGGAAGGAGGTGAACTTCCCCTTCGCCTTGCGCGAGCGGACGATCGACTCCACCACGTTCGTACCGACGTTGCGGACGGCCTCCAGGCCGAACAGGATCACGTCGTCGCCCTGGGCGGCGAAGTTGTGCACGGACTCGTTCACGTTCGGCGGGAGGACCTTGATGCCCATGCGGCGGCACTCGTTGAGGTAGACGGCCGACTTGTCCTTGTCGTCCTTGACCGAGGTGAGCAGCGCGGCCATGTACTCGGCCGGGTAGTTCGCCTTCAGGTAGGCGGTCCAGTAGGTGACCAGGCCGTACGCGGAGGAGTGCGCCTTGTTGAACGCGTACCCGGCGAAGGGGACCAGGACGTCCCACAGGGCCTGGATCGCGGCGTCCGAATAGCCGTTCTTCTTCGCGCCCTCCTGGAACAGGACGAAGTTCTTCGCCAGCTCGTCGGGCTTCTTCTTGCCCATCACGCGGCGCAGGATGTCGGCCTCGCCGAGCGAGTACCCAGCGATGATCTGGGCGGCCTTCTGCACCTGCTCCTGGTACACGATGAGGCCGTAGGTGAGGCCGAGCGTCTCCTTCAGGGGCTCTTCGAGCTCCGGGTGGATCGGCGTGATCTCCTGGCGGCCGTTCTTGCGCTCGGCGTAGTTCGTGTGCGAGTTCATGCCCATCGGGCCCGGCCGGTACAGGGCCGAGACGGCGGAAATGTCCTCGAAGTTGTCGGGCTGCATCTGGCGGAGCAGCGAACGCATCGGGCCGCCGTCGAACTGGAAGACGCCGAGCGTGTCACCGCGGCAGAGCAGTTCGAAGGTCTTCGGGTCGTCGAGCGGGAGCGAGAGCATCTCCAGGTCGATGCCCTTGTCGTTCCGCACCATCTTGACGGCGTCGTCCATGATGGTGAGGTTGCGCAGGCCCAGGAAGTCCATCTTGAGCAGGCCGAGCGACTCGCACTGGGGGTAGTCCCACTGCGTGATCGTCACGCCGTCGGTGTGCCGCGTCCAGAGCGGGGCGTGGTCCACGATCGGCTCGCTGGACATGATCACGCCGGCCGCGTGCACGCCCATCTGCCGGACCAGGCCCTCGACGCCCTTGGCGGTGTCGATGACCTTCTTGACGTCCGGCTCGTTCTCGTACATCCCCCGGATCTCGCCCGCCTCGCTGTACCGCGGGTGCTTGGGGTCGGTGATGCCGGAGAGGTCGATGCCCTTGCCGAGGACGTCGGCGGGCATGGCCTTGGTGAGGCGGTCGCCCATCGCGTACGGATATCCGAGCACGCGCGCGGAGTCCTTGATGGCGTTCTTCGCCTTGATCTTGCCGTACGTGCCGATCATGGCGACCTTGTCGGCGCCGTACTTCTCCGTCACGTACCGGATCACCTCGACGCGCCTGCGCTCGTCGAAGTCGATGTCGACGTCGGGCATGGAGACGCGCTCGGGGTTGAGGAACCGCTCGAAGATCAGGCCGTGCGTGATCGGGTCGAGGTCGGTGATGCCCATCGCGTACGCGACGATCGATCCTGCCGCGGAGCCTCGGCCGGGGCCGACCGCGATCCCGTTGTTCTTGGCCCACATGATGAAGTCGGCGACCACCAGGAAGTACCCCGGGAACCCCATCTGGATGATGATGTCCATCTCGTACTGGGCCTGGCGCTGCCGGTCGTCGGGGACCCCGCCCGGGTAGCGGCGCTCCATGCCGACCCGGACCTCCTCCTGGAACCAGGTGACCTCGGTGAAGCCCTCCGGGATGTCGAACTTCGGCATCAGGTCGCGCTTCTCGAACATGCCCGTGGTGTCGATCTGCTCGGCCACCAGGAGCGTGTTCCTGCACCCCTCCTGCCAGGCGTCGGAGGAGTCGATGGCGTACATCTCGTCCGTCGACTTCAGGTAGTAACCGGTGCCGTCGAAGCGGAAGCGGTCCGGGTCGGAGAGGTTCTTGCCGGTCTGGATGCAGAGCAGTGCGTCGTGCGCGACGGATTCGTGGGCGTACGTGTAGTGCGAGTCGTTCGTCACCAGCGGCGGGATGCCGAGCTTCTTGCCGACCTCGAGGAGCCCGTCCCTGACCCGGCGCTCGATCTCGATGCCGTGGTCCATCAGCTCCAGGAAATACCGGTCCTTGCCGAAGATGTCCTGGTAGTCGGAGGCCGCCTGCAACGCCTCGTCGAACTGCCCGAGCCGAAGACGCGTCTGCAGCTCGCCCGAGGGGCAGCCGGTCGAGGCGATCAGCCCCTCCGACCACTGGGAGATCGTCTCCTTGTCCATCCGGGGCCACTTCTGCAGCCAGCCCTCGGCGTAGGCGTCCGAGGAGAGCTTGAACAGGTTGTGCAGCCCCGTCTCGTTCGCCGCCCAGATCGTTTTGTGCGTATAACCACCCGAACCCGACACGTCGTCGCGCTTCTGGTGCGGCTGACCCCACTTGATCTTCCGCTTGTTCCGGCGCGACTCCGGTGCGACATACGCCTCGATCCCGATGATCGGCGTCACACCCGCCTTCTGCGCGGAGTGGAAGAAGTCGTAGGCACCGTGCAGGTTGCCGTGGTCGGACATGGCGATGTGCGACATGCCCATCTCATTGGCAGCGTTGAACATGTCCTTGAGCCGCGCGGCACCGTCCAGAAGCGAGTACTGCGTATGGACGTGCAGGTGCGTGAAGGGCGGCTTGGTCACGGCGGAAGGCCTCCGGAGAACGCTGGGCTACAGGCTGCGGACAGTCTGGGGGGACAGCGTGGAAGTCTAATCCGGGGCACTGACAGCCGGCGGGCACTCGGGAGTACGGTCAAGCGTTGAAGGGGCGGAACATCTGTCCCGCCGGGGGCGGAGCATCCGTCCCCATGTCACGCACCACCCCGTACCAGGAGGCACCCAGCGATGTCGGTCCCGCAGCCCACTGCTGAGCAGCGCGGCGAGCAGATCCTCGCCGTCTTCGACACCGCGTTCGGCGAGCTGCTCGCCGCGGACCCCGCCGCGTTCCGGGTGAAGTTCCGGAAGATGGCCGCCTCCGCCTTCGCGTTCTACCGCGGCACGGCCTGCCTCTTCTACACCGACCAGGAGCGCGAGCAGCACGGCGGTCCCTACCTGGACGAGCGCACCGGCCGCGTATGGATCCACGGCGACCTGCACGCCGAGAACTTCGGCACGTACATGGACGCCCAGGGCCGCCTGATCTTCAACGTGAACGACTTCGACGAGGCGTACGTCGGCCCCTTCACCTGGGACCTGAAGCGCTTCGCCGCCTCCGTGGCCCTGATCGGCTACACCAAGGCGCTCGGCGACGACCAGATCACCGGGCTCGTGCGGACCTACGCCACGGCCTACCGCGACCGGATCCACGACCTGGCCACGGGCGCCAAGAGCGACGAGGTGCCGCCCTTCACGCTGGACACCGCCCAGGGCCCCCTCCTGGACGCGCTGCGCGACGCCCGCTCCCTGACCCGGTTCAGCCTCCTGGACTCGATGACGGAGATCCGTGACTTCGAGCGCCGCTTCGCGTCGGGCGGTGGCTCCATCGAGCTCGACGCCGCCACGCGGTACAAGGTGCTCGCCGCCTTCGACGGCTATCTGGAGACGCTGCCGGAGTCCTCGCTCACCCGCCCCGACTCGTACCGCGTGAAGGACGTCGTCGGCCGTCGCGGCATCGGCATCGGCTCCGCGGGCCTGCCCTCGTACAACATCCTTCTTGAGGGCAACAGCGACGCCCTGGAGAACGACGTCGTGATCTACCTCAAGCAGGCGCAGACCCCCGCCGTCTCGCGCCACATCACGGACCCGGCCGTCCGGGACTACTTCCAGCACGAGGGGCACCGCACGGTCATCTCGCAGCGCGCGCTGCAGGCGCACGCCGACCCGTGGCTGGGCTGGACCGAGCTGAACGGCACCGGCCAGCTCGTCGCCGAGGTGTCCCCGTACGCGGTGGACCTGGACTGGTCGGACATCGACGACCTGGACGAGATCTCCTCGGTCGTCGCCGACCTGGGCCGCGCCACGGCCACGATGCACGCCGCCGCGGACGACGAGAGCGGCCACTCGGACCTGGTGCCGTTCTCCACCGAGCGCGCCATCGACGCCGCCATCGCGGCCGACGAGGACGGCTTCGCGGACCTGCTCGTCGACTTCGCGCACAGCTACGGGGCACGTGCGCGGGCCGACCACCAGATCTTCGTCGACCTGTTCCGCAACGGCCGGATCCCGGGCCTGTAGCCGCCCGTGGACCATGGGACCCCGGCCCCCTTCAGGGACCTCCCACAGGAACACATGGCACACTCCTCGGCGATGGACATGTCCGGGACTCAGCTCAGAGCCGTGCGCGCGGCACTCTTCACGGCGCTCGTCGTGACGCTCTCCGCCGCGTCGCACGTGCTGCTCTCCCGTGCTCCCCTGCCGCTGACGACCATCGCGGCCATCGCCGCCGCCGTCTTCGCCCTCGCGTACGCGACGGCGGGGGCGGAGCGCGGCTACGGACGGATCGCCGCCCTGCTCATCCCCCTCGAACTGGCCGCCGACACGGTGTTCACCGCGGGCCAGCACGTCTGTTACGGCGAGGCCGGCGGCCCCGTCGCGGGCCCGCTGCGCGCCGTCGGCTTCGACGTGCTGTGCGGCGGGACGCCCGTGGGCACCCCGCTGGCCCGGATGACCGCCGAGGGGCACAGCGCCGCCGAACTGCTCGCCGACGCGGACCCGGGCGCCGCCTGGCTGCTGCTCGGGGCGCACGTCGGCGTGGGCCTCCTCGCGGCGGCCTGGCTGCGGCGCGGCGAGCGGGCCCTCGCGCAGCTCCTTCGCGCGGTCGGCGCCGCCACCTTCCGGCCCCTGCTGATCGCGGTCGCCGCGGTCACCACGTCCCGGATGCCCGTACGCCGCCTGCCGCGCCCCGCGCGCCGGGTCCGGACGGCGCGCACGCGGCTGCTCGTGCACTTCGTGGGGCGGCGTGGACCGCCGTGCTCGGCCGCCTTCGCCTGAGCACAGCAGCCCCTTACGCAGTCACGTACACGGAGAAGACCATCATGAGCAAGCGCAACAGCCAGGCCGCCAAGAACGCCGCACGCGAGCGGATCCGCGCCCAGCAGGAGGCCGAGCGCAAGCGCCAGCAGCGCAAGCGGGTCGCCGTCGTCGGCGCCTCCATCGTCGCCGTCCTCGCGATAGCCGGCGGTGTCGGCTACGCCGTCATGCAGTCCAACAAGCCCGGTCACTGGGAAGAGGCCGCGGACAAGAAGCTCGTCAAGCCCGCGAACACCTCGGGCAAGGACGGCACGACGGTCACGATCGGCAAGTCCGACACGAAGAACACGGTCCACCTCTACGAGGACCCGCGCTGCCCCGGTTGTGCGGCCATGGAGCAGTCCATCGGCTCCGCGGTCGACAAGGGCATGAAGGACGGCGACTACAAGCTGGACCTCACCATCGGCACGTTCCTCGACAACAACCTCGGGGGTGAGGGGTCGAAGAACGCCCTCAGCGCGCTCGGCGCCGCCCTGGATGTCAGCCCCGACGCGTTCCTGGAGTACAAGACCGCGCTGTACTCGGCGAAGTACCACCCCAAGGAGACGTCCGACGACTTCGCCGAGGACAAGTACCTGATCAAGGTCGCGAACACCGTGGACTCCCTCAAGAACAACAAGAAGTTCAAGAGCGCCGTCGAGAAGGGGACCTTCGACCGCTGGGCCCTCACGATGAGCGATTCCTTCCAGTCGGCCAAGGGCGTGGAGTCCACCCCGACCATCAAGATCAATGGCAAGGTCGTCGAGACGCCGAAGACCGCCGACGCCTGGAAGGCCGCCTTGAAAAAGGCGGGCGTCACGAAGTAGCGGACCGAAGAGTTTTCGAGAACTGAACAGTTTTCAAGAGGGGGGCGAACTTGCCGAGTTCGCCCCCCTCTCGCGATTACCGATCAGTATCGTAATCGTCCGTGACCAGACGAAATGATCTTCATCCGTCGCTCAACTCCGCTGCCCCGAGCCGCCGTACCGTCGTCAAGGCCGCGGCCGCCACCGCCGCGCTCGGCGCCCCGCTCGCCGCGATACCCGCGCACGCCGCCGAGAGACCCGCCTTCCACCACGGCGTCGCCTCGGGAGACCCGCTGCCCGACGGCGTCCTGCTCTGGACCCGCGTCACCCCGGTCCCCGACGCCGTACCGGGCTCCGGCAAGGGTCCCGAGACGGAGGTGAGTTGGGAGGTCGCCGAGGACAAGGGTTTCACCCGGGTCGTGGCGCACGGCGCCATCACCGCGCGGGCCGCCTCCGACCACACGGTCAAGGCCGACGTAAGGGGCTTGCACCCTGCGTCCACCTATTACTTCCGCTTCCTCGTGGGGGACGTGCACTCCCCCGTGGGCCGCACCCGCACCACCCCCGCGCACGACGCCTCCGCGCACGGCGTCCGCTTCGGCGTGGTGTCCTGTGCCAACTGGGAGGCGGGCTACTTCTCCGCGTACCGCCATCTCGCGGCCCGCACCGAGCTCGACGCGGTGCTGCACGTCGGCGACTACATCTACGAGTACAAGACCGGCCAGTACCCGTCCGCCGAGTACGTCGTACGCCCGCACCAACCGGCCCACGAGATCATCACACTCGCCGACTACCGCACCCGGCACGGCGTCCACAAGACCGACCCCGACGCGCAGGCGATGCACGCCACGCATCCGGTCGTCGCGATCTGGGACGACCACGAGTTCGCCGACAACGCCTGGTCGGGCGGCGCGGTGAACCACTCGGCCGAGACCGAGGGCGGGTGGGCGGCGCGC
This sequence comes from Streptomyces sp. NPDC046465, assembly GCF_040646035.1. NCBI lineage: Bacteria > Bacillati > Actinomycetota > Actinomycetes > Kitasatosporales > Streptomycetaceae > Streptomyces > Streptomyces sp. NPDC046465. The sequence goes on from NZ_JBEYZK010000021.1 coordinate 69,015, forward strand.
ATGGCCGCGGCGAAGCAGGCGTACTTCGAGTGGATGCCCGTACGCCCCTCGACCGAGGGCACCGTCTACCGCCGCGTCCGCTACGGCAAACTCGCCGACCTGCACCTCCTCGACCTGCGGTCCTTCCGCTCCGAGCAGGCGGGGTTCGGCAGCGGCGACGTCGACGACCCGGACCGCACGATCACGGGCCGGGCCCAACTGGACTGGCTGAAGGCGGGCCTGGCGTCGTCGGACGCGGCCTGGAAGCTGGTCGGCACCTCGGTGATGATCTCGCCGGTCGCCTTCGGCTCCCTGCCCGCCCATCTCCTGGAACCCCTTGCGGAGCTGCTCGGCCTGCCCAAGGAGGGCCTGGCCATCAACGCCGACCAGTGGGACGGCTACACGGACGACCGCAAGGAGCTCATCGGCCACCTGCGCGACCGCAAGATCCAGAACACCGTCTTCCTGACCGGCGACATCCACATGGCCTGGGCGAACGACGTACCGGCCCGGGCGGCCACCTACCCGCTCTCGGCCTCCGCCGCCACCGAGTTCGTGGTCACCTCGGTGAGCTCCGACAACGTCGACGACATGCTCCATGTCGCCCCGCACACGGTGTCCCTCGTGGCCGCGGGCGCCATCAGGGCCGCCAACCGCCACGTGAAGTGGCTGGACATGGACTCGCACGGCTACGGGGTCCTCGACGTCACCGCCGAGCGCTCGCAGATGGACTACTACGCGGTCTCCGACCGGACCGACCCCGCGGCGACCTCGTCCTGGCTCCGCTCGTACCGCACCCGCAGCGGCACGCAGAAGGTCGAGCGGGTGGACGCCCCGGTCCGCTGACGCGCCTGTCCACTGATGCCCGGGACCTCTAGAGGGTCTTCAGGAAGCCGAGCGCCGTGCGCCACGTCGCCTCCGTGGCCTCGGCGTCGTAGTCGTCGAGGTCCGGGTCGGTGTAGAGGTGCCCGGCGCCCGCGTAGCGGTAGACCTCCACGTCGGCCCCGGCCCGGCCCATCCGCAGGTACCAGGCGCTCAGCCAGTCGTCGGACTCGAACGGGTCGGGCTCGGCGACGTGCAGCTGCACCGGCAGCTCGTCCACGGACGCGTTCTCCGCGATGTCGGAGGTGCCGTGCAGGAGCAGCAGGCCGCGCGCCTTCGCGTCGCCGAGGGCGAGGGTCTGCGCGGTGGCGGCGCCGAGCGCGAAGCCGGCGTAGACCAGACCGCGCTCCGAGTAGGGCGCGGCGGCGAGGATCGCCCGCTTCAGGATCTCGTCCTTGCCGAGCTCCTCCTGGAAGGCCCTTCCTTCCTCGACGTCGTCGAAGACGCGGCCCGCGAAGAGATCGGGGGTCGACACCTCGTGCCCCTCGGCGCGCAGCCGGTCCGCCGCCGCGTGCACCGCGGGCCGCAGCCCGTACGTCGAGTGGAAAAGCATGATGTTCATGGGGCCATCGTGCCATTCGGCCCGTACCCCTACCCTCGGAGGCATGGAAGACGTACTGCGCCCGTTGATCGTGATCGGCGGCTCGGTCGTGCTCACGGTGATCGTCGGCTGGCTGGTCGACGTCCTGTTGCGCCGGGCCGACGAACGGCACCACGAGACCCCGCTCTGGGGCCTGCTGCGCCGCGGCCGCGTCCCCCTGCAAGTCGTCCTGTGCGGCGCACTCCTGAGAGGCTCCTACGGCCAGGCCAAGCTCGCCAAGGACCACTCCGAGCAGATCGGCCGGACCCTCACCCTCGTCCTCATCGGCTCGACCGCCTGGCTGGTGGTGCGGATCGCGGCGGCGGTCGTCGAGACGTCGTACGCGCGCTACGCGGCCATGCACCGGGACCCGGCCCGGGTCCGCCGGGTCCGCACGCAGGTGACCCTCATCCAGCGGGTGGTCACCGCGATCGTCGGCGTCGTGGCCACCGCCGCGATGCTCCTGACCTTCCCCGCCATGCAGGCGGCGGGCGCCTCGCTGCTCGCCTCCGCGGGCATCCTCGGCATCGTCGCCGGTGTCGCCGCCCAGTCCACCCTCGGCAACCTCTTCGCGGGGCTGCAGATCGCCTTCGGCGACATGGTGCGGCTCGGGGACACGGTGGTGGTGGACGGCGAGTGGGGCACGGTCGACGAGATCACGCTGACCTTCCTGACCGTCCGCACCTGGGACGAGCGCCGGATCACGATGCCCGTCTCGTACTTCACCGCGAAGCCGTTCGAGAACTGGTCGCGGGGCGGCGCCGAGATGACCGGCACCGTCTTCTTCCAGCTGGACCACACGGCGCCGATCGCGCTGATGCGCGACCGGCTGCACGACATCCTGCGCGACTGCGCGGCGTGGGACGGCCGGGACTGGGGCCTCGCGGTCACGGACACCACGACGAGCACGATCCAGGTCCGCGCCCTGGTCACCGCGAAGGACGCGGACGACATATGGACGGTGCGGGTCACGGTGCGCGAGCAGATGGTCCGCTGGCTCACCGAGCACCACTCCTACGCGCTGCCGCGGGTCACCACCGTCTCGGCCGTCGAACCCCTGACCAACGGCCACCGCCCCCGGCACGACCCGTTCTCGCCGGACGTGCCGCGGACGGGGCGCGGCTGAGCCCGGCAGGGCCGCGTCTCACCGCAGGCTGCGTACGTCGAGGTGGCGCAGGACCCGGTCGACGACCTCGGGGTCGGCGCCGGGTTCGCTGCGCGCCGCGAGGACCTCGTGGCGGGCGGCCGACATCATCTCGCGCTGGATGCGCTGGACCGCCTTGAGCCGGTCGACGCGCTTGGCGTACCGCGCGCGCCGCTCGTCGTCGAGGAGATCCGGGCTGATCCTGGCGCCGATGTCGAGCGCGCCGCGCTGCAGCCGCTCGGAGAGGTCCTCGGGGAGCTCCTCGACGTCCTCGATCTCCTTGAGGCGCCGTTTGGCGGCCTTGGCCGCGCGGAGTGCGAGCCTCCGTTCCAGCTCGCGCTCCGCGTCGGCGTCGGCCCGCACATTGAGCTTGCGCACCAGCCAGGGCAGCGTGAGCCCCTGCACGACGAGGGTCGCCATGATCACGCAGAACGCGATGAAGATGATCTCTTCGCGGGCGGGGAACGGAGTCCCGTCGTCCGTCTTGAGCGGGATGGCGAGCGCAAGCGCGACGGACGCCACCCCCCGCATCCCCGCCCACCACATGACGACCGTCTCGCGCCAGGTCGTCGGGATCTCCTCGTCGACGTCCCGCCGCTTGTGCAGCCGCTTGGCCAGCCAGGTCGCGGGCAGCAGCCAGAGCAGCCGTACGCCGACCACGACGGCGACGATCGCCGCGCCCCAGCCGTACATCTGCCACTGGTGGCCCTTGGCGATGCCGAAGACATTGTGCAGTTCGAGGCCGATGAGCCCGAACGCGATACCGGTGACCAGGGTGTCGACGATCTGCCAGAAGGTCTGCCCGGTGATCCGCCCGAGCACGTCGTCGGCGTCGACTGCGTTCTCCGCGAGGTAGAGCGCGGTGGTCAGGACGGCGAGCACGCCGGAGCCGAGCAGTTCCTCGGCGAGTACGTAACTGACGAACGGTACGAGGAGCGTCAGGCCGGTCTGCAGGGTGGCGTCGCCGAGCAGCCCCATGAGCTTGTTGGTGAGCCAGCCGAGCACAAGGCCGACGGCGACGGCGACCACGCCGGACAGCACCAGGAGGCCCGCGGCGGACGGCAGCGAGAAGGTGCCGCTCATCGCCGCGGCGATCGCCACGTGGTAGAGCACGATGGCCGTGACGTCGTTGAAGAGCCCCTCGCCCTCCAGGATCGACACGAGCCTGCGCGGCAGGCCGAGGGCCCCCGCGACCGCGGTCGCCGCGACGGGGTCGGGCGGCGCGACGAGCGCCCCGAGCGCCACGGCCGCCGCGATCGGCAGCCCCGGCACTATGGCGTTGGCCATCGCGGCGACCGCCGCCGTCGTCACGAAGACCAGCGCAACGGCGAGCAGGAAGATGGGCCGGATGTTGGCCGTGAACTGCCGCCAGGAGGTGCGCTGCACGGAGGCGTAGAGCAGCGGCGGCAGGACCAGCGGCAGGATGTAGTCGGGCGGGATCTCGACGTTGGGCACGAACGGCAGCAGGGCCATGCCGATCCCCGCCAGCGTCATCAGGACCGGCGCGGGAAGCCCGAGCCGGTCGCCCAGCGGCACGGTGACCACGGCACCGAGCAGCAGGATGAGCACCAGTGCCAATTGATCCACGGGTTGTGCCCTCCGGCGGTCGAGACTCGAACGATCAAGACCTCAACCCTGCCACGCCTTCACCGCCAACCGGATCAATGCCTCTCGGCGTCCTGTTCGCGGCGGAAGCGGCGCCGGGCCGGTGCCGGGCCGGTGCCGCGCCGGTGCCGGGCCGGTGCCGGGCCGGTGCTAGTCGGTCAGCGGCTTGCGCATGGCCCGGTGCGGGATGCCCGCGTCGGGGAACTCCGGTCCGTACACCTCGTAGCCGAGGCGTTCGTAGAAGCCCAGGGCGTGGGTCTGCGCGTGCAGGTCCACGGCGGTCAGGCCACGCGCGCGTGCCGCGTCCTCGATGGCCCCGACCAGACGGGCACCGACGCCGAGTCCGCGGGCGGCCCGCGTCACCGCGAGGCGGCCGAGCGCGCCCACCGTGGCGTCCCCGCCGTTCTTCGCGGCCGCGGCGGCGCCGGTCAGGAGGCGGCCCGTGCCGAGCGGCAGACCGTCCTCGCGCACGGCCAGGACGTGCACCGCCCCGGCGTCGTACGCGTCGTACTCCAGGTCTTCCGGCACCTGCTGCTCGGCCACGAACACGTCCTTGCGGACCGCGAAACAGGCCTCCAGGTCGTCGGTGCTCTCCGCGACCCGGATCGTCACACCGGTCACGAGCTCTCCGCCCGCACCCGGTCGAGCGCCTGCTGCAAGTCGTCGGGGTACTGGCTCTCGAACTCCACCCACTGCCCGTCGCCCGGGTGCTCGAAGCCGAGCCGGACGGCATGCAGCCACTGGCGCGTGAGGCCGAGGCGCTTGGCGAGCGTCGGGTCCGCGCCGTACGTCAGGTCGCCCACGCACGGGTGCCGGTGCGCCGCCATGTGCACACGGATCTGGTGCGTGCGGCCCGTCTCCAGCTTGATGTCGAGCAGCGAGGCCGCCCGGAACGCCTCGATGAGGTCGTAGTGCGTCACGGAGGGCTTGCCCTCGGCCGTGACCGCCCACTTGTAGTCGTGGTTCGGGTGGCGGCCGATCGGGGCGTCGATGGTGCCGCTCATCGGGTCGGGGTGGCCCTGCACCAGCGCGTTGTAGCGCTTGTCGACCGTGCGCTCCTTGAACTGGCGCTTCAGGGAGGTGTACGCCCGCTCCGACTTGGCGACGGCCATCAGGCCGGACGTGCCCACGTCGAGGCGGTGCACGATGCCCTGGCGCTCGGCGGCACCGGAGGTGGAGATGCGGTACCCGGCCGCCGCGAGGCCGCCGATCACGGTGGTCCCGGTCCAGCCCGGACTCGGGTGCGCGGCCACGCCGACCGGCTTGACGATCACGAGGATGTCGTCGTCGTCATGGATGATCTCCATGCCCTCGACGGGCTCGGCGACGATCTGCACCGGCGCGGCCGCCTGCGGCATCTCCACTTCCAGCCAGGCGCCGCCGTGCACCCGCTCGGACTTGCCGACCACCGAGCCGTCGACCGAGACCTTCCCCGCCGCGGCAAGCTCGGCGGCCTTCGTACGGGAGAACCCGAACATGCGCGAGATGGCGGCGTCGACGCGCTCGCCCTCCAGGCCGTCCGGCACGGGCAGGGTTCGGATCTCGGGAATCGTGCTCACCCATTGAGTATGCAGGAGCGCACCGACACTCCCGCACCACAGCCCTTCGCAGGGCCTGTGACCTCAGTCCTTCAGTCCTTGTGGACGGTGCCGTCCGGGTCGAGGCCGCGGAAGGAGAGCAGCACGATCAGGATGCCGCCGCAGACGATCGCCGAGTCCGCGAGGTTGAAGACCGCGAAGCCCTTCGGGGCGATGAAGTCGACCACCGCGCCCTCGAAGACGCCGGGCGCGCGGAACAGCCGGTCGGTGAGGTTGCCCAACGCGCCGCCGAGCAGCAGGCCGAGCGCGATCGCCCACGGCAGGCTGTACAGCTTGCGGGCGAGGCGGGCGATCACCACGATGACCGCCGCCGCGATGCAGGTGAAGATGATGGTGAAGGCCTCGCCGAAGCCGAAGGCGGCACCGGCGTTGCGGATGGCGGAGAGGCGCAGCCAGTCGCCGACGAGCTCGATCGGCTCGTGGTGCTCCAGCTTCGCCACCACGATCATCTTGCTGATCAGGTCCAGGGCGTACGCGACGACGGCCACCGCGAAGAGCACGGCGATCCTGCGCCTGCCCTTGGCGGGCTGCCCGTCCTGGTCCGCGACGGCGCCGGACTCGCCGGGCTTCTCCGCCGCCGCACCGGAGTGCTCCGGCTCCGCCCCAGCCGCCTCAGGAATGTCCGGCGTACCGATGATGCGCTCCGCCTCTGCCACGTGAGTCCCTCAACCTAGGTACCTGACTGGGGACGAGCGTACGGCACACGCGTACGCCCCCCGGCGCCCAGGCTGGGCTCAGTAGCGCCGTTCCTCCTTCTGCTTGCACTCCACGCACAGCGTCGCGCGCGGGAAGGCCTGCATCCGGGCCTTGCCGATCGGCTTGCCGCAGTTCTCGCAGAGACCGTACGTCCCGGCGTCGAGGCGCTCCAGGGCGCGCTCGGTCTGCTCCAGCATCTCGCGTGCGTTGGCGGCGAGCGCCATCTCGTGCTCCCGCGTGATGTTCTTCGTACCGGTGTCCGCGTCGTCGTCGCCCGCGCCGTCCCCGGAGTCCCGCATCAGCCCCGCGAGGGCCTCTTCGGAGGCCGCGATCTCGCTGCCGAGGCGCAGTGTCTCGCTCTGGAGTTCGGTCCTGGCCTCCGCGACCTCCGCAGGGGTCCAGGGGTCCTCGCCGGGCCGGACCGCGAGCTCGCCTGACCCCGCCGCGCCCGCCCGCGCCTTGGGCACCGCCGTCGGCGTCTTCGCTGCTGTCGCCGTGCCCGGAGTCTTCTTCGCAACCACCGTCGTGGCTCCCGTCGTCTCCGCGGCCTCAGCCGCATCCTCGGCCGCGGACGCGGCCGTTTCCCTGGCCGTGCTCTTCTTGGCCGTACTCTTCTTCGCCGTACTCTTCTTCGCCGCGCTCTTCCCAGCGGTCGCCTTCTTTGCAGGGACGGCCTTCTTGGCAGCGCTCTTCTTTGCCGGGGCCTTCTTGGCGACGGTCTTCTTTGCGGTGGCTTTCTCGGCGGCTGTCTTCTTGGGCGCCGCCTCCTCGGCCACAGCGCCCTTTCCGGCTGCCGTCTTCTCGGCCGCGGTTGTCTTCCCCGCGCCGGTGGATCTGCCGGACGCCGACTGCTGTACGGCGGTCTTCTTCGCCACCATGGCCGCGGCCCCTTCACATTTTGTGATCTTGCACGCGAATCGTGCTGGGACGATAAATCGACTCCAGGCCCGCGGCAACGGGGCACGCCGCCCGATCCACCCGCCCCGCGGGTACCGCGCGGCGAGTCTGCATGCGTTGTGCCCAACTCCCTGCCGGGTAATCCGACCGGTACGCCGGCCCCGGAACCGGGCGGCGGCCATGTCGCCATTCGGGTCAGTGCCACCGTCTCGACGGGCGCGGACGCGAGCCCGCCCATGGGCCGGATCGGAGGCATAAAATAAGACACGAGTAAGAAGGTGCGCCATGCGCAAGACAGCCGACTGCAGAGAATTCCCGAGCGAGACCAACTGCACCCTCGCCATCTCCGGCGAAGAGGAAGAAGTGGTCCGCGCCGCCAGTGAGCACGCCATGTCCGTGCACGGCCACACCGACAGCCCCGAGCTGCGGAGGACGGTCCGTGAATCCCTCAAGGACGAGGCCCCCCGGCACGCCTGAGCGGCCCCCGCCCCACCGCGCCCATAACCGGTCGGCCCCGCCCGCCCCGGCCCCGTACACTGGGCGCCAGCGAGAAGCGTGGATGGGGACGAGTAGCGGCGTACGCGGCCATGAGCGACCCGGGGACGGTGTGAGCCCGGGGGCCAGCGCGACGTGAAGATCACCCCGGAGCCGCCGGAAGAAAGCCGAAGCCCTCGGGCTGCGGCCGGTAGAACCGGTTTCGCGACCCCAATGAGGGGGCTCACCGGCACGAAACCCGTTCCGGAGGGCCAAGGAGGGTGGTACCGCGGGAGCGCGCCGCACCAGGCGCACACGGCTCTCGTCCCTCCGACGGAAGGCAGCACATCCGTTGGAGGAGCTCGTTGATGACGCCGCCGCAGTACCGCCAGGTGCCCGCCCAGGTCGACCTGCCCGCCCTCGAGCACGCCGTGCTCGATTTCTGGCGCGAGCAGAAGATCTTCGCCAAGAGCCTCGATCAGTCCGAGGGCCGCCCCGAGTGGGTGTTCTACGAGGGCCCGCCGACCGCCAACGGCATGCCGGGCGCCCACCACATCGAGGCCCGCGTCTTCAAGGACGTCTTCCCGCGCTTCCGCACCATGCGGGGCTACCACGTCGCCCGCAAGGCCGGCTGGGACTGCCACGGCCTCCCGGTCGAGCTCGCGGTCGAGAAGGAGCTCGGGTTCAACGGCAAGAAGGACATCGAGGCGTACGGCATCGCCGAGTTCAACGCCAAGTGCCGCGAGTCCGTGACCCGGCACACCGACGCCTTCGCCGACCTCACGACCCGCATGGGCTACTGGGTCGACCTCGACGACGCGTACCGGACGATGAACCCGGAGTACGTCGATTCGGTCTGGTGGTCCCTGAAGGAGATCTTCAACAAGGACCTCCTCGTCCAGGACCACCGCGTCGCCCCCTGGTGCCCGCGCTGCGGCACGGGCCTGTCCGACCACGAGCTGGCCCAGGGCTACGAGACGGTCGTCGACCCGTCCGTCTACGTCCGTTTCCCGCTCACCTCCGGTCCCCTCGCGGGCCAGGCATCACTCCTCGTCTGGACTACGACCCCCTGGACCCTCGTCTCCAACACCGCCGTCGCCGCGCACCCCGACGTCACGTACGTCGTCGCGACGAACGGCACGGAGAAGCTGGTCGTCGCCCAGCCGCTCGTCGAGAAGGCGCTCGGCGAGGGCTGGGAGACCACCGGCGAGACCTTCACCGGCGCCGAGATGGAGCGCTGGAACTACCAGCGCCCCTTCGAGCTCGTCGAGTTCCCGGAGCCCGCGCACTACGTCGTCAACGCCGACTACGTCACCACCGAGGACGGCACCGGTCTCGTCCACCAGTCCCCCGCCTTCGGTGAGGACGACCTCAAGGTCTGCCGCTCGTACGGCCTTCCGGTCGTGAACCCGGTGCGTCCCGACGGCACCTTCGAGGAGGACGTCCCGCTCGTGGGCGGTGTCTTCTTCAAGAAGGCCGACGAGACGCTCACCAAGGACCTCGACGACCGGGGCCTGCTCTTCCGGCACATCGCGTACGAGCACAGCTACCCGCACTGCTGGCGCTGCCACACGGCGCTCCTGTACTACGCGCAGCCCTCCTGGTACATCCGCACCACGGCCATCAAGGACCGCCTCCTCCAGGAGAACGAGAAGACCAACTGGTTCCCGGACTCGGTCAAGCACGGCCGCTTCGGCGACTGGCTGACCAACAACGTCGACTGGGCGCTGTCCCGCAACCGCTACTGGGGCACCCCGCTGCCCATCTGGCGCTGCGAGGAGGACCACCTCACCTGCGTCGGCTCGCGTGCCGAGCTCTCCGACCTGACCGGCACGGACCAGTCGGACCTCGACCCGCACCGCCCGTTCATCGACGAGATCACCTTCACCTGCCCGCAGGAGGGCTGCGGATCGACGGCCACGCGCGTGCCGGAGGTCATCGACGCCTGGTACGACTCGGGCTCGATGCCGTTCGCGCAGTGGGGCTACCCGTACAAGAACAAGGAGCTCTTCGAGAGCCGGTATCCGGCGCAGTTCATCTCGGAGGCCATCGACCAGACGCGCGGCTGGTTCTACACGCTGATGGCGGTGGGCACCCTCGTCTTCGACAAGTCGTCGTACGAGAACGTGGTCTGTCTCGGCCACATCCTCGCCGAGGACGGCCGCAAGATGTCCAAGCACCTGGGCAACATCCTCCAGCCCATCCCGCTCATGGACCAGCACGGCGCCGACGCGGTGCGCTGGTTCATGGCGGCCGGCGGCTCCCCCTGGGCGGCCCGGCGCGTGGGCCACGGCACCATCCAGGAAGTCGTCCGCAAGACGCTCCTCACGTACTGGAACACGGTCGCCTTCCAGGCGCTGTACGCCCGCACCACACAGTGGGCACCCAGTGACGCCGACCCGGCGCCCGCCGACCGCCCGCTCCTGGACCGCTGGCTGCTCAGCGAGCTGCACGCGCTGACCGACCAGGTCACCCAGGCCCTGGAGAGCTACGACACCCAGCGCGCGGGCAAGCTCCTCTCGGTATTCGTCGACAACCTCTCCAACTGGTACGTCCGCCGCTCGCGCCGCCGCTTCTGGCAGGGCGACAAGGCGGCGCTGCGCACCCTGCACGAGGTCATCGAGACGGTGACGCGCCTGATGGCCCCGCTGACGCCGTTCATCACGGAGCGTGTCTGGCAGGACCTGATCGTGCCGGTCACCCCGGACGCCCCGGAGTCGGTGCACCTGACGTCGTGGCCCGAGGCCGACCTGCCGGCGATCGACCCCGAGCTCTCGAAGCAGATGGCCCTCGTGCGCCGTCTGGTCGAGCTCGGCCGTGCCACGCGCGCGGAGTCGGGCGTCAAGACCCGTCAGCCGCTGTCCCGGGCGCTCGTCGCCGCGACCGGCTTCGAGACGCTCGGCCCCGAGCTGCGCGCGCAGATCACCGAGGAGCTCAACGTCTCCTCGCTGGCGACACTCTCCGAAGTCGGCGGTTCCCTGGTCGACACGACCGCCAAGGCGAACTTCCGGGCCCTCGGCAAGCGCTTCGGCAAGGGGGTCCAGGCGGTCGCCAAGGCCGTCGCCGAGGCCGACGCGGCAGCGCTCTCCCTGGCCCTGCGCGAGGGCACGGCCTCCGTCGAGGTCGACGGCGAGACGGTGACGCTCGCCCCGGACGAGGTCATCATCACGGAGACCCCGCGCGAGGGCTGGTCGGTGGCGTCCGAGTCCGGTGCCACGGTCGCCCTTGACCTGGAGATCACCGAGGAGCTGCGCCGGGCGGGCCTGGCCCGTGACGCGATCCGGCTCATCCAGGAGGCCCGCAAGAACAGCGGCCTGGACGTCGCGGACCGGATCGTCCTGCGCTGGACCTCTCCGGACGCCGAGGTGGTCACGGCCCTGTCCGACCACGCCGGGCTCATCTCCGACGAGGTCCTCGCCACGGAGTTCGCTTCGGGTGAGGCGGACGACACGTTCGGGGAGCCGTTCACGGACGACTCCCTGAAGCTGACGTTCCGCCTCCGCAAGGCGTAACCGCTCGTACGAAGGCCCGGCCCGCCAGAAATCTCGGCGGACCGGGCCTTTGTGTTGCGTACCCACACCCGGTGTGTCGTGTACCCACACCCGATGTGTTGCGTACCCACGCACAAAAGGGCCGGGCCCCCGGAAAAATCCGGGGGCCCGGCCCTGAACGCTGCCGACGCCTATGGCGTGGTCACGCCCGTCAGTTGTCGTCCTCGTCGATGAGGAAGCCACGCATCGGCGACGGGGCCTGCTGCATCGGCTGCTGGCCCTGCGGCCGCACCGGCGCCATCGGCTGGGTCATAGCCGGGGACATCTGCTGCTGGCCGCCGTACGACGGGCCGCCGGGGGGCTGGTTGTTGCCACCCATCGACTGGTTGCCGCCGCCGTAGGACGGGGCACCCGCACCGGCCGGGGCCATCGAAGGCGCCGGGGACGGCGGCAGCGAGGCGGTGGCCGGAGTACGCGGCGGAGCCAGCGAGTCGTCGGCCTGGGTCTCCAGCTGGCGCAGCTGCGACTCCAGGTAGGACTTCAGACGCGTGCGGTACTCGCGCTCGAAGCCGCGCAGGTCCTCGACCTTGCGCTCAAGCGTGGCGCGGGCGGACTCCAGGGAGCCCATCGCGACGCGGTGCTTCTCCTGCGCATCCCGCTCCAGGGCGTCGGCCTTGGCTCGGGCGTCACGCTCGAGGCCCTCGGCGCGCGAGCGGGCCTCACCGACGATCTTGTTGGCCTCGGAACGGGCCTCCGCGATCGCCTGGTCAGCGGTCTGCTGCGCGAGGGAGAGCACACGGGCGGCGCTGTCGCCACCGGGGCCCTGACCGGGCTGCGGCATCTGCGGGCCACCCATGGGGCCCTGACCCATCGGACCGCCCATGGGGCCGCCCATCTGACCCTGGCCCATCGGACCCTGACCCATCGGGCCCTGACCCTGCGGACCGCCCTGCGGGCCGTGCCCGCTGGGGCCTGCGGGCAGCTGCGGCGCACCGCCGGGCAGCTGCGGCGGGCCGCCCATGGGGCCGCCCATCTGCTGCTGCTGCTGCGGCGGGACCGGCTGCGGGCCCGATATTGCGGCAGGCACGGGGGCGCCGGGACCGCGCTGGTCCTGGGGCCCGTCGGGGCCCTTGCGCATTCCGCCCTGCTGCTGGTTCTGCGCTGCGGCACGGGTGGCTGCGGCCAGCTTGGCGCGCAGGTCCTCGTTCTCACGGAGCAGGCGGGTCAGTTCGGCTTCGACCTCATCGAGGAAGGCATCGACCTCGTCCTCGTCATAGCCTTCTCGGAGGCGGACGGTCGTGAACTGCTTGTTCCGCACGTCCTCGGGGGTCAACGGCATCTCTTCACCTCAACGTAGTCGTCGGCATTCGGCAAGACCGTATCGTTCACAGCCAACTCACGACGGAGATCAGGATGTAGACGATGATCATCAGTACGAAGAAGGACAGGTCGAGCGCCACGCCCCCGAGACGTAGCGGCGGGATGAACCGCCGCAGAAGCTTGAGCGGTGGATCAGTGACAGTGTAGGTGGCCTCCAGAACGACCACCATCGGCTTGCCGGGTTGCCATGAGCGGGCGAACTGGAAGACGTAGTCCATGACCAACCGGAAGATCAGCACGATGAGGAAGCACATCAGCGCGATGTAAAGCACCTGCAAGACCACGCTCATGTCCGCGGTTCCCTCTCCCCTGTTACTCGTGCTTCGTCGTTCGGTACTGCGTCTACGGCAACTACTGCGTCACTTGCGTCTCAGCTCTGGTTGAAGAACCCGCCCTCTGCGATGCGAGCCTTGTCCTCCGCCGTTACATCGACGTTAGCAGGCGACAACAGGAACACCTTCTGCGTCACTCGTTCAATGCTGCCATGGAGACCGAAGACCAGACCGGCGGCAAAGTCGACAAGTCGCTTCGCGTCCGTGTCGTCCATCTCGGTCAGATTCATGATCACCGGAGTGCCTTCGCGGAAGTGTTCCCCGATGGTACGGGCCTCGTTGTAGGTCCGCGGGTGCAATGTGGTGATGCGGTACGGCTCCCGCTCGGACACGACCTTGGGCATGATCACCGGTGCGTTCTTCTCCAGGCTCTGGCGTTCAGGTGTGATGGATGCCACGGGGGCGATTCGTGCCGGACGTCCGGATTCCGCGGCTAGCGAAGCGGAATGGGGTGCCGGTTCACGCTGGGCGGGTGGCTGCACCACTCGTACCGATTCGTCCCTTTGCGACTGGTGGGACTGGTGCGACTGATGCGACGGTTCGTGCCTTCTGCGGTCACGCTCGGGCTCCGGCTCGGGTTCGAACTCGTCATCGGGGTCGAACCCCGGACCGTCGTACCCATCGTCCTCCACGAGGCCGAGGTAGACCGCCATCTTGCGCATCGCGCCGGCCATGCTCTGAGTCCTCCGCTCTGTGGTGGATCGGCTGTCGTCACCAACTGCCCGCGATCCACGAGGCCTCCCCGCCCGACAGCGAGAATGACCATATTTTCTGCTGTGGTCCGACTTCTTGGCGACGTTACCCGAGCCCGGGTCGGACTCCGAGTACCGCCGTACCGACGCGCACATGTGTCGCCCCGGCCGAAACGGCCTGCTCGAGGTCCGCACTCATCCCTGCCGACACCATGTTCGCAGCAGGATGAGCCGCGCGCAGGAGGGTTGAGAATTCCATCAACCGCTCGAACGCCGCCTGTTGCCGCCCCGCATACGGTCCGGTCAGCGGCGCGACGGTCATCAGACCATCGAGCCGCAGCCCCGGCGCCCCGGCCACGAGGCCGGCCAACTCTTCGATTCCGCCCGGACCCACGCCGCCGCGCTCGCCCCGGCCGTTCTCCTCGGCGTCGAGGGCCACCTGGATGAGGCACCCGAGCTCGCGCTCCGCGCCCGCGGCGGCCGTCGAGAGAGCTGTGACGAGCTTGGGACGATCCACCGACTGCACCAGACCGGCATAACCGACCACGGAACGGACCTTGTTGGTCTGCAGTTGACCGACAAAGTGCCACGTCAGGGGAAGATCCGCACATTCCGCCGCTTTCGGCGCCGCGTCCTGGTCGCGGTTCTCCGCGACGTGCCGCACGCCGAGTTCGGACAGGATCCGTACATCGCTCGCGGGATAGGTCTTCGTGACCACGATGAGGGTCACTTCCTCCCGCTTGCGCCCGGCCGTCGCGCACGCCGCGGCGATGCGCTCCTCGACCTCCGCCAGATTTGCCGCGAGTTGAGACTTACGCTCCGTCATGCCCTATCAGTCCAGCCAGACATAGCCCGCGAGACGACCGGTGGTCCGGTCGCGGCGGTACGAGAAGTGGTCACCGGATTCCAGCGTGCACACCGGCGACTGCTCCCGGTCGTGCACCCCGAGCCGCCCGAGCTGGGCGTGCACCCCGGCGGTCACGTCGACCGCGGGCGTGCCCCAGCTCGTCTCGGCGTACGCCGTGGGTTCGACGGCGGCGACATCGGCGCGCATCGCCTCCGGCACTTCGTAACAGCGCCCGCAGACCGCGGGTCCGGTGCGGGCGACGATGCGGCCGGCGTCCGCGCCGAGCCGCACCATGGCCTCGACGGCGGCGGGCACGACCCCCGCCAGCATGCCGGGACGCCCCGCGTGTGCCGCGGCCACCACCCGCGCCACCGGATCGGCGAGCAGGACGGGCGTGCAGTCGGCGGTGAGGACCGCGAGCGCGAGGCCCTCGCGGGCGGTCACCACCGCGTCGACGGCGGGGATCTCGGCGTCGGTGCCCCACGGGCCGTCGACCACCGCGACCTCGCGGCCGTGCACCTGGTGCATCCAGACCACCCGGTCCGGGTCGATGTCGAGGGACTTCGCGGCGAGGGCGCGGTTGGCGCGCACGGCCTCCGGGTCGTCGCCGACCGCGCCGCCGAGGTTGAGCTCTTCGTACGGAACGGCGCTCACCCCGCCCCACCTGTCGGTGAAGGCGAAGTGCGCGCCGTCCGTCGTGCTGTGCTCGCTTATCACTTCAAGAAGTCCGGCACGTCCAGCTCTTCGGCCTGGCTGTCCTGGTAGGGACGGGCCGGCGGGACCTGCGGCGGGGCCGAGGGTGCGGACGGGGCCTCGTTCACGGGGGACGGCTCGGCCGGCTCCGGGGTCGAGGGCTCGTCGCGCGACGTGACGCTGCCGAGGCCGCCGAAGGCCGGGCGGGACGATTCCGCAGGACGGGACGGTGCCGAGGACGGCGCCGACGGCTCCTCGCGCTTGGCGGAGCCGGATGCCGAGCTGAGGACGGTGTCCCGCTTGGACGGCGGCTGTCCGCCGTCGAAGCCCGCCGCGATGACGGTGACCCTGACCTCGTCGCCCAGGGCGTCGTCGATGACGGCGCCGAAGATGATGTTGGCCTCGGGGTGCGCGGCCTCGCTGACCAGCTGGGCCGCTTCGTTGATCTCGAAGAGGCCGAGGTCGGACCCGCCGGAGATGGAGAGCAGCACGCCGCGGGCGCCGTCGATGGACGCCTCGAGGAGCGGCGAAGAGATCGCCATCTCCGCCGCGGCCACCGCGCGGTCGTCGCCGCGGGCCGAGCCGATGCCCATGAGCGCCGAACCGGCCTCGGACATGACCGACTTGACGTCGGCGAAGTCGAGGTTGATCAGGCCGGGCGTGGTGATGAGGTCGGTGATGCCCTGGACACCGGAGAGCAGGACCTGGTCCGCCGACTTGAAGGCGTCGAGGACGGAGACCTGGCGGTCCGAGATGGACAGGAGCCGGTCGTTGGGGATGACGATGAGGGTGTCGACCTCTTCGCGCAGCTCCGCGATGCCGTCCTCGGCCTGATTGGCGCGACGACGGCCCTCGAAGGTGAACGGCCGGGTGACCACGCCGATGGTGAGGGCGCCGAGCGAGCGCGCGATGTTGGCGACGACGGGTGCGCCGCCGGTGCCGGTGCCACCGCCTTCGCCGGCGGTGACGAAGACCATGTCGGCCCCCTTGAGGACCTCCTCGATCTCCTCGCGGTGGTCCTCTGCGGCCTTTCGGCCGACGGCCGGATTGGCGCCGGCGCCGAGGCCGCGGGTGAGTTCACGGCCGACGTCGAGCTTGACGTCGGCGTCGCTCATCAACAGGGCTTGCGCGTCGGTGTTGATGGCGATGAACTCGACGCCCTTGAGACCGACCTCGATCATCCGGTTGATGGCATTGACACCACCGCCGCCGACACCGATGACTTTGATGACTGCGAGGTAGTTCTGCGGTGCTGCCACGTCGAAGGCCTCTCGCCTCGAGTTACGTGTCGCCGTTTCGCATCGATGCGAGGCGGCGACTGATGCCGAATGGGACGGTCCGAACGCCGACCCGAACCCTAACGCTGAAGTTTAGGGTTACCAGTGTGTCTGTTCCCTGGACTCTTCCGAACAGGACACTAAGTCGACAAGTGGCGCACGTTCAACGAACACGCCGAACCTCCCGTTTTTCTTTTCACCCTATGTGATCAGCCGTAGCGCTGCCGAACCAGGGTGCTGGCCTGCGACGATATGCGTCAACTCGACGCTGATGCGGGGGCGGTGGGGACGCTCACATCGAAGTGCCCTGCCTTGGGCGCCGCTTTCATCAGTGCGGTGAGCGTCCGGGCTTTCGTGCGCCCCTTCTCGCCACTGCCCCAGTCGACGGTGCGACCGCCGCTCAACTCCAGCGAGATGGAGTCGAACGAGCGGACCTTGACGTTCCGGGTATCGCGGGCGACCGCTTCGGGCAGGTCACCCGCGACCCGTACCGCTTCGCGCAGCAGCCGGCCGGTGCCGAAGCGGCGCAGGCTCGCCGCACCGCTCTCCCGGTCCAGCGTCAATTCGAGGCGCGGCACCGCCTTCGGCGCGCGCTCGACCGTGGCGAATCGCACTCCCTCGGCGTCCACTTCGACGAACTTTCCACCCTTCTCGATGAGCAGAACCGGCTTACGTTCCGTCACTTCGAGTCGGATTCCGTGCGGCCAGGACCGGGAGACGTCAACCGAGTCAATTCGGGGCAATTTCGAGCGCAGCCGGTCTTCGAGAGCATCCGTATCGACCGAAATCAGTGGTGTTCCGAGAGGCGCGTCCGCCGCCTCGCGCACCTCGTCCGGCGTCAGCTCCCGGGTGCCCGACGTCTGCACGCGCTCCAGCCGGAGCCACTGCGAGCCGTAGAGCACCCAGAGGCCGCCGGCGCCGAGCAGCGCGACGAGGACCAGAATGACAATCAGAGTGCGCGTACGCGGCAGTCTGGCGCGGCGTACGCGCGGCGGGCGGGGCGGGCCGGACTTCTTCTGCTGCCGTTCGGCGGTGGTCGGTCCGGCCACGGTCCCCTGCCTTCTCACGCGTTGCGGCGTGACGCAATCGCCTCGTACACCATGCCGACGAGCAGCTCGTCGGCGTCCCTGCGGCCGAACTCCGAGGCGGCGCGGGACATCTCGTACAGCCGGTGCGGATCGGCCAGTACGGGCAGGACGTTGCCCTGGACCCACTCGGGGGTCAGTTCCGCGTCGTCGACGAGCAGTCCGCCGCCCGCCTTGACCACCGGCTGGGCGTTCAGCCGCTGTTCGCCGTTGCCGATCGGCAACGGGACGTACGCGGCGGGCAGCCCGACGGCGGAGAGTTCGGCCACGGTCATCGCGCCCGCGCGGCAGAGCATCATGTCGGCCGCGGCGTACGCGAGGTCCATCCGGTCCACGTACGGTACCGGGATGTACGGGGGCATCCCCGGCATCTGCTGCACCTGCGGCAATTCGTTCTTCGGGCCGACCGCGTGCAGGATCTGGATCCCGGCGCGCTGGAGGACCGGAGCGGCCTGCTGGACGACCTCGTTGAGGCGCCGGGCGCCCTGCGAGCCGCCGGACACCAGCAGCGTCGGCAGGTTGGGGTCGAGACCGAAGGCGGCGCGCGCCTCCGGGCGGACCCGGGCCCGGTCGAGCGTGGCGATGGTGTGCCGCAACGGGATGCCGATGTAGCGGGAGTTGCGCAGCTTGCTGTCGGGGGTGGCGACGGCCACCCCGGCGGCGTACCGCGAACCGATCTTGTTGGCGAGGCCGGGCCGCGCGTTGGCCTCGTGCACGACGATCGGCGTCCCGGTCCGCTTGGCCGCGAGGTAGCCCGGCAGGGCCACGTAGCCCCCGAAGCCGACCACGCAGTCCGCCTTGGTGCGCTCCAGGATCTGCTCGGCCGCCTTGATGGTGCCGCGCAGCCGCCCCGGGACGGTGATCAGCTCAGGGGTGGGCTTGCGCGGCAGCGGGACGGCGGGGATCAGCGCCAGTTCGTAGCCCCGCTCGGGTACGAGCCGGGTCTCAAGTCCACGCTCCGTGCCCAGGGCCGTGATGCCCACGGTCGGGTCCTGCCTCCGCAGGGCGTCCGCGAGGGCGAGCGCGGGCTCGATGTGGCCGGCGGTCCCCCCACCGGCGAGTACGACATGCACCGAAATTCACCGCTCTCCGGACGAACGCGCCTTGACGCGCCGTCTCATCGTGTTCCATCTCACCCGAGGTTGCCGCATGGCCAGGGCCGCCTTCGCCGCGGGGTCCGATCGCGCGAAGGCGATGAGGAGTCCGATGGCGAACATGGTCGGCAGCAGGGCCGAACCCCCGTAGGAGAACAGCGGGAGCGGGACACCGGCGATCGGCAGCAGACCGAGCACCGCACCGACATTGATCACGGCCTGCGCCGTGATCCAGGTGGTCACGCCTCCCGCGGCATACCTGACGAAGGGGTCCTCCGTGCGTCCGGCCACGCGGATACCCGCATAGCCTAGAGCCGCGAACAGGGCGAGCACCGACAGTGTCCCTGCCAGGCCGAGTTCCTCCCCCGTGATGGCGAAGATGAAGTCGGTGTGCGGTTCAGGCAGTTGACCCCATTTTTCCACACTCGCGCCGAGTCCGGAACCGAAGAGTCCGCCGCTGGCCAGGGCATAGATCCCGTGCACGGCCTGCCAGCACTGGTCGCCGGGCCCGGGATCCGTGGCGCCGATGCAGGCGAGCCTGGCCATGCGGTTGGGGCTGGTCTTGATGAGAATCACACCGAGCACGGCCGCGATGCTGAGCACACCGGCGAAGAGCCGGGTGGGTGCGCCCGCGAGCCACAGCAGTCCGAAAAGGATCGCCGTGAGAATGATCGCCGTACCCATGTCGCCGCCGAGCATGATGAGTCCGAGCAGCATGAAGGCGACCGGCACGAGCGGCACCAGCATGTGTTTCCACTGGGTAAGGAGCCGCTTGTCGTGTTTGCGTGCGAGCAGGTCGGCGCCCCACAGGACCAGCGCGAGCTTGCCGAACTCACTGGGCTGGAGCTGGAACGGGCCGCCCAGGTAGATCCAGTTCTGGTTGCCGTTGACGCTGCGCCCTATCCCCGGGATCTGCACGAGGACCATCAGGAAGACGGTCACCGCGAGGATCGGGTAGGCGAGCGCCCGGTGCAGCTTGAGGGGCATCCGCATGGCGACGAGCAGCAGGATCGTGCCGAGCACGGCCGCCACGAACTGCTTGCGGAAGAAGTACGAGGCGGGCAGGTTCAGCTGCAGCGCCTGGATCATCGAGGCCGAGTAGACCATCACCAGGCCGAGCACGGTGATCAGCAGGCTGCTGCCGAAGATCAGGTAGTACGCGGTGAGGGGCCGGTCCCACGCCCGGCGGGCCCGGGTACGCAGCCGCTTGAGCCCGCTCACGCCCGGAGGGTGGGAGGCTCCTCTGGCGCGTACCGGAGCCGGTCGTTTGGCGACCCGCACGGAAGACCTGGCCACGTTCCCCTCCCAAGGGTGTGCCCGGCGCCCCGCCGGGACAGGGGGCCCGGTCAGGCGCGCGTGGAGCCGAGACCGCGGACGGCGTCCGCGAACGCTTCACCACGCTTGTTGTAGTTGGTGAACATGTCCATCGACGCACAGGCCGGAGCCATGAGGACGGTGTCCCCCGGCCGAGCCAGCTCCGCCGCCCGCCGTACCGCCTCGGACATCGCCCCAGTGTCGGTGCGGTCGAGGTCGACGACCGGGACCTCGGGCGCGTGTCGCGCGAGGGCTTCGCGGATCAGCTCGCGGTCGGCGCCGATGAGGACGGCACCGCGCAACCGCTTCGCGGCGGCGCCCACGAGCTCGTCGAAGGTGGCCCCCTTGGCGAGGCCGCCGGCGATCCAGACGATCGACTCGTACGCCGCCAACGACGCCTGTGCGGCGTGGGTGTTGGTGGCCTTGGAGTCGTCGACGTACGCCACGCCTTCGACGTCGGCGACGTGCTCGATGCGGTGGGCGTCCGGGCGGAAGGCGCGCAGGCCCTCGCGGACGGCGCCCGCCGGTACGCCGAAGGCGCGTGCGAGGGCGGCCGCGGCCAGCGCGTTGGCGATGTTGTGCGGCGCGGGCGGCTGGACGTCGGAGATCTCGGCGAGCTCCTGGGCCTGCTTCTGGCGGTCCGGCACGAAGGCACGGTCGACCAGGATGCCGTCCACGACGCCCAGTTGCGAGGGCGCGGGCGCGTTCAGCGTGAAACCGATGGCGCGGCAGCCCTCGTCGACGTCGGCCTCGCGGACCAGGTCCTCGGTGGCCCGGTCGGCGACGTTGTAGACGCAGGCGACCTGATTGCCCTCGTAGATACGGCCCTTGTCGGCGGCGTACGCCGCCATGGAGCCGTGCCAGTCGAGGTGGTCGGGCGCGAGGTTCAGGACGGCCGCGGAGTGGGCGCGCAGCGAGGGCGCCCAGTGCAGCTGGTACGAGGAGAGCTCGACGGCGAACACGTCGTACGCGTCGTCGCCCTCCAGGACGACGTCCACGATCGGGGTGCCGATGTTGCCGACGGCGGCCGTGCGCAGGCCCGCCGCGTGCAGGATCGAGGCGAGCATCTGCGTGGTCGTGGTCTTGCCGTTGGTGCCCGTGACGGCGAGCCAGGGGGCCGCGTCGGGCCCGCGCAGGCGCCAGGCGACCTCGACGTCGCCGATGACGTCCACGCCCGCCTCGGCGGCCGCGGCGAACAGCGGCGACGACGGCTTCCAGCCCGGCGAGGTGACCACCAGGCCGGTGCCCTCGGGCAGCGTCTCGGCGTCGCCCAGGCGTACGGAGACACCCGCGCTCTCCAGAGAGGCGGCACGCTCCTGGTGCGCCGCTCCGGAGCCGCCGTCCACGACGGTCACCGACGCGCCGAGGCCGGCCAGGGCGCGGGCGGCACTGATGCCGCTCACGCCGAGACCGGCGACGGTGATGTTCTTGCCCTGCCAGTCGGCCGCAGAGGTCACTTTTCGGCTGCCCATCCCGCGTAGAAGAGACCGAGGCCGACGATCACGCACATGCCCTGGATGATCCAGAAGCGGACCACCACAAGGACCTCGGACCACCCCTTGAGTTCGAAGTGGTGCTGTAGTGGCGCCATCTTGAAGACCCGCTTGCCGGTCATCTTGAAGGAGCCGACCTGGATCACGACGGACATGGTGATCAGGACGAAGAGGCCGCCGAGGAGCGCGATGAGGAGCTCCGTGCGGGAGCAGATCGCGAGGCCCGCGAGCGCGCCGCCGAGGGCGAGCGAGCCGGTGTCACCCATGAAGATCTTGGCGGGCGAGGTGTTCCACCACAGGAAGCCGAAGCAGGCGCCCATGAGGGCGGAGGCCACGACCGCGAGGTCGAGCGGGTCTCTCACCTCGAAGCAGGCCTGCGGGTTGGTCAGCGTGACCGCGTTGGCGCAGGACTCCTGGTACTGCCAGACACCGATGAAGGTGTAGGCGCCGAAGACCATGACGGAGGCGCCGGTGGCGAGGCCGTCCAGGCCGTCGGTGAGGTTCACGCCGTTCGACATCGCGAGGATCATGAACAGCGCCCAGACCACGAAGAGCACCGGGCCGATCGACCAGCCGAAGTCCGTGACGAACGACAGCTTGGTGGAGGCCGGGGTCTGGTTGCGGTTGTCCGGCCAGTTCAGCGCGAGGACGGCGAAGCCGATGCCGACGATCAGCTGGCCGGCCATCTTCGCCTTGGCGCGCAGACCGAGCGAGCGCTGCTTGACGATCTTGATGTAGTCGTCGAGGAAGCCGACGAGGCCCATGCCCGCCATCAGGAAGAGCACCAGGAGGCCGGAGAGCGTGGTCTCCGTGCCGGTGATGACCTTCGTGAGGAAGTACGCGATGAGCGTGGCCAGGATGAAGGCGATGCCGCCCATCGTCGGCGTACCGCGCTTGCTGTGGTGCTCGCGCGGGCCGTCGTCCCGGATGAACTGGCCATAGCCCTTGCGGGCCAGCAGTTTGATCAGCAGCGGGGTGCCGACCAGGGTCAGGAAGAGCCCGATCACACCCGCGAAGAGGATCTGCCTCATCGGCCGGAGACCTGCCCCTCAGAAGACACCGCGGTGTCGTCGAGCAGCGCCGTGGCGACCCGCTCTAGACCGACCGACCTGGACGCCTTCACCAGCACGACGTCTCCCGGGCGCAGCTCGCTGCGCAGCAGGTCGATCGCCGCCTGTGCGTCGGACACGTGCACCGACTCCTCACCCCACGAACCCTCGTTGTATGCGCCCAGTCGGAGCCAGGACGCTTCCCTGCCCCCGACTGCCACGAGCTTGCTCACGTTCAGCCGGACAGCGAGCCGTCCGACCGCGTCGTGTTCGGCGAGACCCTCGTCCCCGAGCTCGGCCATGTGACCGAGCACCGCCCACGTACGACGCCCCTTGCCCATGGCCACGAGCGCGCGCAGGGCCGCTCGCATGGACTCGGGGTTCGCGTTGTAGGCGTCGTTGACGACCGTCACGCCGTCCGGGCGCTCGGTGACCTCCATCCGCCAGCGGGACAGCGTGCCCGCCTCGGAGAGCGCGAGGGCGATCTCGTCCACGGACATGCCCAGCTCATGGGCGACGGCGGCCGCGGCAAGCGCGTTCGACACGTGGTGCTCACCGTACAGCCGCAAGGTCACGTCGCTGCACCCGGAGGGTGTGTGCAGCGTAAAAGCAGGCTGTCCGTTCTCTGTGAGCCGGACATTTTCCGCGCGTACGTCGGCGTCGTCGGCCTCTCCGAAGAGCAGGACGCGGGCCTTCGTACGCGAAGCCATCGCGCGGACGAGGGGGTCGTCGGCGTTGAGGACCGCTGCGCCGTCCGCGGGCAGCGACTCGACCAGCTCACCCTTCGCTTGTGCGATCTGCTCGCGGCCGCCGAACTCGCCGATGTGGGCGGTGCCGACGTTCAGGACGAGGCCGATCTTCGGCGGCGTGAGTTCGGTGAGGTACTGGATGTGGCCGATTCCGCGCGCCCCCATCTCCAGGACGAGGAACCGCGTCTCGTCCGTGGCGCTGAGCGCGGTGAGCGGAAGGCCGATCTCGTTGTTGAGCGAGCCGGGCGTGAAGACCGTGGGCGCCTTGCGCTGGAGCACCTGCGCGAGGAGGTCCTTGGAGCTGGTCTTGCCGACGGATCCCGTCAGCGCCACCAGGGTCGCGCCGAGCCGCTTCACCACGTGGCGGGCGAGGGCTCCGAGGGCCGCCTGGACGTCGTCGACGACGATGGCGGGCACGCCGACGGGCCGCGCGGCGAGCACGGCGACCGCGCCCGCGGCGACCACGTCGGCCGCGTAGTCGTGGCCGTCGACGCGCTCGCCGACGAAGGCGACGAAGAGGCTGCCGGGCTCCACCTCACGGGAGTCCCGGACGACGGGTCCGGTGACCTGGACGGCCGGATCCGGTATGTCGTACGTCTGCCCGCCGATGACGGTGGCGATCTCGGCGAGGGAGAGGGCGATCACAACTTCATCCCTGGGTTTGCTGGATAGCTTCGCGAAGCACCTGGCGGTCGTCGAAGGGACGCACCACCCCGGCGATGTCCTGTCCCTGCTCGTGGCCCTTGCCCGCGACGAGGACGGTGTCGCCCGGCTGCGCGCGGACGACGGCCGCGCGGATGGCGGCGGCCCGGTCCTCGAACACGGCGACGTCGCCGCGCTCGTGGGCCGGTACGTCGGCGGCGCCGGCGAGCATCGTGGCGAGGATCGCGAGGGGGTCCTCGCCACGGGGGTTGTCCGCGGTCAGTACGGCGGTGTCGGCGAGGCGGGCCGCGGCCGCGCCCATCGGCATCCGCTTGGTCTTGTCGCGGTCGCCGCCGCAGCCGAGCACGATGTGCAGCTTGCCCTCGGTGACCTTGCGCAGCGCGCGCAGGACCGATTCGACGGCGTCCGTCTTGTGGGCGTAGTCGACGACGGCGAGGTAGGGCTGGCCCGCGTCGATGCGCTCCAGGCGGCCCGGTACGCCGGGCACCGCGGCGACGCCGTCGGCGGCCTGCTGCGGGTCGATCCCCGCGACGGCCAGCGAGACGATCGCGGCGAGGGTGTTGGCGACGTTGAAGGGGCCCGCGAGCGGCGACGTGGCGGTGATCCGCTCGCCCTTGGGGCCGACCGCGACGAACGTGGAGTCGAACAGCCTGACGTCGACGTCCTCGGCGCGCCAGTCGGCGTCCGGGTGCCCCTCGGCGGAGAAGGTGGTGACGGGCACCTCCGACTCGGTGATGAGCCGACGCCCGTACTCGTCGTCGAAGTTGACCACGCCGAGCCGGGAGCGCCGCTTGGTGAACAGCTGCGCCTTGGCCTGGAAGTAGTCCTCCATGCCGGAGTGGAACTCCATGTGCTCCGGGCTGAGGTTGTTGAAGATGGCGACGTCGAAGACGCAGCCGTCCACCCGCCCGAGCACCAGGGCGTGGCTGGAGACCTCCATGGCGACCGCCTCGACGCCGCGCTCGCGCATCACCGCGAACAGCGCCTGCAGGTCGGTGGCTTCGGGGGTCGTGCGCTCCGACTTGATGCGCTCGTCGCCGATGCGCATCTCGACCGTGCCGATGAGACCGGTCGAGCGGACGCCCTTGAGGCCGCCCTCGATCAGGTACGCGGTGGTGGTCTTGCCGGACGTGCCGGTGATGCCGATCTGGAGCAGGTCGCGGCCGGGGTGGCCGTAGACCGTCGCGGCCAGCTCGCCCATGCAGGCGCGCGGGCTCTCGACGACCAGGACCGGCAGGCCGGTCGCGGCCGCGCGCTCGGCGCCGGTCGGGTCGGTGAGGATGGCCGCGGCACCGAGGTCGGCGGCCTGCGCGACGAAGTCGGCGCCGTGCATGCGGGCGCCGGGCAGCGCGGCGTAGATGTCGCCGGGGCGCACCGCGCGCGAGTCGTGCGTGATGCCGGTGATCTCCGTGCCGTCGGCACGTGCCGGGGTGCCCGGGGTCGCCGGGTCTCCTGGTTCGGCGACGCCCAGCTGCGCTGCGAGCTCCGTCAGTGCGGCCGGGGTGACCTGGACGGGCCGCGGCGGTCCCGGATATGTCACGGGAGCGCCCTTCTGGGTGGTTTGGGACTGATCAGCGTGTGGCACGGCGGTGAGCGTACCGGGCGCACCCCCCGTGGGGCGAAGTGAGGGGCGTGGCGCGGGGTGGTTCCCCGGGTCCGGGGTGATCGTTGTCACGGGCGGTTCCTGGTCGGTCTGTCGGGCTCAGGGCTTGAAGGTCACCGGGAGGCGGGCCGGGCCGCTTCCGGTGGGCGGGACTTGCAGCGTCTTGAGGGCGAACTCCATGACTTCCTTGTAGATGGGGCCGCAGATCTGGCCGCCGAAGTAGCTGCCCCTGGTGGCGTTCTGGATGGCGCAGTAGACCGTGACGCGCGGCTTGTCGGCGGGTGCGAATCCGGCGAAGGACGAGGTGTAGCCCTTGTAGCGGCCGGTCGCGGGGTCGACCCGGTTGGCCGTACCCGTCTTGCCCGCGACGCGGTAGCCGGGGATGCGGGCCTTGGCTCCGGTGCCTTCTTCGTCGTCGACGACGGACTCGAGCATCCGCGACACGGTCTTCGCCGTTCTGTCGCTCACCACCCGGGTCTTCTTCGGCCTGGCCGCGGGCGTGAAGCGGCCGTCGGGGCCCTTGGTGCCGCGCACCAGCGAGGGTTCGACGCGTACGCCGCCGTTGGCGATGGTCGAGTAGACCGAGGCCGCCTGCATGGCGTTGATCGAGAAGCCCTGGCCGAACGGGATGGTGAACTGCTGCGAGGTGGACCACTTGTCGGCGGGCGCGAAGATGCCGGAGGTCTCGCCGGGGAAGCCGAGCCCGGTCTCCTTGCCGATGCCGAACTTGCGCAGATACGAGTAGAGGACCTGGTTGGTCTCCTTCTGCGTCTTGCCCAGCTCGCCGGTGGCGAGGATGGTGCCGATGTTGGAGGACTTGGCGAGCACGCCGTTGAGCGTCAGCTGCCAGGTCGGGTGGTCGATGTCGTCCTGGAAGAGCCGGTCGCCGCGGTGCAGCCGGTTGGGCACCGTGACGTGGGTGCCGGGTGTGGCCGCGTTCTCCTCCAGGACGGCGGCCATCGACATGACCTTGGCGGTGGAGCCGGGCTCGAAGGCGTCCTGCAGGGAGGCGTTGCCGAGCGCGGCGCCGTTGGCCTGGGAGAGGTCGTTCGGGTCGAAGCCGGGGGCGTTGGCCATCGCAAGGACCTCGCCGGTCTGCGTGTCCTGCACTATGACGTAGCCGCGGTCGGCCTTGGACTTCCTGACCTGCTCGCTGATGGCGCTCTGCGCGGCCCACTGGATGTCGCGGTCGATGGTGAGCTCGACGTCGGAACCGGGCACGGCGGGCGTCTCCGTGGAGCCCGCGGTGGGCACGCGGCGGCCGCCCGACTGGGCGTACTTGATCTTGCCGTCCTCGCCCGCGAGCTGCTTGTCGAGCTGCTGCTCCAGGCCGCCCGCGCCCTTGCCGTCGGCGTTGACCCAGCCCAGTATCCCGGCGGCCAGTTCGTCGTTCGGGTAGACCCGCTTGCTGCTCGGGTCCGCGAGGACGCCCCCCAGCACGTTCGGGGATGCCGGGTCGGCGGCGGCCCGCTCGGCGAGCGCGCCGCGCAGGTCCTTGATCTGCTTCCACACCTGGGGGGTCTGGCGGCGGGCGAGCAGGACGTACCGCGTGTCCGGCTTCTTGAGCTTCTCGGTCAGCTCGGCGACGTCCTTGCCGAGGATCGGGGCCAGCAGCGCGGCCGCCTGCTCCGGAGCGTCGTCGGTCTTCAGCTCCTTCGGCGTGAAGAGCGTGGGGTCCGCCGTGATGTCGTACGCGTCCACGCTGGCGGCCAGTTCGACGCCGCCGCGGTCGGTGACGCGGCCGCGCTCGGCGGCCAGGGTGTGCGTGAAGTAGCGGTTCTTCTCGGCCTTGGCGGAGTACGCGCTCGCGTCGACCGCCTGCACCTGCAGCAGCCGTACGACGAAGGCCAGCATCACCAGGGTCAGGCCGAGGCTGACCATGCGAAGGCGGGGCCGGGGGCTGCCCAGGCGGATGGTGCGGCCCTTGCCCTTGGCCGCGGGGCGGCGGGTGCCGGGGCGGCCGCCCGACGCGGGGCGGCGGGGGGCGCCGGGCCGTGCGGGGCGGACGGGCCTGGCGGGTCGTGGCACCCGGCGCCGCGGGGGTTCCCTGTCGGACACTTGCGTCACCTGCCGGAGGTCGTCGTGGGGCCGGGGTTCGTGGGCCGTGGGGGCGTGGGCGCCGGGGCGGCGGGCGCGGCCGGGGCGGGCGGCTGTGCGGCGGGGGCCGAGGGGGCCGGTGTCCCGGGCGGGGGCGTGGCCGGGAGCGAGACGGTGGCGGCCGGGGACGCCACCTCCTGCGGGCGGGGCGCGGGGTAACCCAGGGACGTGGGCCGGGTCGCGGCGCCCGGCACGCCGCGCACGGTGCCGTCGGGGTCCAGGAAGGCCGGGTCGCCGCCGGGAACCATGCCGAGCTCCCGGGCGCGCCGCTGAAGGGCCTCGGGTGCGGCATAGCCGTCCACGTCGCGCTGGAGCTCCTGCTCCTCCTCGGTGAGGTCCTTCGTCTCCTTCTTCAGCTCGCTCAGCCGGAACGAGCCTTCGTTGAGGGAGGAGTTCAGGATGAGCAGGGCGATCAGACCGCCGCCGAGGAGCAGCACGACGAGGAGGACGAAGGGGGTGCGCGCGGCCTGGCTCGGACCCTGTGGCAGCAGCCGCGCGAGGCGGGCGGCTCTCCCCCGCAGCTCGGGCTTCTTGGTCATGGAGCCTCCTCGCGGACTCTGATCAGCGGGTTCTGCCCAGGGGTTCAGCTCAGGGGTTCTGCTCAGGGGTTCTGCTCAGGGCCCGAGGTCTCACCCGACGTCTTCGCGGATGCGCTGTGCGCCCCGCAGCCGCGCCGGGGCCGCCCGGCGGTTCTCGGCGATCTCCTCCTCTGTGGGGAGTTCGGCACCGCGCGTCAGGAGCTTGAGCCGCGGCTGGTAGCGCTCGGGGACGACGGGCAGCCCGGGGGGCGCGGTCGTCGCGGCGCCGGCCGCGAGCACCTGCTTGACCAGCCGGTCTTCGAGGGACTGGTACGACAGGACGGCGATCCGCCCGCCGACGGCGAGCGCCCCCACGGCCGCGGGAACGGCCCTCTCCAGGACGCTCAGCTCGCCGTTGACCTCGATGCGCAGGGCCTGGAAGGTGCGCTTGGCGGGGTTGCCGCCGGTGCGCTTGACGGCCTGCGGCAGCGCGTCGCGGATGAGCTCGACGAGCCGCGCGCTGTTGCTGAACGGCTCCTTCTCGCGCTCGCGCACGACGGCGCCGACAATGCGCTTGGCCTGCTTCTCCTCGCCGTACGCCCGCAGGATCCGCACCAGTTCGCCGGGCGTGTACGTGTTCAGGACCTCGGCCGCGCTGATGCCGGTCGTCTGGTCCATGCGCATGTCCAGGGGGGCGTCCTGGGCGTACGCGAACCCTCGGTCCGCCTCGTCCAGTTGCATGGAGGAGACGCCGAGGTCGAAGAGGACGCCCTGCACGCGCGGGATGCCGAGGCGGTCGAGCACGTCGGGGAGTTCGTCGTAGACCGCGTGCACCAGGGTGGCGCGGTCGCCGAAGGGGGCGAGGCGCTCGCCGGACAGGCGCAGCGCTTCCTTGTCGCGGTCCAGTGCGACGAGGCGCGCGGACGGGAAGGTGGCGAGGAGGGCCTCGCTGTGGCCGCCGAGGCCCAGGGTGCAGTCGACGACGACGGCGCCCGGCTCGGCGAGCGCGGGGGCCAGCATGTCCAGGCACCGTTGGAGCATCACCGGGACGTGTCGGCTGTTGTCGCTCAAGGGGCCCTCTCAGGTCCGGCGCGGCGTGCGTACGCACCGCCGGGTCCCCACCCGCTCCGTGAAGGGGAATGGACTGCTGGCGCCGGGGAAGTGGCGTCAGCCGACCGGGAGCGGGAGGAGGCCGAGCCGTACGTACGCGCCGCGCACGTGGGGAGATCCGGGGAATCTCCGGGATGTGCGGTCCAGCGGGGAGCAGGTCACGTCTCCCGCTTCGCGTCACTTTAGTCGACGGTGTCGCCCGGTCAATCAACCGGCCTGCGCGTCGCGGACCGGCCACGGGCGGCGGCGCGAATCCGCCGGAGTCACCCGTTCGGCCGCAGGTCAGACACTGTTGTGGGTTAGCTCACAACAAGAGTCTTTGGCGTTCTTTGTCCCTTCTCACAGCGGGCCCGGACGATCAGGGGCCACTAACGTTTTGCCTATGTCGACTTCCGCAGCCTCCTCGGACCGCACTCCCGCTGAGCCCACCGGCGACATAGCCGTCGGTGCGGTCACCGACCGCCTCGTCGAGGCGAACCAGAAGTACGCCGCCGCGTTCACCGATCCCGGCATGGACGCCCGCCCCGTCCTGCAGGTCGCCGTCGTGGCCTGTATGGACGCCCGCCTCGACCTGCACCGCGCCCTCGGCCTCGAGCTGGGCGACTGCCACACCATCCGCAACGCGGGCGGCGTGGTCACCGACGACGTGATCCGCTCCCTGGCCATCAGCCAGCGGGCGCTCGGCACGCGCAGGGTCGTGCTGATCCACCACACCAACTGCGGCATGGAGACCCTTACCGAGGGCTTCCGGCACGACCTGGAGATGGAGGTCGGCCAGCGTCCCTCGTGGGCGGTGGAGTCCTTCGCCGACGTCGAGCAGGACGTGCGGCAGTCGATGGCGCGCGTACGGACCTCGCCGTTCCTGCCGCACACCGACGACGTCCGCGGCTTCGTGTTCGACGTGACCTCCGGGCTGCTGCGGGAGATCGACCCTGCGTGACTGACAAAGCGCCGTAAGGCCCGACAAATCGGCGCCAGTTATCCACAGGCGAGTGACACGACGCGGTATGCCCAACAACAATGCGGGGGTGACATCACGCGGAAGCTTGTCCGCGTGCTGTCGATGAATTCGGGGTGTACCGGGTCGCGCGCGCGTGGCGGCCCGGAAATGGGGAATTCCCTGCTCCTCAGGAGCGTGGGGGAAGGGCCGAGGAGGGCCGGGTGACGACCTATGACGATCGAGCGAGCCTCACAGATCTGACGACCACGGCGGAGCGTGTCCGCAGGTCGGTGGAGAGTGTGATCGAGGGCAAGCCAGAGGTCGTACGGCTTTCGCTGACCGTGCTCCTGGCGGAGGGGCATCTGCTCATCGAGGATGTGCCTGGCGTGGGCAAGACCATGCTCGCCAAGGCGCTCGCGCGATCCATCGACTGTTCCGTGCGACGGATCCAGTTCACACCGGACCTGCTGCCTTCGGACATCACCGGTGTCTCCATCTTCGATCAGCAGCGCAGGGACTTCGAGTTCAAGCCGGGCGCGATCTTCGCGCAGATCGTGATCGGCGACGAGATCAACCGGGCATCTCCGAAGACGCAGTCCGCGCTGCTGGAGTCCATGGAGGAGCGCCAGGTCACCATCGACGGGCAGACCTACGAACTGCCCAGCCCGTTCATGGTGGTGGCCACCCAGAACCCCGTCGAGATGGAGGGGACCTATCCGCTGCCCGAGGCGCAGCGCGACCGCTTCATGGCGCGGGTCTCGATCGGCTATCCGGGCCCGGAGGCCGAGCTCCAGATGCTCGACATCCACGGCGGGGCCTCGCCCCTCGACGACCTCCAGCCGGTGGCGCACGCCCACGAGATCGTGAAGCTCATCGACGCCGTGCGCACGGTCCACGTGGCCGACCCCGTCCGGCGGTACGCGGTGGAGCTGGTCGGCGCCACCCGCAACCACCCCGACCTCAGACTCGGCGCATCCCCGCGCGCGACCCTGCACCTGCTGCGCGCCGCCAAGGCCTCCGCCGCGCTCAGCGGCCGGGAGTACGCCCTGCCGGACGATGTGCAGGCGCTGGCCGTCGCGGTGCTCGCACACCGCCTGCTGCCCACGGCGCAGGCCCAGTTGAACCGTCGTACGGCGGAATCCGTCGTCCTGGAGATCCTGCAGCGCACCCCGGTGCCCGCCGCGACGCCACCCGGCGCCGGACCCTACTTCAACCAGCAGCCGCCCGGCGCCCGGAGGCTTTGATGACGGCCGGGGGGCCGCCCGCGGGCCCCGCCGAGGACGACAGGGGCGGGCTGCGCACGGCACTCGCGGGCCTGACCACCCGCGGACGCTCCTTCCTCGCGGCCGGCGTCGCCGCCGCGATCTGCGCCTACGTCCTGGGCCAGGGCGACCTCCTGCGCGTCGGGTTACTGCTCGCCGTGCTGCCCCTGGTGTGCGCCACGGTCCTGTTCCGCACCCGCTACCGCGTCGCGGGCAGCCGCAGGCTCTCCCCCGCGCGCGTGCCCGCCGGTTCGGAGGCCCGCGTCCACCTGCGGATGGACAACATCTCGCGGCTGCCCACCGGCCTCCTGATGCTCCAGGACCGGGTACCGTACGTGCTCGGGCCGCGCCCCCGGTTCGTGCTCGACCGGGTCGAGGCGGGCGGACGGCGCGAGGTCTCCTACCGCGTCCGCTCCGACCTGCGCGGGCGCTATCCGCTGGGGCCCCTGCAGCTGCGCCTGACCGACCCGTTCGGGATGTGCGAACTGACCCGCTCCTTCTCGACGTACGACACCCTGACCGTCATCCCGCGCGTGGAGGCGCTGCCCCCGGTGCGGCTCACGGGCGAGGCCAAGGGGTACGGCGACGGCCGCAACCGCTCGCTGGCGCTGGCCGGCGAGGACGACGTCATCCCGCGCGGGTACCGCCACGGCGACGACCTGCGCCGGGTGCACTGGCGCTCCACCGCCCGCTACGGCGAGCTGATGGTGCGCCGCGAGGAGCAGCCGCAGCGGGCCCGCTGCACGGTGTTCCTGGACACCCGGGGCGTCGGATTCCGAGGCGCGGGACCGGACTCGGCCTTCGAATGGGCGGTGTCGGGCACGGCGTCCGCCCTGGTGCACATGCTCGAACGAGGCTTCTCCGTGCGCCTGTTGACCGATACGGGGACCTCCGTGCCGGGCGAGGGCTCGGACGGCTTCGCGGGCGCGAGCCAGGAGTCGGCGGACGCGGCCGGACTGATGATGGACACCCTCGCGGTGATCGACCACTCGGACGGCGCCGACCTCTCCCGGGCGTACGACGTGCTGCGCGGCGGGAACGAAGGGCTCCTCGTCGCCTTCCTCGGCGACCTCGGCGACGAGCAGGCGACGGTGGTCGCCAAGATGCGTCAGCGCAGCGGCGCCGCGGTCGCCTTCGTCCTGGACAGCGCCGCCTGGGCGCAGGGGCCCGGCAGCGGTCCTTCCGGTGCCGGGGAGGCGAGCGTGCGGATGCTGCGCGAGGCGGGCTGGACGGCGCTCCCGGTGGCTCCGGGGGCGAGCCTGGAGGCGCTGTGGCGGCAGGCGGACCACGCCCGCACCAGCGCGGGTCCGGCGCCCGCCGCGGGCACGACGACCGGGGGATGGGCATGAGCGGCGACCGGGACGGTGAACGGTCCGCGCCGCGGGGACGTAGGACAGGGGCACGTACGACGGTGGCGCGCACGGCGGCAAGACGTTCGGCAGTGGCAGGCACGGCAGTTGGGGGACGGTCATGAGCGGGCGCGCGCGCCTCGCGGTGTGTGCCACCGCGGCCACGCTGATGGCGTCGGGCGCGCTGCTGCCGCTCGTCGACCCCGCGACGTGGTTCTTGCAGGCGGTGATCCTGCTCGTGCTGCAGAGCGGGGTGGGCGCGCTGGCCCGGCGGGTGCCGCTGGCCAGGGCGCTCACGGTGGCGGTGCAGGCCCTGGTGACGCTGCTCCTCCTGACGCTGGTCTTCGCCCGCGAACAGGCCCTCGCGGGGGTCCTGCCGGGGCCCGCGGTGTTCCGCGAGTTCGGACTGCTCCTGGAGGCGGGCGGCGACGACGTCAGCCGGTACATGATCCCCGCGCCGCTGAGCGACGGCATCCGGCTGATGCTGGTCGGCGGCGTCCTGGTGGTCGGCCTCGTGGTGGACGCCCTCGCGGTCACGTTCCGCACGGCCGCCCCCGCCGGGCTCCCGCTGCTCGCCCTGTACTCGATCGCGGCCGGGCTCTCCGAGGGCGGCGGCGCCGGCTGGCTCTGGTTCCTGCTGGCCGCCGCCGGTTATCTGCTGCTGCTCCTGGCGGAGGGCCGGGACCGGCTCTCCCAGTGGGGCCGGGTGTTCGGCGGCGCGGCGCGCCCGCCCGGCCGGGTATCCGGCGGCCTGGAGAGCGACGGCGGGGCGCTCGCGCCGGTCCGCACCGGACGGCGCATCGGCGCCCTCGCCCTGGGCATCGCCCTGGTGGTGCCGTTGGCGCTGCCCGCCCTTGACGGCGGTCTCCTGGACGGCAACGGCGGCGCGGGCGGCGACGGCTCCGGCGGCGGTGGCACGATCTCCGCGGTGAATCCGCTGGTCGCGCTCCAGGACAGCCTGAACCAGCCGGAAGACCGCGAGGTCCTGTCGTACCGCACGAACGCCGAGGGCACCGACGACCTGTATCTGCGGATCGTCTCGCTCGACCAGTTCGACGGCACGACGTGGAAGACCACCGTCCGGCGCATCGAGGACGTGCCGTCACCGCTGCCTGACCCCCGTGGGCTGCGCCCCGACGTCCGCAGGACCGAGATCCAGACCAACCTCTCGGCCGCCGAGAGCTACGCCCAGAACTGGCTGCCGATGCCGTTCCCCGCCAGCCAGGTGCAGATCGGCGGCCGCTGGCGGTACGAGCCGGTGGGCCGCTCCCTCGTCGGCGACAGGGGCCAGACCACGCGAGGCGCGCAGTACCAGGTCAAGAGCCTGGTCGTGGAGCCCACGGCCGAGCAGCTTGCGGCCGCGCCGCCGCCCGACGAGGACCTGCGGCGCGAGTTCACGAAGGTGCCGGACTCGCTCCCCGGGGTGGTCGGCAGCACGGCCCGCCAAGTGACCAAGGGCGCCGCGAACCCGTACGAGCAGGCGGTCAAGCTCCAGGACTACTTCGCCTCGGACGGCGGGTTCACGTACAACACCCGGGTGCGGGCGGGCAGTGGCCCCTCCGCGATCGAGCGGTTCCTCAAGCAGAAGGAAGGGTTCTGCGTCCACTTCTCCTTCGCGATGGCCTCCATGGCGCGGACGCTGGGGATTCCGGCCCGGGTCGCGGTGGGCTTCACGCCGGGCACCGCGCAGGCGAGCGGCAAGATGTCGGTCGGGCTGCGCGACGCGCACGCCTGGCCCGAGCTGTACTTCGAGGGCGTGGGCTGGACCCGTTTCGAGCCGACGCCGAGCCGCGGCACGGTCCCCGAGTACACCCGCTCCGATGTCCCCTCCGGCGGTGCGAGCGACCCGGACACCCCGGAGCCGTCCGCCTCCTCCGAGCCGTCCACGGCGCCCTCCGCGTCGGACACCTGCCCGCCCGACCGGAAGAAGGAGGGCGGCTGCCAGAGCGCGGCTCCGCAGATCGCGTCCGGTTCTGGCGGCGACGGGCCGCCCGTCGGGATGATCGTGGGCCTCTCCCTGGGGGCGCTGCTCGTCCTCGTGGTGCCTCTTCTCCCCCTGCTCTGGCGGACCAGGGCGCGGCGGGTCCGGCTGGTCCCCGGGGGACGCACCGAGGCGGACGCGGCGGCCCGGACGCTGGCCGCCTGGCTGGAGGTGACCGATACGGCCTGGGACCACGGGATTGCGCCGGACGAGTCACAGACCCCGCGGAAGGCGGCCGCGCGGATCGTCCGCGTCGGGCAGCTGGCCGCCGGGCCCGCGGAGGCAGTCCACCGGGTGGCCGCCGCGGTGGAGCAGGTGCTCTATGCCCCGCGCCCGCAACAGGTGACGGGCCTCTCCGAGGACGTGCGGCGGGTACGGGACGGGCTCAACGCCTCGGCGGGCCGTACCGCCCGGCTGCGGGCGCTGCTCGCGCCGCGTTCGGCCGCGCGGGTGGTGTGGGCGGTCTCGGACCGTTGGGCGGCGTCCGGCGCGCGCTGGCGCGAGCGGGGCGCGAAGCGGTGGGCGACGCTGGCGCGGAAGCTGCCGCGCCGGGCCGGTCAGGAGAGCTGAGAGCCGGTGTCCGAAGGCGGGGCGCTCCACCGGCGCTGGGCGCGGCGCTGGGCGGTGCGCTGGGCGGGGCGCTCCACCGGCGCTCGACCGGCTCACGACCGGGTGGGTCACGCCACATGTCCCGCCACATGGAGGGTCACGTAGGCGTGTGGGGTGGGGGGGGCCCGCGGCCGACCCCCCCGCGCCCGAGAACAGGCTGCGTAGGCACTAAAGGTCGAGGCACG
>NZ_JBEYZK010000021.1:104692-161197 GCF_040646035.1 Streptomyces sp. NPDC046465
ACTCCCGCAACCGTTCGTACAGCCCTTCGTCCATGTCGGACGGGCAGTCCTCGCAGCGCATCCACCCCTCACGGATGCATACGTCTGTTCGATCAGTCGTGAGCCGCTGCGCTCACTGACCACCCTGCTGTTCGTCGCGGCGGCGCTGCCACCGCTGCTCGATGCGGTTCATGACGGAGCGGCGCTGCTTCGCCTGCCGACGGGCCGGAGCCCCACCTGGCCCGGCGGCCGCGGCCGCGGGTTGTTCGCCCGGCTTCGGCGCCTTGCGCCAGCCGGTGACGGCGAGCACCGCGCACCCCAGCATGACGAGGAACCCCACCACGCTGATCCAGATCTGCTGGGCGACCATTCCGGACATGAGAAGGGCGATACCCACCAGGAAGCCCGCGACCGCTTGGTAGACCCGCTTCCGGGTGTACGTACGCAGCCCGCTTCCCTCAAGCGCTGTCGCGAACTTGGGATCTTCGGCGTACAGCGCTCGCTCCATTTGCTCGAGCATGCGCTGCTCGTGCTCCGAGAGCGGCACGGAGTCCTCCTCATCGTGCAGTCGCCGGGGCGACCGGGGGTCCCCTTCAGGATAGGCAGGGAATCGCCCCCGTGAAACCCGCCCCTCTGCGCCAACTTCGCCAAACCGGACCTTCACGCCGACCCGGCTCGCTGAAGCGTGCATTCCCCAGCGGCCGAACCGTCATGCAGGACGGTGTGCCTCGATCATACGGCGCCCGTAGCCCGTTCGGGGGGCCTGTGGCGTACTCCATGTGCGGCTGCGCCCCTGATCAGAGGTCGGCAGCGGCAGCAACTCAGGCCCCGGCCGCGCTCCGCGCCTCACCGAGCACGTGCAGCTGGGTGGCGACGGAGTGGAAAGCGGGCAGTTCCGCGGCGGCGGCCTCCAGCCTCAGGAGGGCCTCCAGGGCGCCCGGCTCGGTGTCCACGAGGACCCCGGGGACCAGGTCGGCGAAGACCCGGACGCCGTGCACCGCGTCGACGCGCACGCCCGCGGCCTCGACCAGCCCGGTGAGCTGCTCGGCGGTGAAGCGGCGCGGCACGGGGTCGCCCTCGCCCCAGCGGCCCGCCGGGTCGCTGAGCGCGGTCTGCGCCTCCTTGAAGTGCCCGGCGAGGGCCCGCGCGAGCACCGCGCCGCCGAGTCCGGCACCGAGCAGGCTGAGCACGCCGGAGGGGCGCAGGGCGTCGACGGCGAGGCGCACGCCCTCGGCCGGGTCGTCCACGTACTCCAGGACGCCGTGGCACAGGACCGCGTCGAAGCCGCCGCGCTCGACGACGTCGAAGAGGCCGAGCACGTCGCCCTGGACGCCGCGCACCCGCTCGGCGACGTCGGCTTCGGCGGCCCGGCGCTCCAGCGCGAACAGCGCGTTCGGGCTGGGGTCGACGACGGTGACGCGGTGGCCGAGGCGGGCGACGGGCACCGCGAAGTTGCCGCTGCCGCCTCCGGTGTCGAGCACATCGAGCTCGGTGCGCGACTCCCGCCCTGTGACCTTGACGCGGCGGTCGAGGGCGTCCTTCAGGACGTCCCAGACCACGGCGGTACGGAGAGAAGCGCGGGGGCGCATCGGGTCCGACACGGCAGTTGACTCCTCGGCGCGTGGGGTTGCGATCGCCTCCACCCTATTGCCTGCCGCGCCGTGTTCCGGCCACGCCTCCCGTGCCGCACAGCCGCCGGTCAGCCCGCGTCCGGCGGCTCCCGGCCCGCCTCCTGGGAGTCCTGCCGGGGCTGGGGCAGCACGGGCTGGAGCACCAGCATCCGCTCGACGATGCGCAGGAACATCGCCACGTCGCGGAGCAGGTCGTCGGCGTCGCGGGGGGTGGCGGCGTCCCTGATGCCCGCCTCGGCGCGGGCCCGGCGGGCGGCGCCGGAGGCGAACAGGGCGCTCCACTCGGTCAGTTCGGGGGCTATCTCGGGGAGGACTTCCCAGGCGCTGCGGATGCGCTGCCTGCGGCGCGGTGTCGTCTCGGGGCGCCCGCGTGCGGCGAGGACGGCGGCGGCGGTGCGCAGGGCGGCGAGGTGGGCGGTGGCATAGCGCTCGTTGGCCGGGTCGAGGCGGGTGGCCTCGTCTATTCCGGCGCGGGCCTGGGCGAGCAGTTCGAGGGCAGCGGGCGGGGCCGTGGCGCGGCGCAGGACGGGGTGGACATCGCTCGCCGGGCCGGTCGGTGCAGAGGCGGGGGCGACGGCGCGGTGCCGACGTGCGGCTGCTGCGGAAGTGCTGGCCATGACGAACCTCCTGTCGTCGTGTGACGGCGCAGTGGCCGTATGTGCCCATCGTGGAGTACGCCACTGACAATCGGCCCTGACCTGGCCCTTTGCCACGATCGCGGGTTCGGGCTTACTTTTGTACTGACCAGTCAGTTCAAAAGAGGGGCAGGGGGGACTGTGGACGGTCCGACCGACGGCGCGCGCGGAGCCGCCGTCACCGCCGGGGACTTCGGGCTCAAGGGACCGCGGGGCTGGGCGTTCCGCGGCATCGGGATCGAGGCGGAGCCCGGGTCGCTGATCGCGCTGGAGGGCCCGTCGGGATCGGGCCGCACCTGTCTGTTGCTCGCTCTCACGGGACGTATGCGTGCCACCGAGGGCCACGCGGCCGTGGGCCGCTTCCGCCTGCCCGGGCAACTGGCCGCGGTGCGCCGGATCAGCGGGCTGGGTCCGGTGCCCGGAGTGACCGATCTCGACCCCGCCCTGACCGTGGCCGAGCACCTGCACGAACGGGCGCTCCTCGAGCGGCGGTTCGGCGGCCCGCTGCGCGGGCTCCTGAGGCCCCGCAGCGAGCGCGGGAACGAGCTGCGGCTGCGCGTCGACACCGCGCTGACGGCCGCCGGGCTCGACCTGGAGACCCTGCCCAAGGGGCGCAGGACCTCCGTGCGCGACCTGGACCGTCTCGAGGTCCTGCGGCTCTCCGTGGCCCTGGCTCTAATCGGCCGCCCGCGCGTGCTGGGCGTCGACGACACCGACCTGAAGCTCTCGGACTCCGAACGGGCCGAGGCCTGGGCGATGTTGAAGTCCCTCACGGAGCGCGGGACGACCGTGCTCGCGGTGTGCAGCGAGGCTCCAAAGGACGCGGTCGTGGTCCGCACCGGCACCACCGACCGCACCGACCGCACCGACCACGCCGACCGCACCGACCACGACAAGGAGGCAGCGGATGCGCTCGCCGAAGCTCGCCGCGCTTGAGCTCAGGCGCTTCGGCAGGGGGAAGCTGCCGCGCGCCGCGCTCGTCGCGCTCCTGCTGCTGCCCCTGTTGTACGGCGCCCTGTACCTGTGGTCCTTCTGGGACCCGTACGGCCACCTCGACCGCATCCCCGTGGCGCTCGTCAACGACGACAAGGGAGCCACCGCGCAGGGCAAGAAGCTCGCGGCGGGCGACAACATCGTCGAGGGGCTGCGGGACAGCAAGACGTTCGAATGGCACGAGGTGAGCGACGCCGAGGCGCGCGAGGGCGTCGAGGACGGGACGTACTACCTGTCGCTGACGATGCCCACGGACTTCAGCAAGCGCATCGCGTCGAGTTCGGGATCCTCTCCGGAGACGGGCGCCCTGCGGGTCAAGACGAACGACGCCAACAACTACATCGTCGGCCAGATCTCCCGGACGGTCTTCTCGGAGGTGCGCTCCGCCGCGTCCACGAAGGCGTCGCGCTCGTTCCTCGACAAGATCTTCATCTCGTTCTCCGACATCCACGGAGCGACGGCGAAGGCCGCGAAGGGCGCCGACAAGCTGGACAGCGGCATCGGCAAGGCGAAGAAGGGCTCCAAGGACCTCGCGAACGGTCTCGGGGACGCCAAGGACGGCAGCGGCAAGCTGGCCGGGGGCGTCGAGAAGCTGCACACGGGTGCGGGCAAGCTGGCGGACGGCTCGAAGAAGGTCGCGGACGGCACCCAGAAGCTGGCCGACAAGGTCAACGGCACCGCGGACAAGGTGCGGCCCTTCCTCAAGGACAACGGCAGGACCATCGGCCACACGGCCCAGCTCGTCGCCGACTCCTCCAAGGCCCTCCGCCACCACCTGGACACCTGGGTCAAGCTCGCCCCCGGCGCGGCCAAGGGCGCCGAAAACAGCTCCCGGGTGATCGGGAACTTCTACGCGGAGCGCTGCGAGAAGGCCCCGGTGCCCGACCCCTACTGTCCCCAGATCAAGGACGCCAAGAAGGCCGCGGCGAACGTGTCGGCCATCGCGGACGACATGAACACCGTGATCAAGGACCAGCGCGGCGACGTCAAGGAGCTCGACAAGCACCTGGCCGCCCTGCAGAAGAAGTCGCAGGCGCTCGCCGACCGCGCTCCGCGCCTCGACGAGGACCTGGAGACGGCCGTCACCCAGATCAACGACCTCAACAAGGGCGCGGCCAAGGTCTCCAAGGGCGCCACGAAGCTGAACACCGGGCTCGGCACGGCCGAGACGGGCGCCACCGACCTCGACACCGGCATCGGCAAGCTGGAGACCGGCGCAGGCGACCTCAAGGGCGGCATGTTCAAGCTGGCCGACGGCTCCGCGAAGCTGTCCGGCGGGCTGCACGACGGCGTCAAGAAGATCCCGGACTACGACAAGAAGGACCGCGACGAGCGCACCGGCGTCATGTCCGACCCCGTGCAGCTCGCTTCCCAGTCGCTGCACAAGGCGCCCAACTACGGCACGGGCTTCGCGCCGTACTTCATCCCGCTCTCCCTGTGGGTCGGCGCGATGGTGGCGTACATGCTGATCCAGCCGCTCAACCGGCGCGCGCTCGCCGCGGGCGCCTCCGCCTGGCGCATCGCGCTCGCCGGCTGGCTCCCGGTGGCCGCCCTCGGCGTGCTCCAGACCGCGGCCCTGCTGTCGGTCCTGCACTGGGGGCTCGGCCTGCAAATGACCAGGGCGGCCGGGACGGTGGGCTTCCTCTGTCTGGTGACGGCGTGCTTCGCGGCGATCGTCCAGTGGCTCAACGCCCGCTTCGGAGCGGCCGGGCGGATCCTCGTCCTCGCCGCGCTGATGCTGCAGCTGACGTCGGCGGGCGGCACGTACCCCGTCCAGACCAGTCCCGGCTTCTTCAGCGCGATCCATCCCTTCCTGCCGATGAGCTACGTCGTCGAGGCGCTCCGGAGACTGATCACGGGCGGCGGCCTCGGCCCCGTCTGGCAGGGCTGTGCGGTCCTGACGGCCTTCACCCTGGGCGCCCTCGCGCTCACCGCCCTCTCCGCGCACCGCAAGCAGGTGTGGACCCTGGAGCGGCTGCATCCGGAGCTGACGCTGTGAGGACGGCGGGGCCGGGACGGGCGGTGAAACCTGTGAGAATCAGGGCCATGGACAGCAGTGCAGGCAGCACCCGCCGCGAGGCCACTCGGCAGAAGCTCTACGAGGCCGCGGTCACCCTGATCGCGGAGCAGGGTTTCTCGGCCACGACGGTCGACGAGATCGCGGAGCGGGCCGGGGTCGCGAAGGGCACCGTCTACTACAACTTCGCGAGCAAATCGGTCCTCTTCGAAGAGCTGCTGCGGCACGGCGTCGGCCTGCTCACCGCCTCCCTGAAGGCGGCGGCCGAGGAGGCGGACAGCGAGGGCGGCAGCAAGGTCGACGCCCTCGACGCGATGATCAGGGCCGGTCTGGTCTTCATCAACCGCTATCCGGCCTTCACCCAGCTGTACGTCGCCGAGCTGTGGCGGACCAACCGGGCCTGGCAGTCCACGCTGCTCGTGGTCAGGCAGCAGGCCGTCGCGGTGGTCGAGGACGTGCTGCGGGCCGGGGTGGGCAACGGCGAGCTCAGCGAGGAGATCGACATCCCGCTGACAGCGGCCGCGCTCGTCGGCATGGTCCTTGTGGCCGCCCTCGACTGGCAGGCCTTCCAGCCGGAGCGCTCGCTCGACGACGTGCACGCGGCGCTGTCGCGGCTGCTGCAGGGCCGGGTGAGCGGCACGCGCGCGTAGCCACCCACCCGTACGACCACACGCACGAACAGCGCCGGTCCTGTGCCCCCCTGTCCCCAGGCGGCACAGGACCGGCGCTTTCGTGTCCCCCGAGGAGCGGTCGAGGGCGCGGCGCCCGTTCCGCCGCCCCGTGTCGGCGGTACCGGCCCCGCGCCCTTCTCCGTGCCCCACACTCTTCCGTCTTCGCAGGTGGAGGCCCATCCGTGCGCGTACTCATCTCTCTCCATAGGTACGGATACTCAGGCGCGCGTGCTCAACCACGGGCCGAGCCGTCCCGGACTGGTTACGATCACGTCCGTGTCCGTACTCCCCCTGGTGTTCACCAGCGGCTGGGCGAGCGGGATCAACGCGTACGCCGTTGTCCTGCTGCTCGGCATCTTCGGAGCGACCGGCGTCAGCGACGAGGTCCCCGAGGCGCTCCAGCGGCCCGACGTCCTGATCGCGGCCGGTGTGCTCTTCCTGTGCGAGGCGGTCGCCGACAAGATCCCGTACGTCGACTCGGTCTGGGACACGGTGCACACCGTGATCCGTCCGGTGTCCGGCGCCGTCGTGGGGGCGCTCCTCGCCGGGCAGAGCGGGTCCCTCTCCGACCTGGCCGCGGGCGCCGTGGGCGGCTCGACCGCGCTGGCAAGCCATGCGGTGAAGGCCGGCACGCGGATGGCGGTCAACCCCTCCCCCGAGCCGTTCAGCAACGTCGTGATGAGCACCGCGGAGGACCTCGGGGTCGGCGGCATCATCAGCTTCGCGATGTTCTATCCGGAAGCCGCCGCGATCATCGCGGCCGTGCTCCTGCTGCTCGGCCTCTTCCTGCTGTTCTTCCTGGTCTCGCGGATCCGGCGGTTCCTGCGGCGCAGGGCGCAGCGGCGCGAGGAGAAGCGCCTTGCGGGGCGTACGGGGGCACCACCGCCCTGACTGTCAGTGGCTGCCGATAAAGTCCCTGGCATGGCACGGATTGTGGTGATCGGCGCCGGGATGGGCGCGATGGCGGCGGCCGCCCGGCTGGCCGTGGCGGGCCACCGGGTGGTGGTGTACGAACGCGGTGGGACGTACGGCGGCGCGCTCGGCAGCGTCGAGCGGGACGGCTTCGCCTTCGACACCGGACCGGCGCTGCTCCAGCTCCCCGCGGTCTACCGCGACCTGTTCCTCAAGACGGGCAAGGAGCCCCTGGAGAAGTGCGTCGAGCTGTCCCAGGTGGAGCCCGCCGTGCGCCATGTCTTCGCGGACGGCACCGCGGCCGACCTGCCGAACGCCTCCCGCGCGGGCGTGGGCGAAGCGCTGGACGCGGCGCTGGGTGACGGCGCGGGCGCGCGCTGGGCGGCGTTCATGAACCGCGCCAGGGAGGCCTGGGACCGCACCCGCCGCCCTCTCCTGGAAGAGCCCTTGTGGCCGAACTGGGAGGTGCTCGCCACGCGCGAGCCGTACCCGTCGGTGCCCCGGAAGCGCCTGCTGCGCAAGGAGCGCCGCGCGGCCACCCTCAGCGAGGTCGGCGAGCTCGAACTGGGCGGCGACCCGCGTCTGGTCGCGCTCCTGGAGCAGTTCGCGCTCGCGCACGGTCTGGATCCCCGTACGACCCCGGCGAGCGCGGCCGTCCTGCCCTATCTGGAGCAGACGTTCGGTGTCTGGTCGGCGCGGGGCGGCATGCGCGCCCTGGCCCGAGCGGTGTACGAGCGGTGTCTCGCGCGGCGGGTCGAGTTCGTGTTCGGCGCGGCGGTGACGCGGATCGTCGAGAAGGA
The DNA here is from genome assembly GCF_040646035.1 of Streptomyces sp. NPDC046465. Lineage (NCBI taxonomy): Bacteria > Bacillati > Actinomycetota > Actinomycetes > Kitasatosporales > Streptomycetaceae > Streptomyces > Streptomyces sp. NPDC046465. Next base: position 112,331 of record NZ_JBEYZK010000021.1, read on the forward strand.
CGGCCGGGCCGCGGGCGTGGAGCTCGCGGACGGCACCACCGCGGACGCGGACTTCGTCGTCGCCGGCGTCGCGCCCGCCGCTCTGCACGGCATGCTCCCCGGTGGGGGCGCACGCTCGTCGGGAGACCTTCCCAAGAGCCCCGCCATGCCCAGTCGGCTGACCGTCCTGCTCGCGCTGCGCGGGCCACGCCCCGCGGACGCCCCGCACCGGACGGTGGTGCACGCGGCGGACCGCGCTGAGGAGCTGGACCGGCTGTTCGGCGACGCTTTCGCCCTGGCCACGCACCCCACGGTCACGGTGACGCGGCCGGACGACCCGGCGTCGGTGCCGGACGCGGAGCATGAGGCGGTCACCCTCACCGTCACGGTGCCCGCGTGCCGTGACGCGTCCGACCCGGCCGCCCGCGAGGCGTTCGCCGCCTGCGCGGAGCGGGTGATCGACCGTGCCGGGCGGGCCGTCCCCGACCTGCGCGAGCGCCTCCTGTGGCAGGAGATACGCACCCCTGCAGACATCGCGGAGGCCACCGGCGCCGAGGGCGGCGCGGTCCCGGCACCGGCGCTCGCCGCGGCCGGCGGCACGCTCCTGCACCCGGCCAACAGCACCGCCCTGCCGGGGCTCTTCGCGGTCGGCGGCTGGTCGCACCCCGGCGGAGGCCTCCCCCACGCGGGCATGTCGGGCACGCTGGCCGCGGGCCTGATCGTGGAGGGGCCGGAGTTCCGCGGCTCCCAGTGAGGACGACGGGCCGTCAGTACCGGTACTGCTGCTCGTTGTAGCCCGAGCCGTCGTATCCCCCGGCGTTCCCGTCCTGCTGGTACGGGTAGGGCTGCTCCTGCGGGAGTTCGCCGCCGTACGGCTCGTCGGTGGTGCGCTGCTGCGGCACCCAGACGCCGCCGGGCGGGGTCTCGTTGTACGCCTCGCCGAGGCCGCCGCTGTAAGTGTCGCCGCCGTACGGGGCGTACTGCTGCTGGTCGCCGTAGCCCCCGTAGCTCTGCGCGCCGTAGGTCTGCGTGCCGATGTACGGGTCGGAGTAGGCGGCGTACTGCTGCTGGCCCGTCTCGTCGTATCCGTAGCTCTGCTGGTCGTAGCCGGTGAAGGCGGCCGCGTCGTAGCCGTAGGTGTCACTCGCGGGGGCCTCGCCCGCGGTCGGCGGGGCGTACGCGGCGTCGCTGTACACGCCGTACTGGCCGGTGTCGTCGGGCATCGGCTCGGTCGCGTAGACCCCGCCGTCCCCGGGGGTTTCGGGGCTGTGCTCGGGCGGCGCCGGGACCTGCTCGTACTCCAGGTCGGAGACCTGCAGCGTCGGCTCCTGGGCGGCGGCCGCGCGCGACGGCTTCTTGCGGCGCCTGCTCAGGCCCGGCTGACCGCCGAGCGCCCAGCCGGTGGAGAAGCCGCGGCGGAACGACAGCGTCACGTACGTCTGGCCTGTGGCGAAGGCGATGGCGCCGAGCCCGATGATCCACACCGAGGGGATCATCACTCCGATGACGACCCCGACGAAACCTCCGAAGGCCAGCAGGCGCCAGCGCAGCCTGGCCTTGTACTGCAGCAGCACTTCCCCCAGCAGCCACAGCGCGACGAATCCGAACGCGATGTAGAGGACCGTCCAGCCCATGTACGCCCCTCTCCCCTCGGCCGCGGCCCAAGGGGGTACGACCGTTCAGGCCTGCTGGTGCAGACCCAGATTCTCGTAGATTTCCAGCGTCGCCGTGGAGTTGTTGAGCGTGATGAAGTGCAGTCCCGGCACGCCCTCGGCCAGCAACCGCCGACAGAACTCCGTCGCGAACTCGATGCCAATGGAGCGTACAGCGGCGGGATCGTCTTTGACCGAGAGCATCCGTTCTTTCAGCTCGGCCGGGAATACGGCGTTGCTGAGCTCGGGCAGCCGGTTGAGCTGGCGGACGTTGGTGACCGGCATCATCTCAGGGATGATCGGAGTATCGCACCCGGCCGCCTCGACGCGGTCGCGCAGCCGCAGGTACTCCTCCGGGTCGAAGAACATCTGTGTGATCGCGTAGTCCGCGCCGGCCCGGCACTTGTCGATGAAGTACCGGGTGTCGGAGTCCCAGTCGGGCGAGCGCGGGTGCATCGCGGGGAAGGCGGCGACGCCCACGCAGAAGTCCCCGGACTCCTTGATGAGCTCGACCAGTTCGGCGGCGTACGTGAGGCCCTCGGGGTGTGCGATCCAGTCGCCGAGCGGGTCGCCCGGCGGGTCGCCGCGGACCGCCAGCATGTTCCTGATGCCCGCGTCCGCGTACTGCCCGATGATGTTGCGCAGCTCGGCGACGGAGTGGTCGACCGCGGTCAGGTGTGCGACGGGCGTCAGGGTGGTGTCGGCGACGATCTGCTGGGTCTCCTTGACCGTGCCGGTGCGCGTCGAACCGCCCGCGCCGTAGGTCACGGAGACGAAATCCGGGGCGACCGCCTCGACCCGCCGCAGCGCGTTCCAGAGGTTCCGCTCACCCTTCGGGGTCTTCGGGGCGGAGAACTCGAACGAAAACATCGTTTTACCGGTCGCGAGCATGTCGCGCACCGTCCGCGCACGGTCAGTCCTGGTCGAAGCTGTGCCTAGGGCCATATGGGCAGGTTAGCCAGGCCCCGGCGGTCGCCCAACCAGAGTGGGAAGATTTGGCCGGTTTGCCGGTTTGTTGTCCACGGATCGGACACTCCCGGGCTGTTGCTCAGACAGACGTACGCAGCCGCTTCGCGAAGTCGGCCGCGGCGGCCCCGGGGTCGTCCGCCTCGGTGATCGCCCGTACGACGACGACGCGGCGCGCGCCCGCTTCGAGGACCTCGTCCAGATTGCCCGCGTCGATGCCGCCGATGGCGAACCAGGGGCGGTCCGTGCCGAGCGAAGCCGTGTAACGGACCAGGTCGAGGCCCGGGGCGTGGCGGCCCGGCTTGGTGGGCGTGGGCCAGCACGGGCCCGTACAGAAGTAGTCCACGCCGTCCTGGACGGCCGCCGCGGCGGCCTCCTCCTCGGCGTGCGTGGAACGGCCGATGAGGACGTCACCGCCGAGGACGGCGCGGGCCGCGGGGACGGGCAGGTCGCCCTGGCCCAGGTGCAACACGTCCGCGCCGATCGCGTGGGCGACGTCCGCGCGGTCGTTCACCGCGAGGAGCTTGCCGTGCCGCCGTGCGGCGTCCGCGAAGACCTGGAGGTGCGCCAGCTCCTCGGCGGCCTCCAGGCCCTTGTCGCGCAGCTGCACGATGTCGACGCCGCCCGCGAGGACAGCGTCGAGGAACTCCGGGAGGTCACCCTGGCGCTTGCGGGCGTCCACGCACAGATAGAGCCGGGCGTCGGCGAGCTGGGCGCGGTGATCGGCGGCAGCGGCAGCCATGGGTAAGTCCCCCGTTGTCGGTGGCGTGCGGGGCGCGTGACGGCACGCGCCCCGTACGCCGGACGATGTGTTCAGGTCAGACGGCCGAGCACCCGCTCAGACGGCCAGCGCCTGGGCGCGGCGCTTCACCTCCGTGCCGCGATTCTCGCTCAGAGCCTGCGCGGGGGTGCCGGGCAGGGTCGGGTCGGGGGTGAAGAGCCACTCGATCATCTCTTCGTCGGAGAAACCGTCGTCCCTAAGGAGCGTCAGGGTCCCGGTGAGGCCCTTGACGACCTTGTCGCCGTCGATGAAGGCAGCCGGCACCTGCAGCGCGCGGTTCTCACCACGGCGTACGGCGATCAGCGTGCCCTCCTTGACCAGCTGGCGCACGCGGGTCACCTCGACATCGAACATTTCCGCGATGTCGGGGAGGTGCAGCCAGGCGGGGACGAGAGCATCGGTCTTTGCGTCAATCTCGGTCACAGGTCCAGCGTATCTCTGGCCGGGGGGCCTTGGGTCGGGGTGGGCTGTGGGGGGGCTTGCTTGTGGTCGGGTGCGGGGTGGTGGGGGCTGGTCGCGCAGTTCCCCGCGCCCCTGGGGGGTCCGGGTGGCCCTTGGCCCAGAGGCTGGGCGCGGCAGCCTCAGCCTCTGGCTCGTGAGCGGCCGCGGGGAGGTGGGGGCTGGTCGCGCAGTTCCCCGCGCCCCTTGGGGTGGTGCGCTACAGAGCCGCCTTCTTCAAGGGGATCGATGGGTCTGACGTCAGGGTCGGGTCCAGGGGGGTGCGGGATTCGATCAGTTTGCGGCCCTGGGCCAGGTCCCGTGGGCGGCCCACCGCCAGGACCGCCACCAGGGCACTGTCACGCAGCCAGCAGACCGACCAGGCCATGCCCGTCGGGTCGCCCCGCCAGACCATGTGGTCGGCCGCCGCGTGGTGGCCCGCGTACTGCACGAAGCGGCCGAACTGCTCCGACCAGAAGTACGGCACCGGGTCGTAGGCCGCCGGTGTCTCGCCGATGATGTTCGCCGCCACCGTGCGCGGGCCCTGGAGGGCGTTGTCCCAGTGGTGGACCAGGAGGCGCTCCCCGTACCTTCCCGAAGGGAAGGAGGAGCAGTCGCCGACCGCGTACACGTCGGGCGCCGACGTGCGCAGCCGGTCGTCGGTCACGACCTCCCGGTGCGTGCCCAGCTCGATGCCGGAGCCGGCCAGCCAGCCCGTCGCGGGCCGTGCGCCGATGCCGACGACGACGGCGCCCGCGGGCAGCCGGGTCCCGTCCGCCAGGACCACCGCGCCCGGCTCGACGCGCTCCACGCGCGCGTGGGTGCGCAGCACCGCCCCGGAGTCCGCGTACCAGCCCGCCATGGGCGCCGCGACCTCCGCGGGCAGCGTCCCCGCGAGCGGCCGTCCCGCCGCCTCGACGACGGTGACGGCGCAGCCCGCCTCGCGCGCGGCCGTCGCGAACTCCGCGCCGATCCAGCCCGCCCCGACGACCACGACGTCGTGCTGCTCGGCGAGGACCGGGCGCAGCCGCTCCGCGTCGTCCAGGGTGCGCAGGAGGTGGACGCCTGGCACGCCTTCGGTGCCGGGAAGGCCGATCGGTTCGGCGCCGGTCGCGAGGACCAGGTCGTCGTACGCGACGGGTCCCTCGGCGGTGTCCAGCTCGTGGTCGGCGGGGCGCACCCCGGTGACCGCGCGGCCCAGGACCAGCTCGATGCCGAGCGCCTCGAAGTCGATGTCGAAGGCGGAGCCCTCCGCCTTGCCGAGCAGCACCGCCTTGGACAGCGGCGGCCTGTCGTACGGCTGGTGCGGTTCCGCCCCGACGACGGTGACCGCGCCGGTGAACCCCTGTTCGCGCAGGGCCACCGCGGTCTGCACCCCGGCCATCCCCGCGCCGACGATGACGACGCGCCGCGCCGCCTGCCGCTCTTTCCCGGTCTGCCTCTGCTGCTCGCTCACCCGATCACTGTAGGGCGGCCGGCCGGGACGCTTTCAGATGGATACGAGGAGATCTCTGACACACCGTCACTGCCCGTACCCGGACAGCTCCCCTACTGCCACGCGGAGCGACGGGCTAGGGTGGCCGGTGCAGAGCACTCGCGGGAGCCCGGACGCACCGGGCTGAGAGGGAGGCTGGGACGGCCTCCGACCGTACGAACCTGATCCGGGTCATGCCGGCGAAGGGAGGGGCTGGACGCCCATGCATCCACGTACGACATCGCCTACGGCAGTGCCATCGGTCACCTCCGATGTCCTGGTCGTCGGAGGCGGCATCATCGGCCTGGTCACGGCCTGGCGGACCGCGCAGCGCGGGCTCTCCGCAGCGGTCGTGGACCCCGACCCGGGCGGCGGCGCCGCCCGGGTCGCGGCGGGCATGCTGGCCGCCGTCACCGAGCTGCACTACGGCGAGCAGACCCTGCTCGCCCTCAACCTCGCATCCGCCCGCCGCTATCCCGACTTCGCCGCCGAGCTGACCGAGGCGAGCGGGCACGGCCTCGGCTACCGCGCGTGCGGCACGCTCGCCGTCGCGCTCGACTCCGACGACCGCGCCCACCTGCGCGAGCTGCACGACCTGCAGCGCCGCTCGGGGCTCGACTCCCAGTGGCTGAGCGGCCGCGAGTGCCGCCGTCTTGAGCCGATGCTCGCGCCGGGCGTGCGCGGCGGGCTCCGGGTCGACGGCGACCACCAGATCGACCCGCGCAGGCTCGCGGCGGCGCTCGTGGTGGCGTGCGAGCGGGCCGGTGTGGTCTTCCACCGCGCCTGGGCCGAGCGCCTGACGGTGGCGGGCGACCGGGCGCGCGGAGTCGTCCTCGCGGACGGCACCGAGCTGAGCGCGGCGCAGACCGTGCTCGCGGCTGGCAGCCTCAGCGGGCGCCTCGCGGGTGTCCCCGGTGACGTCCTGCCGCCCGTGCGCCCCGTGAAGGGGCAGGTCCTGCGGCTGACGGTGCCGAAGCCGTACGCGCCGTTCCTGAGCCGCACCGTGCGCGCCGTGGTGCGGGGCAGCCACGTCTACCTCGTGCCGCGCGAGAACGGCGAGCTCGTCGTCGGCGCGACCAGCGAGGAGCTCGGCTGGGACACCACGGTCACGGCGGGCGGTGTGTACGAACTCCTGCGGGACGCGCACGAGCTCGTGCCCGGCATCACGGAGCTGCCGCTGACCGAGACCTGCGCGGGGCTGCGGCCCGGCTCGCCCGACAACGCGCCGCTGCTCGGCCCGACCCGGCTCGCCGGGCTCCAGCTGGCCACCGGCCACTACCGCAACGGCGTCCTGCTGACGCCCCTCACCGGCGACGTCATGGCGCACGCCCTGACCACCGGTGAACTGCCGGACGAGGCGCGGCCTTTCACCCCGCTCCGGTTCACCGGCGCCGCCCCTGAACTCGTTCCGCCCCGCACGCAGCCCTTCACGGAGCAGCCCGTATGAGCACCCCTTTCGCCGTTTCCGTCAATGGAGAAGCACGTGATGTGGCCTCGGGCACCACGCTCGAAGCCCTCGTGGCCACCCTCTCCGCGGCGCACTCCGGTGTCGCCGCCGCCGTCAACGAAACCGTCGTCCCGCGCGCGCAGTGGCCCGCCACCGCGCTGGCCGAGGGCGACCGCGTCGAAGTACTCACCGCAGTCCAGGGAGGCTGAACCATGGCAGACGACCCCTTCGTCATCGGCGGGCTCACCCTCTCCTCGCGCCTGATCATGGGTACGGGCGGTGCGCCGAGCCTCGACGTCCTCGAGCGGTCCCTCGTCGCCTCCGGCACGGAGCTGACCACGGTCGCGATGCGCCGCCTCGACCCGGGCGTGCAGGGCTCCGTGCTCAGCGTCCTCGACCGGCTCGGCATCCGCGTCCTGCCGAACACCGCGGGCTGTTTCACCGCGGGTGAGGCCGTGCTCACCGCCCGGCTCGCACGCGAGGCGCTCGGCACGGAGCTCGTGAAGCTGGAGGTGATCGCCGACGAGCGCACGCTGCTGCCCGACCCGGTGGAGCTCCTGGACGCCGCCGAGGTCCTGGTGGACGACGGCTTCACGGTCCTGCCGTACACGAACGACGACCCGGTGCTCGCGCGGAAGCTGGAGGACGTGGGCTGCGCGGCGATCATGCCGCTCGGCTCGCCCATCGGCTCCGGTCTCGGCATCCGCAATCCGCACAACTTCCAGCTGATCGTCGAGCACGCGCGCGTGCCGGTGATCCTCGACGCGGGCGCGGGCACGGCGTCCGACGCGGCGATCGCGATGGAGCTGGGGTGCGCGGGCGTGATGCTCGCCTCCGCGGTGACGCGGGCGCAGGAGCCGGTCCTGATGGCGGAGGCGATGCGGCACGGCGTCGAGGCGGGGCGCCTGGCACACCGGGCCGGACGGATTCCGCGCAGGCACTTCGCGGAGGCGTCCTCTCCCGCGGAGGGCATGGCACGGCTCGATCCGGAGCGGCCCGCGTTCTAGGCCCCAGCGGGCACGGGCACGGCCCGGAGCGTCACAGCTCGGCTGCAGTAGCGCTCCGAATCCGCCCGGCGGGGAGACGTGTCAGCGGTGGCTCGTAGACTCCCCTGCGTGGACACGACCCTTCAGGACCCGCTCGTCGGGCAGCTGCTCGACGGCCGTTACCGGATCGACGGGCGCATCGCGGTCGGCGGGATGGCCACGGTCTACCGGGCCGTGGACACCCGCCTCGACCGCGTGCTCGCGCTCAAGGTGATGCACCCGACGCTGGCGGCCGACGTCTCGTTCGTCGACCGCTTCATCCGCGAGGCCAAGTCGGTGGCCCGCCTCTCCCATCCGAACGTGGTCGGCGTCTTCGACCAGGGCACGGACGGGTCGTACGTGTATCTCGCGATGGAGTACATCGCGGGCTGCACCCTGCGTGACGTCCTGCGCGAGCGCGGCGCGCTGCAGCCGCGGGCGGCGCTCGACATCCTGGAGCCGGTCCTCGCCGCGCTCGGCGCCGCGCACCGCGCGGGCTTCGTGCACCGCGACATGAAGCCGGAGAACGTCCTCATAGGGGACGACGGCCGGGTGAAGGTCGCCGACTTCGGGCTCGTCCGCGCGGTGGACACGGTCACGAACACGACCGGCACGGTGCTCGGCACCGTCTCGTATCTGGCCCCCGAGCAGATCGAGCACGGCACGTCGGACACCCGCGTGGACGTGTACGCCTGCGGGGTCGTGCTCTACGAAATGCTGACCGGCGCCAAGCCGCACTCCGGGGACTCCCCCGCCCAGGTCCTCTACCAGCACCTCAACGAGGACGTGCCGCCCCCGTCGGCGGCCGTCCCCGGCCTTGCCTTCGCGCTCGACGAGGTGGTCGCCTCGGCCACCGCGCGCCACCCCGACGTCCGTCCGTACGACGCGGTGGCGCTCCTCGCCCAGCTCAGGGAGGCGCGGGCCGCCCTGACCGAGGAGCAGCTCGACGCGGTGCCGCCGCAGGCCCACGCGGCGGCGCACGACAACGCCGAGGACCGCACGAGCGTGATCCCGCGCGCGGCGCGCTCCGTCCAGCTCCCGCCGCCCACCGATGGCGGTCCTGGCGGAGCGGGCGGCCAGGACGCGCTGAACCGCACCAGCATCCTCGCGACCCCGCCGCCCGGCCCGCCGCCCGCCGCCGCCCCGGCCTCCCGCAGGCGGTTCGACCCACGCCGCCGCATGATCGCGGTGATAGCCGCCGTCGTCCTCGTCCTGGGCCTCGGCACCGGCATCTGGTACATCAATTCCGGCCAGTTCACGAAGGTCCCGCCGCTCCTTGCGAAGACCGAGGCGCAGGCGAAGCAGCGGCTGGACGAGGCCGGGCTCGACGTGAAGGACATCGACCGCAAGTACAGCGACACGGACAAGCGCGGCACGGTCATGGACAGCGATCCCGCGGTGGGCGAGCGCATCCGGCAGAACGACAAGGTGACGCTGACCATCTCCCTTGGCCCGGAGACCGTCAAGGTCCCGAACGTCAAGAACATCCCGCTGGACACGGCGAAGAAGGAGCTCAAGAACTCCGGGCTCGCGCCGGGCATGGTCACCAAGAGCTTCAGCGAGGACGTCAAGAAGGGCGCCGTGATCAGCACGGACCCGCGGGCCGGTTTCACCCGCAAGGCGGGCTCGGCCGTCGCCCTCGTCGTCAGCAAGGGCCGCCCCGTCGAGGTCCCCGACGTGACGGGCGAGTCCGAGTCCGACGCCACCTCCGAGCTGGAGGAGGAGGGGCTCAAGGTCGAGATCGCCACGAAGCAGGTCTACTCCGACGAGGACAAGGGTGACGTCGCCGAGCAGTCGCCCGGTGAGGGCAAGACCCTCGCCGAGGGCGACACGGTCACCCTGACGATCTCCAAGGGCCAGCCGATGGTCGAGGTCCCTGACGTGACCGGGATGAACGTCGACGACGCCAAGGACGAGCTGGAGGGGGCGGGCTTCGACGTGGACGAGGACCGCGGCCTGCTCGGCATCTTCGGCGACACCGTGAAGAAGCAGTCGGTGGACGGCGGCGACAAGGCCCCCAAGAACTCGACGATCACCATCACGATCCGCTGAGCCCGAGAGCCCGTGATCGGCCGGGGCCCGGACCGCCGACGGAGCATCCCCGCGCGCATGCCACCCTGGATGGCGTGAGCAGCAACAAGTCAGTGACCAGCAACGAGTCCCCCAGCGCAGCGTCCCGCAACCCCGTCGGCGGCCATGTCCCCGTGGCCGGCGGCCTCGCCTCCGTCGGCCTCTCGTACGCCCGTGAGCTCGGTGCCGAAGCCGTGCAGGTCTTCGTCGCCAACCCCCGCGGCTGGGCGACCCCGCTCGGCAATCCGAAGCAGGACGAGGAGTTCCGCGCGGCCTGCGCGGCCGAGAAGATCCCCGCGTATGTCCACGCGCCCTACCTCATCAACTTCGGCTCGCACACCGAGGCCACCGTCGAGAAGTCCGTCGACTCACTGCGCCACTCGCTGCGCAGGGCCCGGGCGATCGGCGCGCTCGGCGTCGTCGTGCACACGGGCTCGGCGACCGGTGGCCGGGACCGTGCGGTCGCCCTGAAGCAGGTGCGCGACCGCATGCTGCCGCTGCTCGACGAGCTGACGCACGACGACGACCCCTTCCTGCTCCTGGAGTCGACCGCGGGCCAGGGCGCCTCGCTCTGCTCCCGCACCTGGGACTTCGGGCCGTACTTCGAGGCGCTTGACGCCCACCCGAAGCTCGGCGTCTGCCTGGACACCTGCCACATCTACGCGGCGGGCCACGACCTGGCAGGTCCGAGCGGCATGAAGCAGACCCTCGACCTCCTCGTGGACACGGTCGGCGAGGGGCGCCTGAAGCTCGTGCACGCCAATGACTCCAAGGACGTCGTCGGCGCCCACAAGGACCGCCACGAGAACATCGGCACCGGCCACATCGGCGCGGACCCGTTCCGCGAACTGATGCTCCACCCCGCCACGGAGGGCGTACCGCTGGTGATCGAGACGCCCGGCGGCAAGGAAGGCCACGCGGCGGACGTGGCCCGCCTGAAGGAGCTCAGGAGCATCTAGAGCTCGGGGCCGTCCCCGGGCCCTTCCTGGTACGAGTAGCGCTGCTCCTGCCAGGGGTCGCCGAGGTTGTGGTAGCCGCGCTCCTCCCAGAAGCCGCGGCGGTCGGCCGTCATGTACTCGATGCCGCGGACCCACTTGGGGCCCTTCCAGGCGTACAGGTGGGGCACGACGAGCCGCAGCGGGAAACCGTGCTCCGCGGTGAGCAGTTCGCCGCCTTTGTGGGTGGCGAAAATCGTGCGGTCGGAGGCGAAGTCCGCGAGGCGCAGATTCGAGCTGAAGCCGTACTCGGCCCAGACCATCACGTGCGTGGTGTCCGGCGCGGGCGGGGCGATCTCCAGGAGCGTGCGGGCCGGGACCCCGCCCCACTCGGCGCCCAGCATGCTGAACTTCGTGACGCAGTGCAGGTCCGCGACGACCGTGTCGTACGGCAGGGCGGAGAACTCCTCGTGGGTCCAGCAGCGCTTCGCGCCGTCGGCGGTGGCGCCGAAAACCCTGAACTCCCAGCGCTCGGGACGGAACTTCGGCACCGGGCCGTAGTGCGTTACCGGCCAGCCGCGCTGCAGCCGCTGACCCGGCGGAAGCTCCGGCTCCGCTGCCTCTCGAGATGCGCGTTCCGCCGGCTGACCCATGGCTCCATCCTGACAGACCCGGGGCGGTGGGTGTGACCAGCCGTAACCCCAGGGGCGCTGATTGGGGCAACTCCTACTAAGCGTGCACTTACTGGACGGCCTCCGAACACCGGTGCAAGGATGCGCGTCACCTGCCCAGTCACCCGCGTGGAAGGAGCCTCTGCGATGCAGGGCGACCCCGAGGTCCTTGAATTCCTCAACGAGCAGCTGACCGCCGAGCTCACGGCGATCAACCAGTACTTTCTCCACGCCAAGATGCAGGAGAACTTCGGCTGGACGAAGCTCGCGAAGTACACCCGGTCCGAGTCCTTCGACGAGATGAAGCACGCGGAGGTGCTGACCGACCGGATCCTGTTCCTCGACGGTCTGCCCAATTACCAGCGGCTCTTCCACGTCCGGGTCGGCCAGACGGTCACCGAGATGTTCCAGGCCGACCGGCAGGTCGAGGTCGAGGCGATCGACCGCCTCAAGCGCGGCATCGAGGTGATGCGCGCCAAGGGCGACATCACGTCCGCGAACATCTTCGAGTCGATCCTCGAGGACGAGGAGCACCACATCGACTATCTGGACACCCAGCTCGAGCTGGTCGAGAAGCTGGGTGAGGCGCTCTACATCGCGCAGCTCATCGAGCAGCCGGAGAGCTAGAGCCGGAGCCGGGAGTCAGGCGGCTTCGGGGAGCTCCGCCTCGGCAGCCAGCGCCACAGCCGGTTCTCCCTGGTCCACGAGGTCTCGGCGGGGGCAGGCGCTCCGGCCGAGCAGTGCCTGGATGCGCCGCACGCACGAACCACAGTCCGTGCCGGCCTTGCAGGCCGACGCTATCTGGCGGGGGGTGCAGGCCCCGTCCGCCGCGTGCTTCTTCACCTGCGCTTCGGTGACCCCGAAACAGTTGCAGACGTACACGCGGTTCACCTCCCGGACAGGACTCATCGGTAGCGCCGTCCCGATTGATCGGTGAGGCTAACCTAACCTTACCCGTGACGGCGGGGACGCAAAAGCCCCGGGTACGCCGGTGGGGCGCGGATCACACGGATCCGCGCCCCACACGTACGTACAGCCGGAGAACCTACTGGTCGCGGTACATCTCGGCGACCAGGAACGCCAGGTCGAGCGACTGGCTGCGGTTGAGCCGCGGGTCGCAGGCCGTCTCGTAGCGCTGGTGCAGATCGTCGACGAAGATCTCGTCGCCGCCGCCCACGCACTCGGTGACGTCGTCGCCGGTGAGCTCGACGTGGATGCCGCCCGGGTGCGTGCCGAGGGCCTTGTGGACCTCGAAGAAGCCCTTGACCTCGTCGAGCACGTCGTCGAAGCGGCGGGTCTTGTGACCGGAGGCCGCCTCGTAGGTGTTGCCGTGCATCGGGTCGGTGATCCAGGCGACGGTCGCGCCGGATGCGGTGACCTTCTCGACGAGCTCGGGCAGCTTGTCGCGGACCTTGTCGGCGCCCATCCGGACGATGAAGGTCAGCCGGCCGGGCTCGCGGTCGGGGTCGAGGCGCTCGATGTACTGCAGCGCCTCCTCGGCCGTCGTGGTCGGGCCGAGCTTGACGCCGATGGGGTTGCGCACCTGGGAGGCGAACTCGATGTGCGCGTGGTCCAGTTGGCGGGTGCGCTCACCGATCCAGACCATGTGGCCCGAGGTGTCGTAGAGCCGCCCGGTGCGCGAGTCCACGCGGGTGAGGGCCGACTCGTAGTCGAGGAGCAGCGCCTCGTGCGAGGCGTAGAACTCGACGGTCTTGAACTCCTCCGGGTCCGTCCCGCAGGCCTTCATGAAGTTGAGCGCGTTGTCGATCTCGCGGGCCAGCTGCTCGTACCGCTGGCCGGACGGGGACGACTTCACGAAGTCCTGGTTCCAGGCGTGCACCTGGTGCAGGTCGGCGTAGCCACCGGTGGTGAAGGCGCGCACCAGGTTAAGCGTGGAGGCGGAGGCGTTGTACATCCGCTTCAGGCGCTCGGGGTCCGGGATGCGGGCCTTCTCGTTGAAGTCGAAGCCGTTGACCGAGTCGCCGCGGTACGTCGGCAGGGTCACGCCGTCGCGGGTCTCGGTGCCCTTGGAGCGCGGCTTCGAGTACTGCCCCGCGATGCGGCCCACCTTCACGACGGGCACGGACGCCGCGTACGTGAGGACGGCGCCCATCTGGAGCAGTGTCTTCAGCTTGTTCCGGATGTGGTCGGCGGACACCGCGTCGAAGGCCTCGGCGCAGTCGCCGCCCTGGAGCAGGAACGCCTCTCCCTTGGCGACAGAGGCCAGTCGGGCGCGCAGCTGGTCGCACTCGCCCGCGAAGACGAGCGGCGGATACGACTCGAGGTCCGCGATCACATCGCGCAGAGCCTCGGCATCGGGGTACTCGGGCTGCTGCGCCGCGGGCAGGTTTCGCCAGGTGTTGCCACCGGTAGCGGTGGTCTTAGCGTTCACGGTCACCTCGTCAACACTACGGGGTGAAGCGCCCCGTCCATCCCCCCGCTCACGAAGTGAGACGGAGGAAACACCCGGCGTCCCGACGACGCGTTGACGATGCGTTAAGGTGCCGGACATGCGTACGCAGAAGACGACCCAGAACTGGTGGTGGCCCGCTCATCCGGCGGCCCACTGACTCTGCGCGCACCCAGACTCGCGAAGGCCGCCCGAGGGGCGGCCTTCCGTGTTTTCCGGACTCTCCCGGGGCCTGGCCGTTCCTCTCCCAGTGAGAAGGAACAGAAACCATGCAGCCGACACAGCAGCTGGCAGAGCTCCTGTCCGACGACCGCCCGTTCGCCCTGCTGCGCCGCCGCACCCCGGGCCACGACCACGACACGGTCGAGGTCCTGATCGGCCCGACGGGCACGTACGAGCGGCTCGCGGACATCCCCGAGGGGCTCGCGCTCGTGCCGTTCCGGCAGATCAGAGAGCGCGGCTTCGACGTGCGCGACGACGGCACTCCGCTGACCGTCCTGACCCCCGACGAGCGGTACGCGCTGCCGCTCGCCGAGGCCCTTGCGGCGCTGCCCTCGCACGACGTGCGGGTCGAGGGCGGGGCCTTCGACGTGGCCGACACGGCGTACGCGGACATCGTGGGGCGGGTCCTGCGCGAGGAGATCGGCCGGGGCGAGGGCGCGAACTTCGTCATCCGCCGTACGTACGAGGGGGAGATCCCGGGCTTCTGCCGGGCCGACGCGCTCGCGCTCTTCCGGCGGCTCCTGGTGGGCGAGCGGGGCGCGTACTGGACGTACGTCGTGCACACCGGGGACCGGACGCTCGTCGGGGCCAGCCCCGAGGTGCACGTGCGGATGTCCGGCGGGACCGTCGTCATGAACCCCATCAGCGGGACGTACCGCTACCCGGCCGACGGGCCCACGGCCGACGGCCTGCTCACCTTCCTCGCCGACGGCAAGGAGACCGAGGAGCTCTCGATGGTCGTCGACGAGGAGCTCAAGATGATGTGCACGGTCGGCGACATGGGCGGCGTCGTGGTCGGGCCGCGCCTGAAGGAGATGGCCCATCTCGCGCACACCGAGTACGAGCTGCGGGGCAGGTCGTCGATGGACGTGCGGGAGGTGCTCAAGCAGACGATGTTCGCGGCGACCGTCACCGGGTCGCCCGTGCAGAACGCCTGCCGCGTCATCGAGCGCCACGAGCCCCTCGGACGGGACGGTGTCGGCCGGGGCTACTACGCGGGCGCCCTCGCCCTCATCGGCCGCGACGCGGGCGGCGCGCAGACCCTGGACTCCCCCATCCTCATCCGCACCGCCGACATCTCCCCGGCCGGGCGCCTTCGGGTGCCGGTGGGCGCCACGCTGGTGCGCGGCTCCGACCCGATGAGCGAGGTCGCCGAGACCCACGCGAAGGCCGCGGGCGTGCTTGCCGCGCTCGGCGTACGTCCCGGCAGGCCCCGTCACGAGGGTGCGCGCGCCCCGCTCGCCGACGACCCGCGCGTGCGGGCGGCCCTGGACGGGCGGCGGGCCGGGCTCGCACCGTTCTGGCTGCGGATGCAGGAGCCGACGCACGAGCTGACGGGGCACGCGCTCGTCGTGGACGGCGAGGACACGTTCACCGCGATGCTCGCGCACGTGCTGCGCTCCTCGGGCCTTCGGGTGTCGGTACGGGGTTACGCCGAGGAGGGGCTGCGGGAGGCGGTGCTCGCGCACGAGGGGCCCGTCGTGCTCGGTCCTGGCCCCGGTGACCCGTCCGACCTCGCCGATCCGAAGATGCGGTTCCTGCGCTCGCTTGCCGCGGAGGTTTTGCGCACCCATGAGCACGGCGTGCTCGGTGTCTGCCTGGGCCATGAGCTGATCGCGGCCGAGCTGGGCCTTGAGATCGTCCGCAAGGAGGTGCCGTACCAGGGTGCGCAGGCGGCCATCGAGCTGTTCGGGCGGCCCGAGACCGTCGGGTTCTACAACAGCTTCGTGGCACGCTGCGACGACGAGGCGGCGGCGGAGCTGGCCGCGCACGACGTGGAGGTCAGCAGGGACGCGGCGAGCGCCGAGGTGCACGCCCTGCGGGGTACCGGATTCGCGGGCGTGCAGTTCCACCCGGAGTCGGTGCTCACGCTGCGCGGGGCCGCGATCGTACAGGAGCTGCTCGGTCAGCTCCTGGCCACCGCGGGGACGAGGACGTTCTCGGAGCGTCGGCCCGCCCGGTAGTCCAGGACGTTGCGCACCGTGGTGTCGATGATCTGGCCGACCGCGTCCACGGTGTAGTACGCCTGGTGGGACGTGACCACGACGTTGGGGAACGTGACGAGGCGGGCCAGGGTGTCGTCCTCGACGACCTCGAGGGACTTGTCCAGGAAGAACAGTCCCGCCTCCGCCTCGTACACGTCCAGGCCCACACCCGCGAAGCGCCCCGCGCGCAACTCCCCGACCAGGGCTTCGGTGTCGACCAGGCCGCCCCTGCTGGAGTTCACCAGGATCGCGTCGTCCTTCATCATCCGCAGGGCGTCGGCGCCGATGAGGTGCTGGGTGGTGGGGAGCAGCGGCACGTGCAGGCTGACGAGGTCCGCCTCGGCGAGGAGCTCCTCCTTCGTCACGTACGTCATGCCGAGTGCGACGCAGGCGGGGTTCTCGGTGACGTCCCAGCCCAGCAGGCGCATGCCGAAGCCGTGCGCGATGCGGGTGAACGCCTCGCCGATCTTGCCGGTGCCCAGCACGCCGACCGTGCGGCCGCGCAGGTCGCGTCCCATCAGCCCGTCGAGGCGGAAGTCGAAGTCGCGGGTGCGGTTGCTGGCGCGGACGATGCGGCGGTTGACGGTCATCGCCAGCGTCCAGGCGAACTCCGCCACGGAGTACGGCGAGTAGTACGAGACCCGGGCGACGGTCAGGCCGAGGCGCTCGGCGACCGGCAGGTCGATGTTGTTGAAGCCGGTGGAGCGCTGGGCGATCATCTGCGTCCCGCCGGCGGCGAGGGTCTGCAGGACGCGGCTGTTCAGCGTGGCGTTGACGCTGGAGGAGATGATCTCGTGACCGGCGGCGATGGGGGCGGTGTCCTCGTTCAGGAAGACGTTCGTGCAGCGGACGTCGTGGTGCCCCGCGAAGGCCTTCTCGATCAGCGGCTTCTCGTCGGACTGCACGCCGAACGCGAGGATCTCCATGGTCGCGAGTCTATGGAGGTCCCCACGGGACGGCACCCGGAGCCGGGGCCGTCCCGGGGAGCGGCCGGGGATATGACACAGGCTCTAGCCGAAGAAGACCCCGACCTCCTCGTAGAGCGCCGGGTCCACCGTCTTCAGCTTCGCCGTGGCCTGCGCGATCGGCACCCGCACCACGTCCGTGCCCTGCAGCGCGACCATCTTGCCGAAGTCGCCGTCCCGCACCGCCTCGATCGCGTGCAGCCCGAACCGGGTGGCCAGCCAGCGGTCGAAGGCGCTGGGCGTGCCGCCGCGCTGGACGTGCCCGAGGACCGTGGTGCGCGCCTCCTTGCCGGTGCGCCCCTCGATCTGCTTGGCGAGCCACTCACCGACCCCGGAGAGCCGGACGTGCCCGAAGGAGTCCTGCGTCCCGTCCTTGAGGACCATCTCGCCGTCCTTGGGCATGGCCCCTTCGGCGACGACGACGATCGGGGCGTACGACGCCTTGAAGCGCGAGGTCACCCAGGCGCAGACCTGGTCGAGGTCGAAGCGCTGCTCGGGGATGAGGATGACGTTCGCGCCGCCCGCGAGGCCCGAGTGCAGGGCGATCCAGCCCGCGTGGCGGCCCATGACCTCGACGACGAGGACGCGCATGTGCGACTCGGCGGTGGTGTGAAGGCGGTCGATGGCCTCGGTCGCGATGCCGACCGCGGTGTCGAAACCGAAGGTGTAGTCGGTGGCGGAGAGGTCGTTGTCGATGGTCTTGGGGACGCCGACGACCGGGACGCCGTACTCGTCGGTGAGCCGGGCGGCGACGCCGAGCGTGTCCTCGCCGCCGATCGCGATGAGGGAGTCGACCTCGTACTTGGCGAGGTTCTCCTTGATGCGGCGCACGCCGTTCTCCGCCTTGAGCGGGTTGGTGCGCGACGAGCCGAGGATGGTGCCGCCGCGCGGCAGGATGCCGCGGACCGCCGGGATGTCGAGCGGGACGGTGTCGCCCTCCAGCGGACCGCGCCAGCCGTCCCGGAACCCGACGAAGTCGTAGTCGTACTCCTGGACGCCCTTGCGGACGATGCCCCGGATGACGGCATTGAGCCCGGGGCAGTCGCCGCCTCCGGTCAGTACGCCAATTTTCTTGGCCCCCATGGAACCATCCCTTCGCCTCAGTGACCTGATGCGAGTCACGCTAATGGTGATCCAGGTCACTCCGAGACGGTGCGGACGGCCAATTCCTGGGCGGTACAGGGGAGTTGATCAAGCATGTTCACTCATACGAGGGTCGTACCAGGGTCGTACGAGGGTCACGCGTCGGCAGGCTTGTCGGTTTTGTCGATGCCTTGCTCTATCGCGTACCGCACGAGCTCGACCCTGTTGTGCAGCTGGAGCTTGCCCAGGGTGTTCTGGACGTGGTTCTGCACGGTGCGGTGCGAGATGACCAGGCGCTCGGCGATCTGCTTGTAGCTCAGGCCCTTGGCGACGAGGCGCAGGACCTCCGTCTCACGGTCGGTGAGCCGCGGGGCCTTCGGGTCGTCGGAGGTGCCGGACGCGGGCTCGGTGGCCAGGCGGCGGTACTCGCCGAGGACCAGGCCCGCGAGGCCCGGCGTGAAGACCGCGTCGCCGACGGCCGTGCGGCGCACCGCGTCGATCAGCTCCTCGGTGGACGCCGACTTCAGGAGATAGCCGGTGGCGCCGGACTTGACCGCCTCCAGGACGTCGGCGTGCTCGCCGCTCGCCGAGAGGACCAGGACGCGCAGCGCCGGGTTGGCGCCGACGAGCTCCTTGCAGACCCGCACGCCCGGCTTCAGCGGGAGGTTCAGGTCGAGGACCAGGACGTCGGGGGCGGTTGCCTGTGCGCGGCGGACCGCCTGCTCGCCGTCGCCCGCGGTGGCGACCACGTCGAGGCCCGCCTCCGCGAGGTCGCGGGCGACCGCGTCGCGCCACATGGGGTGGTCGTCGACGACCATGACCCGGATCGTGCCGGTCACCGGCCCGTCCCCCGCCGGCTCCGTGGCCCCCGCGGCCCCGGTGGCCCCGGTGGCCGGTTCCTGCCTCTGCTGCTCGCTCATCGCGCCTTCCCTGCCTTCCCCCGTGCGTCCCGCGCCTCTGCGCGCGGCACTTTCAGTTCCACTTCGGTCCCCTGGCCCGGTACCGAGATCAGCTCGGCCGTGCCCCCGATGTCCCGGAGGCGGCCCCTGATCGACAGGGCCACCCCGAGGCGCCCCTCCCCCTCGGCCTCCGCGAGCCGCCCCTCAGGGATGCCGGGGCCGTCGTCCCTGACCGTCACGATCACCTCGTCGGGCTCGTCCTCGACCAGGATCCACGCGCGGGCCCGCTCGCCCGCGTGCCTGCGGACATTGTCCAGGGCGGCACCGACAGCGGCCGCCAGCTCCTTCGCCGCCCCCGGCGCGAGCAGCACCGGCGCCCCGGGCTCGGAGAGCGTGACCTTCGATCCCGCGTGCGGGACGAGGAGCGCGCGCAGATCACAGGGCGCCGCGCCGTTCAGAGCATCCGGACCGTCGTCGTCCGGCACCTCGACGGCGCGTACGACAGCGCCCTGCGAGGCGTCCTCCGACACGTGCGACGCGGGCACCAGGCCCCCGGCGACCAGGGTGCGCAGCGCGACCTCCTGCTCGCCCGCGAGCCGGCCGAGCTCAGCGGCCTCGCCACCGATGGCGGTGCCGCGCCGCTGCACCATGGCGAGGACCTGCAAGACGCTGTCGTGGATGTCGCGGGCGAGCCGTTCGCGCTCGCGGGTGGCGGCCTCTATCTCCAGGGCGCGGGCCAGGGTGCGCTCGGAGGCGCGGGCCAGCTCGACCACGTAGCCGATGGCGATGGAGGCGATGCAGACCAGCAGGACGTTGTGCAGGGTGTCGCGGCTGAACGCGCCGCGCTGCACCACGTTGGCGACGCCGACCAGGAGGGACGCCGAGGCCGCCCAGCGCCAGCCGCCCTTGATCGCGAACGCGAGCACGGAGCCCGCGGTCCATATGGAGGGCAGCGTCGGGCCGCCGTCGACGATGCGCTGCTGGGAGTCGGCGAGCGGGGTCAGCAGGATGCCCGCGATGGCGATGGTCAGGTCCGCGACGAGGAAGCGCCGGGTGCAGCTCGCCGCGTTGGCGACGCGGGGCAGGGTGGCCAGGGTCCAGGGGGCGAGCACCGCGTAGTAGGAGACGGCGAGCCAGGGGCGGTCCAGCTTCTCGTGCGCCGCCACGAAGAGGCCTATGGCGTAGAGCATCGTCAGGACGCGGTAGGCGGTGAGCGCGCGCCACAGCGGCTGCTCGACCGACATCCTCATGACTTTCTCGCGCCTGGCCACGTCCCCCACCGCCGTCTTCCCACCCCTGAACGGACGCGGCTAGGCGCCGGAACGTTCCTTGTCCCCCTCGGCGCGCTCGAGCGCCTTGGCCGCCTTGGCGTCCTCGGCGATCTGGCGCTTCGCGGCCGTCGCGTACATGTCGACGTACTCCTGGCCGGAGAGCTTCATGATCTCGTACATGACCTCGTCGGTCAGCGCGCGCAGCACGAAGCGGTCCTGCTCCATGCCCTGGTAGCGCTTGAAGCCGAGCGGCTTGCCGATCCGGATGCCGGGCCGCATCAGCTTCGGCAGCACCTTGCCGGGCGGCTGGATCTTCTCCGTGTCGATCATCGCGACGGGGAGCACGGGGGCACCCGTGGCGAGCGCCACGCGCGCCAGGCCGCCCGGTTTGCCGCGGTAGAGGCGCCCGTCGGGCGAACGCGTGCCCTCGGGGTAGATGCCGAAGAGCTCGCCGCGCTCCAGGACCTCGATGCCGCTCTTGATGGCCGCCTCGCCCGCGCCGCGCCCGCCGGAGCGGTCCACGGGCAACTGGCCCACGCCCTTGAAGAACGCCGCGGTGAGCTTGCCCTTCACGCCGGGCGAGGTGAAGTACTCCGCCTTGGCGATGAAGGTGACCTTGCGGTCGAGGACCGCGGGGAGGAAGAAGGAGTCCGAGAACGAGAGGTGGTTGCTGGCCAGAATCGCTGGGCCTTCGGCGGGGACGTTCTCAAGGCCCTCCACCCAGGGCCTGAAGCCGAGCTTCAGCGGCCCTCCGATGGCAACCTTCATTGCGCCGTAGATCAAACCGAGTGCCTCCTGTTTCTGTGGATCAGACCTTAACCCGGGGTACCGCCAATGGGCCCGACGACCCTGGTCGGTGTCAGTCCGGTCGCGTACGGTGAAGTACTCCCACCTCTGACGAAGGAGACCGAAGTGCCGGTCCTCCCCGGAGCCGAGCCGTACCGCCACGAAGGCGGCGAGGTCGGCGTCCTCCTCTGCCACGGCTTCACCGGATCCCCGCAGTCGCTGCGCCCCTGGGCCGAGTACCTGGCGGAGCGCGGCCTCACCGTCTCGCTGCCGCTGCTGCCCGGGCACGGCACCCGCTGGGAGGACATGCAGATCACCGGCTGGCAGGACTGGTACGCGGAGGTCGAGCGCGAGCTGCACGGCCTTCTCGACCGGTGCGAGCGGGTCTTCGTGTTCGGGCTCTCCATGGGAGGCGCGCTCGCGCTGCGCCTGGCCGCGAAACACGGGGACGCGATCAGCGGCCTCGTCCTGGTCAACCCGGGGAACAAGGTGCACGGCCTCGCCGCGCACGCGCTGCCGCTCGCACGTCACCTCGTGACCAGCACCAAGGGCATCGTCAGCGACATCGCCAAGCCCGGCTCCGAGGAGGTCGGCTACCACCGGATCCCGCTGCACGCCGCGCATTCCCTGCGCCGCTTCTTCCGGCTGGTCGACGCCGAACTGCCGCAGGTGACCCAGCCGTTGGTGGTGCTGCACAGCCCGCGCGACCACGTCGTGCCGCCCGCCGACTCGGCCCGGATCCTCAGCCGCGTCTCCTCCACGGACGTCACGGAGATCCTGCTGGAACAGAGCTACCACGTCGCGACGTTGGACTACGAAGCGGACCGGATCTTCGAGGAGAGTCACGCGTTCATCGGCCGGCTCGCCCCCAGCGTCGGTAAGGAAGGGACGGCCACCGGTGGCTGAGCACGAGGCGGACCGCGACGAGAGCCGCGAGCCCGAGAAGAGCAAGGTGCCCCAGGACGGGGCGCCGTTGGACGGGGCGCCGCCGGACGAGGTGCCGCCGGACGGCACCCCCCTGGACGAGGACGCCGCCTGGCAGGCCATCGTCGCGGGGTACGGCCAGGAGCCCGCGGACCCGCCGGGCGCCAAGCCCTTCAAGTCGGTCGACGGCCTCGCGCTCCTGGAGACGGAGACGAACGGCACGGCGGCCGGTCCGGCGAAGACCCCCGCCGAAGCGCCGGACGGCAAATCCGGGCCCGACAAGCCGCTCGGCAGCTCCGTCTCCTTCGCGCCCGGCGTCGGAGGACCGCGCGACTACACCGCCCCGGAGCCCGCCGAGGGTGACGCCGACGACGAGGGGCACTTCGTGCCGCCCGAGCCGCCGCCGCTGCCCGACGCCGACGTGACCGCCAAGTTCGCCTGGCTCGCCGTGCTCGGCGGCCCGCCGGTCATCCTGCTCGCCGTGCTGTTCGGCTGGCAGATGACGTGGTGGCTGACCACGCTCGGCATCGGCGGCTTCCTGGGCGGCTTCGCCACCCTCGTGGTGCGGATGAACAGCGGTGACGACGAGGAGAACGACGATCCGGGGCGCGGCGCCGTCGTCTGAGACCCGCGCCCACCGAAGGACCGAGGGCCCGTCCGGCAGCTGTCCGGGCGGGCCCCACGCATGTCGCGTACGCCGATGGAACCCGATCGGGCCGAGGGGCGAAGAAGAGGTGAAACACCGAACGAGCCCAAGCCTTCGAGGCGTTCAGACGAACGAAAGGAGCCCCGATGACCGTCGACCCCGGCGTCCCCCTTCGAACGGGGCAGCGCACCTGCGAGAAGAGCGACGCCTGGTCCATCGAGCGGTCCCGGGACGAGCCCGAGCAGTTCGCCGCCCTCTTCGACCGGCATGCCGACGCCGTGTACCGGTACGCGGCCCGCCGGCTCGGCCCCGAGGCGGCGGAAGACCTGATGGCCGACACCTTCACCACCGCCTTCAAGCAGCGCCACCGCTACGACCTGGCGCGGGCCGACGCCCGCCCCTGGCTGTTCGGCATCGCGACCAACCTCATCGCCCGGCACCGCAGGGCCGAGGCCCGCCGCCTCAAGGCGCTGGCCAAGATGCCCGCCCCGGTGCCGCACGACGAGCCGGTCGCCGACCTCGCGGTCGCCCGCGCGGGCGCCGAGGGGCTCCGCGGCGACCTGGCCGCGGCCCTCGCCGGGCTCTCCGCCCGGCACCGCGACGTGGTCCTGCTCGTGGCGTGGGCCGACCTCAACTACGAAGAGGCGGCGCAGGCGTTGGGGGTGCCCGTCGGCACCGTCAGATCGAGGCTGCACCGGGCTCGCAGCACATTGCGCGAAGCACTGGGCGGATCCGATCCGACAGCTTTCCAGGAGGCACACGCCCATGAATGAGCTCGATGAACTGCGCGACTGGGACGCGGGGGCTCCCCCGCTGGACGACGGCGCCCGCCACCGCGCGCGGGTGCGCCTGTTCGCCGCGATGAACGAACAGGCCGCTCCGGTACGTCCCCTGTGGCGCCGCCCCGTGCTGCGCGTCGCCGTCGCCGGGACCGTCGCGGCCGCCGTGGCGGGCACCGTGCTGACCGCGGTGAGCAGCGGCGACGACGAGCAGGCCCGCGCCAAGCCGCCCGGGAACAGCGCGCCGTCGATGCGCGAGGTCAGCGCCAGGACCGTGCTCTACGGCGCCGCCGCCTACGAGCGCAAGCACGAGAGGACCGTCGCCCCGCGCGACGACCAGTACATCTACACGAAGGAGATCACCAAGGAGATCGAGAAGGGCACGGGCAAGGTCACGCGGCACGTCGACGAAGACTGGCGCTCCGTGGACGGCTCGAAGCGCTCGTGGATCATGGAGATCGGCAAGGGGTGGTGGTCGGAACCTCTCAAGCCCGACGAGACGATGTGGCCCCCGCAGGACTGGGGCACCCTGAAGAAGCTCTCGACCGACCCGGAGAAGCTGATCCTCTCGCTGCTCCACAAGACGGGACCGGACGACAAGAACGACTCCCTGGACGAGATCACCGAGCAGGAGTGGTCGGACATCCACTTCAGCCTCGCCGGTCTGCTCAAGCTGGTCCCTGTGACGCCGAAGGGGCTGCGCCCGGCCGCGTACGAGGCGCTCAGCATGGTCCCCGGGGTGAAGGCGATCCCCGGCCGCCAGGACGCGAAGGGCCGCACCGGGGTGGCGATCACCTACGACGACCCCACGCGGCCCGAGGGCTCGTCCGGCTTCGGCGGCTACTTCATCTTCGAACCGAGGACGTACGCGTTCCTCGGCTCCCAGGACATCCGTGCCACGGGTGACGCGAAGAACCCGAAGACGTACACCCAGCTCTCGTACCTCGACAGCTGGGCGATCACCGACAAGGTGAAGCAGCGCCCGTGAGCCTCGCGCTCACCACATGCTCACCACATAGGGGGACTAGGGACTTAGGGACTAGGGACCAGGGGGGACTCTGAGGGCGGCCAGGACCGGCAGGTGGTCCGTGGCCGCCCTCAGGTCGTCCTCGCTCACGCCGGGCAGCCCGGACGGCACGCCGCAGCCGAGGATTTCGATGCCCGGGGTGGTGAAGAGCGCGTCGATGCGCTGGTGCGGATCGTTCGGCGTCGAGGTGTGCTCGCCGCCCCAGGGCCGCACCGCCCAGCAGTCCCGGAGAGACTCGGCGAGCCTTCGGAACGTCCGCCCGCCCGGCCGCTCGTTGAGGTCACCGCCCGCGACCGCGTGGTCCACGCCCATCCCGGCGAGCCGGTCGAGCAGCATCCCGCCCTGCGCGTATCGCTCCTCGGACTGCAGGCTCAAATGGCAGCTCAGGACGCCGATCCTGGCGCCGCCGAAGCGTACGACGGCGGTGGCGAAGCCGCGCCGGTGCAGGCCGGGGGTGAGCGGGAGCAGTACGTCCTCGGTGCGCTCGACCGTGGCCCGCATCGAGCAGAGCAGCGCGGGTCCGGCCGCGCTGCCGCCGCCGGAGAGGATCACCAGATCGGCGGCGCGCGCGAGGCGGGCCAGCTTCTTGCGCCAGCGGAAGAACCGCGGGGCCTCCTGGATCAGGACGAGGTCGGGGGCGCAGGCGGAGATGGTCCTCGCGAGTGCGGCGGTGTCGTCGCGCATCGAGCGGATGTTGTAGCTGAGCACCCGGATGACGGCCGAACCGTCGGCTTCGGTGCGGGAGTTGGGGAGCGTACGGGTCGGGCTCGTCGGCATGGCGATCAAGATACGCGAACGCCGGACAGGCAGCGGGCATCCAGCCTGTCCGGCGTTTGAGGACGAGCGCGCGGCGCGATCGACGGCGCCCCCGTCGCGGGGTCACATGACCGGGTCAGGCTCCCGCGCCAGGTCCGCCGCGCCGACCATGCCCGCCTTGTTGCCCAGCTGGGCGGCGATGACCTGGGCCTCGGGGCGCCAGGCCGCGCCGACGAGCCAGCGCTTGAAGGACTTGCGGATCGGGTCGAGGACGAGCTCGCCCTCGTCCGAGAGGCCGCCGCCGACGATGAACGCGGACGGGTCGAAGAGTGACGCCAGGTCGGCGAGGCCGGCGCCCGCCCAGCGGGCCAGCTCGCGGTAGGAGTCGATGGCGACGGCGTCGCCCTGCCGGGCGGCCATCGAGATGTGCTTGCCCTCGATGCCGTCGGGGGTGCCGTCGCCGAGCGAGAGGAGGTACTCGGCGTTCTCCGGGGTGGCGTTGGCGCGCTGCATCGCGTACCGCACGAGGGCGCGTCCCGAGGCGTACTGCTCCCAGCAGCCCTGGCTGCCGCAGCCGCAGAGCAGGCCGTCGGGGACCATCCGGATGTGACCGAACTCGGCGGCCACGCCGAAGTGGCCGCGGCGCAGCTTGTTGCCGATGATGATGCCGCCGCCGAGGCCGGTGCCGAGCGTGATGCAGATGACGTTGCGGTGGCCCTTGCCGCCGCCGAAGCGGTACTCGCCCCAGGCCGCGGCGTTGGCGTCGTTCTCCACGACGACCGGCAGGCCGACGCGCTTCTCGACCTCTTCCTTGAGCGGTTCCTGGCGCCAGTCGATGTTCGGCGCGAAGTAGACCGTGGAGCGCTGGCGGTTGACGTACCCGGCGGCGCCGATGCCGACGCCGACGATCTCGTGCCCGGCCCGTGCGCCCGCGACAGCGGAGGCGATCGCGTCGACAATGGCCTCGGAAGTACCAGGGGTCGGCACCTTGAAGGTCGAGAGGATGTTGCCGTCCTCGTCGACCACTCCGGCCGCGATCTTGGTGCCGCCGATGTCGACGCCGATGGTGAGTCCCATGAATCCCTCAGTTCGATCGAGCCCCGCTACGGCCCACCGTACCCGAGGGGGGTCAGTCCAGATCGATGTGTTCGCCTGCCGAGGGCCCCTCGTCCGGGCGGCCCTTGCCCGGCGTCTCGCCGCTCGGGCCGTCGCCGCGGGTCCACCGGTTCTCCTGGCCCCCGGCCGCGGAACGGTAGGCGGCGAGCAGCTCGGAACCGGCCGCCGCGAGGTGGTCGAAGACGTCGGGGTTGCGCTCGATGACCGGCTCGACGGCGGCCTTCGCCTCCCGGACGACCTGCTTGATGGTCTGCTCGACGGCGCCCTGCGCGACCGCGCCGAGCAGCGGGGCCTGCAGTCCGGAGAGCTTGTCCGATACGGCGTCGACGAGCTTGCGCAGCTCCTCGGCGGCCGACCCGGTCGGGGGGCCGTACCGCGCGCGGCGGCGCGCCCGCTCGGCCGCGAGATCCTCGGCGCACGCCTTCTCCCAGGCGTCGGCGTCGACTTCGGGGGCTTCGCGCTCGGTGGCATCGCTCATGCCATCCGACGTTACCCGAATGGCGGTCACGCGTTCACCGTCCGTGCGGCCACAGGTCCGGGTCGGGCGCGAACCGCACCCGCAGCTCGCCGTCGCGCAGCCCGGCCCCCGCGACGGTGCAGCGGCGCAGCGCGGACGGCAGGGTGACGATGCGGCGGAAGGGTCCCGCGGTGACGACGAGTTCGTCGCCGCGCCGGATCAGGCCGAGCTCGTCGCGGCCGACGCCGGGGAGCGGGATGTGCCAGACGTACGCGTGGCTGCCGTCGTCGGCGGGGGCTTCGGTGACGGGCCAGGCGACCGGGGCGGGGGCGGCGGCGGGGGCCGTCAGGCCGAGGGCGGCGAGGTCGTCGGCGCCCCGCGGGTCGCGGCCGAGGTGGCGGACCGCGGTGACCCGGCCGTCACCGCTCTCCCACTCGTCGAGCGTCTTGCGCTGCTGGGCGCCGAGCCCGGCCAGCCAGGTGTCGGCGCTCGCGTCCGGGAGGACGCGGTTGGCGATCAGGAGGTCGGTGCGCAGGCCCTGCAGGGCCAGGCCGGTGGCGGCGGCGCGGACCGCGTCGGCGCCCGCGGGGCCGGGCTCGGCGACCAGCCGGACGGTGGTGGTGGGGGCCTCGATCACGCGCTGGACGGCGGCGAGTTCGTCCTCCAGGCGGGCGGCGCTCTCGTACAGCCAGGCGGCCGGCATCGGGACGCCCGCGAGGCGGCCGAGCATGGGGCGCAGGGCGCGGGCGGCCTGGCGCTCGGGCGGCAGCAGGCGGCGCAGATAGCGGCGGAGCTGCTCGGGGAGCGCGAGGGCGGTGAGGGCCTTGGGGGTGGCGGGCAGGTCGACGACCACGGTGTCGTGGGCGCCGTCGCGGGCGGCGTCGCGCAGGGCGCGCAGCAGGGCCAGCTCCTCCGCCCCGGGCAGCGGGGTCAGCTCCTCGCCGTCGAGCCGCTCGGCGCCGAGCAGGTCGAGGGCGGACGCGGCGCGTTCCTGGAGGGCTAGCAGGTCGTCCCGTGCGCGGTCGTCGGGGGCGAGGCGCCGGGCGGTGAGGCCGGGGTGCGCGTCCGGGGCGCCGCCGAGTACCGCGCCGAGGGTGTCGGTGCGGTCGGCGGAGAGTACGAGGACCCGGTGGCCGGCGTGCGCCGCGGCGAGCGCGGTGGCCGCGGCGAGGGTGGTCCGGCCGGAGCCGCCGGGGCCGGTGAGTAGGAGGGTGCGCATATCGGTGAACGGTACGTCAGGCGCGGGGCGCGGGGGTCGGGGCGCCCACTCGCCGTGGGGGGGGGCGGTTCTTCGCGGCTTTCGGCCGTGGGGGGTTGCTCGCGCAGTTCCCCGCGCCCCTTAAAGGCTCAGGCCGGTGGGGGCTGATCGCGCAGTTCCCCGCGCCCCTCAAAGCAGGGGCTTCGCCCCGCTTTTCCCCTACGCCTCTTTCGACTCGACTCGCTTCTTCAGGCCCGCGAGGGCGCGGTCGATGATGACCTTTTCCGCCTTGCGCTTGATCATGCCGAGCATCGGGATCTTGACGTCGACGGTGAGGCGGTAGGTGACCTCGGTGCCGGTGGTGGTGGGGCGCAGCAGGTACGAGCCGTCCAGCGAGCGGAGCATCTGGGACTTGACGAGGGTCCAGCTGACCTCGTCGTCCCCGGTCCAGGTGTAGCCGAGCGTCTGGTCGTCCTTGATCGCGCCCGCGTCCATGACGAGGCGGACCTGCTCGGCGCGGCCCTGCCCGTCGGTGGCGAGGACCTCGGCCTCCTTCACCTCTCCCGTCCAGTCCGGGTAGCGAGCGAAATCGGCGATCACTCCCATCACCTCGGCCGGTGCCGCCTCGATCGTGATGCTCGAGCTGGTGTGTTCGGCCATCGCTGTGGCTCCTCCAGATGCGGTCGTCCGGGATGGGGTGGTGTGTACCGCGTGAAGGCTACCGCGCGCGGCACGGTCACCACTCCAGGGCCCAGGGCCTGGACGTCCCGGCGAAGTGTCCGACGTTCACGCACTCCGTCGCGCCCACCCGCATGCGCCGGACCAGCGGCTGGTGGACGTGTCCGAAGAGCGCGTACTTCGGACGGGTCCTGCGGATCGCCGCGAGCAGCGCCCGGCTGCCGCGTTCGAAGCGGCGCGCCACGGTGTCGTAGAGGAGCTCGGGCACGTCCGGCGGAATGTGGGTGCACAGGACGTCGACCTCGCCGACGGCCTCGACCTTGGCCGCGTACTCCTCGTCGCTGATCTCGTAGGGGGTACGCATGGGGGTGCGCAGGCCGCCGCCGACGAACCCGAAGACGCGGCCGCCGATCTCGACCCGGTCGCCGTCCAGGACGGTGGTGCCGGGTCCGGCGTATTCGGTCCACAGGGCCGGGATGTCGACGTTGCCGTAGGTGGCGTAGGTCGGTGTGGGGAAGGCGGCGAACATGTCGGCGTACTGCTTGCGGACCGCGCCCTCGATCGCCGCGCCCCGGTCGAGCTCTCCCCACAGCTCCCTGCCGAACTCCCTGGCCTCCTCGAAGCGGCGGGCGGTGCGCAGCTCCACGAGCCTGCTCGCGTTCTCCGCGCCGAAGAGGTCGGGGAAGATGCCGCGCGAGTGGTCGGCGTAGTCGAGGAAGAGCACCAGGTCGCCGAGGCAGACGAGCGCGTCCGCGCCGTCACCCGCGCGGGCGAGCGCCTCGGTGTTGCCGTGCACGTCACTGACCACATTGACCCGGAAAGCTGGCATGCCGATCACCCTAGGACGGCGGCCGCGCGGAGGGTAGGGGTCCTGGGCAGCGGCCGGACCTGCGGTTACTTCCGAGTCGGGAAGACGGTGGCGTACTGTGCGATGCAGACCACAGCGACGTGTGACGCACCGAACATCTGGCCCTGCCCCCCTACCGAACAAGCCATACCGATGGGTAACGTCCGGGCAGTCCAGTAGTGCTCGGCCCCCCATCTCGACTGAGCACCTGCCCGACCTTGGACCGCACCGTCGCAGCACACAACGTCGTGGCGCCGGCGCCCTTATGTAGGAGCAGCAGTCTTGCGCGAGTTCAGCCTTCCGGCCCTGTACGAGGTCCCTGCGGACGGCAATCTGACCGACATCGTCCGCAGAAATGCCGCGCAGCACCCGGATGTCGCCGTCATCGGCCGCAAGGTCGACGGCCACTGGCAGGACGTCACCGCCAAGGCCTTCCTCGCCGATGTGCGCGCCACCGCCAAAGGCCTGATCGCCGCGGGCGTAGGCCCCGGCGACCGCGTGGGCCTGATGTCCCGCACCCGCTACGAGTGGACGCTCCTCGACTTCGCCATCTGGAGCGCGGGCGCCGTCACCGTGCCGGTGTACGAGACGAGCTCGGCCGAGCAGATCCAGTGGATCCTGGGCGACTCCGGCGCCGTGGCCTGCGTCGTCGAGCTGGACGCGCACGCCGCCGCCGTCGCTTCCGTGCGCGAGGGGCTGCCCGCCCTCGACCACATCTGGCAGATCGACAAGGGCGGCGTCGACGAGCTGCACCGCATCGGCGCCGACGTCCCGGACGCGACCGTCGACGAGCGCGGCGCGGTGGCCGGTGCGGACGATCCGGCCACCATCGTCTACACCTCGGGCACCACCGGCCGCCCCAAGGGCTGCGTCCTCACCCACCGCAGCTTCTTCGCGGAGTGCGGCAACGTGGTGGAGCGTCTCAAACCCCTCTTCCGTACCGGCGAGTGTTCGGTCCTCCTCTTCCTCCCCGTCGCACACGTCTTCGGGCGGCTCGTCGAGGTCGCGGCGCTGATGGCGCCGATCAAGCTCGGCCACGCCCCGGACGTCAAGAACCTCACGGACGAGCTCGCCTCGTTCCGGCCGACCATGGTCCTCGGCGTCCCGCGCGTCTTCGAGAAGGTCTACAACTCGGCGCGCGCCAAGGCCCAGGCCGACGGCAAGGGCAAGATCTTCGACAAGGCCGCGGACACGGCGATCGCGTACAGCCGCGCGCTCGACACCACCGCCGGACCGTCGCTCGGCCTGAAGATCAAGTACAAGGTCTTCGACAAGCTGGTCTACAGCAAGCTCCGCGCGGTCCTCGGCGGTCGCGGCGAGTACGCGATCTCCGGTGGCGCGCCGCTCGGTGAGCGTCTCGGCCACTTCTTCCGCGGCATCGGCTTCACGGTCCTCGAGGGGTACGGACTGACCGAGTCCTGCGCCGCCACGGCCTTCAACCCGTGGGACCGGCAGAAGATCGGCACGGTCGGCCAGCCGCTGCCCGGTTCGGTCGTACGGATCGCCGACGACGGCGAGGTGCTGCTCCACGGCGAGCACCTGTTCTCGCACTACTGGAACAACGAGGGCGCCACGGAGGAGGCCCTCGCCGACGGCTGGTTCCACACCGGCGACATAGGCACGCTCGACGAGGACGGCTACCTGCGCATCACCGGCCGCAAGAAGGAGATCATCGTCACCGCCGGCGGCAAGAACGTCGCCCCCGCCGTGATCGAGGACCGCATCCGCGCGCACGCCCTGGTCGCCGAGTGCATGGTCGTAGGCGACGGCCGTCCCTTCGTGGGCGCGCTGGTCACGGTCGACGACGAGTTCCTCGGCCGCTGGGCCGCGGAGCACGGCAAGCCGGCGGGCTCCACGGCGGCTTCTCTGCGTGACGACGCGGATCTGCTCGCCGCGATCCAGGGCGCGGTGGACGACGGCAACGCGGCGGTCTCCAAGGCGGAGTCCGTACGCAAGTTCCGGGTGCTCGGCTCGCAGTTCACGGAGGAGTCGGGGCATCTGACGCCGTCGCTGAAGCTGAAGCGGAATGTGGTGGCGAAGGATTACGCGGACGAAATCGAGGCGATTTACCGCGGGTAGCGTGGGCGGGGTCCGCCCACTGGCCGTGGGGGGGCGCTTTGTTCGCGGCTCTCGGTGCGTCGTGGCTTGTCGCGCAGTTCCCCGCGCCCCTGAAAGCCGGGGCTGCGCCCCGCTTCCCCCCTCCCCCGCGCCCTGAAGCGGCCGCAGGCCGCTCTCAGGGGCGCGGGGAACTGCGCGGCCAGCCACGACGGCGGGACAGCAGGCCTCGCAGCGCAACCCACCGGGACGGTAGCGCTTACAGCAGGTCGTGGAGGTGTGTGGCCAGGAGGTCCCAGCGCCAGCGGGATTCCACCCAGGCGCGGCCCCGCTCGCCCATGCGGGCCCTCAGCTCCGCGTCGCCGAGCAGGGCGACGATCCGGTCGGCCGCCTCCTCGGGCACCCCGCCCCGGACGACCCACCCCGTCTCCCCGTCGAGCACCGCGTCCGGCGCCCCACCGGAGTCACCGGCGACCACCGGAAGCCCCGTAGCGGATGCCTCCAGGTAGACGATGCCGAGGCCCTCGACGTCG
The DNA here is from genome assembly GCF_040646035.1 of Streptomyces sp. NPDC046465. Taxonomy (NCBI): domain Bacteria; kingdom Bacillati; phylum Actinomycetota; class Actinomycetes; order Kitasatosporales; family Streptomycetaceae; genus Streptomyces; species Streptomyces sp. NPDC046465. The sequence continues at coordinate 144,406 of NZ_JBEYZK010000021.1, forward strand.
AGGCCCCCGCGCCGGGTCCGGCACGGCATGGCGAACACGTCACCCGCGCCGTAGTGCGCGGGAAGCTCCTCCCACGGCACCGCGCCCGTGAAGCGCACGGAATCCGCCACCCCCGTCTGTGCCGCGAGTCTGCGGAGGTCGTCCTCGTAGGGGCCGCCGCCGACGATCAGCAGCACCGCTTCGGGCTCCCGCGCCAGGATGCGGGGCAGGGCGAGAATCAGCGTGTCCTGCCCCTTGCGCGGCACGAGGCGGGAGACGCACACCACCACGGGGCGGTCGGTCAGGCCGAGCCGCGCCCGCACCGTGTCGCCGCCGGAGCCGGGGTGGAAGGTCTTCTCGTCGACGCCGGGCGGGAGTTGCACCATCCGGCCCGCCGCCGCGGGGGTGAGGGCAGTAGCGATGCGCGAGCGCGTGTACTCGCCGAGATAGGTGATCGTGTCCGTCGACTCGCCGATCCGGCGCAGGAGTTGCCGTGCGGCGGGCAGCTGGGCCCAGCCCGCCTCGTGGCCGTGGGTCGTGGCGACAAGGCGTGTCGCCCCGGCCTTGCGCAGCGCGGGCGCCATGAGCCCGAGCGGCGCCGCCGCCCCGAACCACACCGACGTACACCCGTGTTCCCGCAGGAGCGACACCGCACGGCGGGTGACGCGCGGGGTCGGAAGCAGCATCGTCGTACGGTCGCGTACGACCTTGAAGGGCTGTTCGGCGTCGAAGGCGGCCGTTGCCTCGGCGCCTTCCCGGCCGCGCTTCCAGGTGGAGGCGTAGACGACGAGCTGCTCGGGGTCCAGGCGCAGCGCCATGTTGTGCAGGAACGCCTGGATGCCACCGGGCCTGGGCGGGAAGTCGTTCGTGACGATCAAGGTCTTGTGCATCGCGCACGACAGTACCGAACGGCCCCGCCTCTTCGCCCCGGCCCCGCACGGCCCGGCATCATGGCTCCCCGAATCGCAATGAAGTATGGAAAATGGGGCGAGGCGCGCATGGCACGCATCCTGACCGTCTGGGTCCTGACCAGAACCCTCCTGCTGCTCTGCGTCTTCCATCTGCTCACGCCCCCGGGGCCGGACGTGACCAGCGACGTCACCGTCATCTACCAGGGCTGGTACGAGGTCCTTCGCACCGGCACCTTCCCGCTGGACGACGTCACCTGGCAGTACCCGCCCGCCGCCGCCCTCGCGGTCCTCTCCCCCGCCCTGCTGCCCTTCCTCGGCTACGCCTCGGCCTTCTTCGTCCTTGCCTTCCTCTGCGACGCGGCGGTGTGCGGGCTGCTCCTGTACGCGGGGCGGCGGCCCGGCAGGTCGCCGCGGGGCGCCCGGGTGTGGGTCGTGGGCGCGGCGCTGCTCGGGCCCACCCTGTACGCCCGCTACGACGTCATGGTGGCCGCCGTCGCGGTCGCCGCGCTGCTCGCCGGGGCGCGGCACCCGCGCGCCATGGGAGCGTTCGCGGGGTTCGGGGCCCTGCTCAAGGTGTGGCCGGTGCTGCTGCTCGTGGGTGTCCCGCGCGGGCGGGCGACGCGGCGGTCCTGGACGGCGGCGGTGGGCACGGCCTTCGGCCTGACGCTCGCGTTCCTGGTGGCGATGCCGGGGGCGCTCGCGTTCCTCACCTTCCAGCGCGACCGCGGCACGGAGGTGGAGTCGCTCGGCGCCCTCGTCTTCCACGTCGCACGCCACCTCGGCTGGCGGGGCGAAGTGCGCCTCAACTACGGCTCGGTGGAATTCCTCGGACCGTACGTCCCGCTGGTGAGCACGGTGGCGCAGGCCCTTTCGGTGGCGGCGTTCTGCTGGCTCCTGGCGTGGCGGCTGCGGGCCAGGGCCTGGGCCTGGTCGGCGAGCACGCCCGCGGACGCGGCCTTCGTGGCCGTGCTGCTCTTCACCGCCACGAGCCGGGTGATCAGCCCGCAGTACCTGCTCTGGCTGGTGGGAACGGCCGCCGTCTGCCTGGCGTTCCGCACGAGCCGGATGGTCCTGCCTGCGCGGCTCGTCCTCGCGGCGACCTTCGTGACGTTCCTGGAGTTCCCTGTCTGGTTCTCGCACGTCGTGGCCAGCGACGCGCTGGGCGTGTCCCTGCTCCTCGTACGCAACGGTCTGCTGGTCGCGGCGACCGTACTGGCCTGCCGGACCCTCTGGCGACAGACGGTGTCCGGACCGCGCCGCGGAACGGCGCGGCCGGTGCCGGAGCGGGTCAGCCGAGCTCAGCACGCAGATACGTACGCCAGCGCGCCGTGAAGTCCTCGGGCGTGGTCTCCAGGACGTCCCGCAGCACGGCCCCGACCGCGCCCGACCGCTGCTTGCGGGCGCCGACCGCCTCGTAGAAGTCCGTCAGCTTCTTCTCGCCCCACTGCTCCGCGATCATCCGGCAGGCCAGCCAGGCGCCCTCGTACGCACCGGCGAGCTGTGCGGCGTCCCCCGCGAAGCCGAAGTCGTCGTCCTCGGGGAGCGCGCCGGGCAGTTGCCCGCGCTGCACCGAGCGCCGCAGTTCGGGCGCGGCCTGCACCGCGGTGCGCCCCGTGCCGCGGTAGCCCACCCAGTCCGCGAACCCTTCGGAGAGCCACAGCGGCGTGGCCGGGGACGTCTGCGCGCGGGTCGCGACGTGGGCCGCCTCGTGGGTGAGGACGACCTGCTTGCCGAAGTCGCCGAGGACGCCGTACGCGTCGGGGTTGACGATGACGCGGTCGGCCGGTGCCCGCGTCGAACCGCCCGCCTCGCCGGTGGTGACCGCCGCGATCCCCCGGTACCCGGAGGCGGGCGCGCCGAGCAGCCCCGCCATGCCGTCCAGGGAGCGGGGCACCAGGACGACGATCCGGCCCGGCCACTTCCCGGGCCAGGCGCGCCGTACCGCGGGCACCGCCCGGTCGGCGATCGCACGCTGGGCGCGCAGTTCGGCGGCGCGGCGCCCGACGCCGAGGACGAGGCTGTGCGCGCCGTGCTCGGCCCGCACGCGCCCCTGGTCCCAGAGCTGCTCGCCGGACTTCTTCGCGGGCCGCTCGGCGATGACGTACCACCGTCCGTCGCGCCGCCGCAGCGTCAGCGTGCGCTCGGCGGTGACCGGCGCGCAGTCGTAGCCCTTGATGCGGTAGCGGAGTTCGGCGTTCGCGGTGGCCTCGGCGCCGGAGCGGTCCAGGCTGGTCAGCCGGTACTCCCAGGAATCGAGGGGGACCTCCTCGACGCGTTCGAAGAGGTCCGGCGCGCCCTCGGCGGGCCGCTCGGTCCTGTCGTACGCCTTCTCGTCCCCGTCGAGGACGGCCTGCGCGCGCCGCTCGAGGAGTCTGCGCACGTCACCGGCGGCGGCGTCCGGGACCGGGTCACCGCCGCACCCTGCGAGCACGGCGAGGCAGAGCGCGATGCACAGCGCCACCACCCACGACCCACGTCTGTGACCAGCCACCTTCCCGATCGTACGGGGCGCGGCCCGTGGACCGGTCAGATCCGTGTCACGGACGACACCGGCATCATGCCGACGGGGTCGTAGCGGACCGCGGCTCCGGGGTACGGGGCGTGCACCACCTGGCCGTTGCCCATGTACATCCCGATGTGGCTCGCGTCGTCGCGGTAGGCCACCAGGTCGCCGGGCTGCGCCTCGGACAGGGACACCTGGCGCCCCGCGTACCGCTGGGCCTGCGAGGTGCGCGGCAGGCCGACCCCGGCCTGGGCGTACGACCACTGCATGAGGCCCGAACAGTCGAATCCGGCGGGTCCGCTGGCGCCCCATACGTAGGGCTTGCCGAGCGCGGACCTGGCGGCGGCGATCGCGGCGGCGGCCCGTGCGGAGGACGGGGCGCCCCCGAGCTCCGGCAGCTCGCCGCGGTCCTCGGAGCGCGAGGACCTGTCGTACGCGTCGCGCTCCCCGCTCGGCAGCGAGTTGAGCAGCCTGCGGGCCTTGGCCAGCTTGTGCTCGACGGTGCGCTTGTGGCGGGCGACGGTGGTGCGGCTCTTCTCCAGCTCGGCGAGTTTGCCGCCCGCCTCGGTGCGCTCCTGCGCGAGGCTGCGCTGGGCCCGCTGAAGATCGGCCAGTTCGCCCGCCTGCCGGGCGCTGACGCGGTCGAGGACCGAGGCCCTGTCGAGGTAGCCGTCCGGGTCGGAGGAGAGCAGCAGGGCCAGGGCGGGGTCGATGCCGCCGTCGCGGTACTGCGCACCGGCCAGCGCGCCGAGCGCGCCGCGCATCTTGTTGATGCGCTCCTGGCCGCGCGCGACGCTGTCCTTGGCACGGGCGACCTGTGTACGCAGCTTGTCCGCGCGTTCGTCGGCCTTGTTGTACAGCTCGGTCGCCCGCTCGGCCTGCTCGTAGAGCCGGTCGACCGTGGCCCGGGTGACGGACGGCTTGTCCTGCGGCGCGGCACCTGCGGGCGCGGCCGCGAGGGCCGCCGCCGCGGTGGCCACGGCCGCTGAAAGGACGGTCACGCGCGTGCTCCGGTCGAGACCGGGCTGTGCGGGACGGCGATGGAACCCCACGGGAAGCCGCTCTCCCTTCCGCTGACGAACCCCCGGCTGTCCGGGGGAATGCGCGCCGACAGTAGCCGTGCGACCACGGAGCGGCCAAAGACCCGGCGCGGTGCGAAAAGGACGCGGACAGCCCGGCGCCCCGCCTCAGACGCAGGTCATCAACGGGGCGCGGGGTCAGCGGGAGTTGCCGGAATTCGCCCGTTCGGACGGTGTCGGCAAGGCGTTGACGTCAGGGTGCCGGAGCGGCGGAGGTCAGATGCGGACGCCGAACTGGAAGGAGCCCAGGTAGGAGATCGACTCGTAGCGCACCGAGGCGCCGGGGTGCGGGGCGTGCAGCACCTGGCCGTTGCCCGCGTAGAAGCCGACGTGCGCGAGGTTGTTGAAGAACACCAGGTCGCCCGGCTTCAGCTCGTTGCGGCCGATCTTGGTGCCGTCGTTCTGCTGGGTGTACGTGGTGCGGGTGATGTGGACGCCGGCCTGCGCGAATCCCCACTGCGTGAGGCCGGAGCAGTCGTAGGAGTTGGGGCCCGTGCCGCCGGAGACGTAGGGCTTGCCTATCTGGGTGGCGGCGGCGGCCATGGCGGCGGCGCCGCGGCCGGAGGCGGGGGCCTCGTCGCCGAGGTCCACGCGCTTGTCGGCGGCGCGGCTCGCGCGCTTCTGCTCCTTGGCGTCCAGCGCCGCCTTCTCCTTGGCGGTCAGCGTGTTGAGGAGCTTCTGCGCCTCGCCGAGCTTGCCCTGGACTTCCTTCTTCTTCTTGCCGAGCTCCGTGCGGGTGTCCGCGAGATCGTCGAGCTTGCCCGCGGCCTCCTTGCGCTGCTGCGCGAGGTCCCGCTGCTTCTTCTGGATCTTCTGGAGGGCGTCGACCTGCTGGCTGCTCAGCTGGTCGAGGGTGGACGCCTTGTCCAGGTAGTTGTCCGGGTCGGAGGAGAGGAAGAGCTGCAGGGAGGGGTCGATGCCGCCGGAGCGGTACTGGGCGCTGGCCATCGAACCGAGGCCGTCGCGCAGGTCGTTGAGCTCGCCCTGGCCGTCGGCGACCTTGTCCTGGAGTTCACCGATCTGCTTCTCGAGCTTCTCCTGCTTCTCCTTGGCCCCGTTGTACTTGTCGGTGGCCCGCTCCGCGTCTTCGTAGAGCTTGTCGACCTTGGACTTGACCTCGTCCTTGCTCGGCTTCGGCGCGGCCTGGGCGGCGCCCTGCGAGGTGAGGGCCACGGCAGCGGCGGCGGTCGCGGTGAGCACGGTCACGCGGGTGCGGCTCGGCTGCTTGGGTCGACGGTGGGACGCCACGCGGGCGGCTCCTTCTTCCTCCGGCCGCCTACCGGGACGCGGCGGGCGGGTACCACCGCCGCCACCCCGGATGGGTGATCAACCGAGCGGGGGTTCGAAGCGAGACCTTAGTGACCTTCTTGTGATCAGTTCAAATCTCATCGGAAAAAAACCGGTCGCGAAGCGCATTCTTTACCGATAACGCACAGCCGGTAATGATCTTCTGACGCTACGTCGCTTCGGGCGCCGCCCAATTCGGGCATAGGGCCCAGGAGTTACGTGACCACCTTTAGCCCCGCGAAAGCCTCTTCAGGAGGACCGCCGAAGCCACCGGCCGCGCCCCCGCCTTGGCGATCCCGTCGGCCACCTCGCGGTCGGTCGAGACGACGACCACGGGCCGCCCCGGCGGCTCCGCGCGCACCAGCTGACGGATCAGCTCGTCCGCGGTGACGCCCGGCTTGGAGAACAGCACCCGCACCCCGCGCGGCGGCGCGAGCAGCACGGGCGCGGCCAGCTCCGCGCCGTCGAAGACGCAGGTGACCTCGGCGCCCGTCTGCAGGGCGAGCTGCGAGAGCGAGCCGAGCAGCCGCAGCCGCTGCTTCTCCAACGGCATCGTCGGGTAGCCGGTCTTGGTGACGTTGTAGCCGTCGACGACCAGGTGCGCCTGCGGCAGCGCGAGCAGCTGGTCCAGGATCGCCGGGTCGCTCTCGGAGAGCGCGCGGGCCGCGATGTCCTTGGGCGACATCCGCCCCGGCTCGACGGCGTCCACGGTCTCCGCGGGCCGCACGGAGACCGGTGGCAGGGCCAGTTCGCGCCGCAGCCCCTGGGCCGCGTCCAGCACGGTGTCGAGCAGCAGCCGCAGCCGCATGTCCTCGACGCTGCGCCCCTCGCGCGCCGCCCTGCGGCTGGCTTCCAGGGCGGCCTCCGTCTCGCCGAGCCGCGCCTTGAGCCGCCGCGCCTCGCTCTCGGCGGCGGACACCTGCGCCTGGCCCTCGGCGCGCACGGCCTCGGCCTCGACGGCGGCCTTGCGCAGCGCGGCCTCACCGCGCTTGACGTCGCTGAGCGCCCCGCGCAGTTTGCGGTGCATCGACTCGGCTTCCCTGCGCACCATGTCGAGCTCGGCGCGCAGCCGCTCGGTCTCCGCCTTGGTCTGCCCGCGGGCGACGGCGAGCTCCTCGCGCAGCCGGTCGAGCTCGGCCCTGGTCTCGTCGTCCGCGCGCTCGGCGTCGGCCCGCTGGGCCTCCTCGCCCGCGGCGGTGACCAGCTTCACCCAGCCCGCCGGGCGCAGCACATAGGCGGCGGCCGCCACATCCAGCGGATCGGCGGCCGGCGGCGGAGAGCCCGCGTCCAGGGCGGCGGCGAGCTCGCTCTGGGCCTCCCTGAGGCGTTCGCCGATGCGCTGGCGGAAGAGGGTGTCGTTCTCCAGCGCGGCCGCCATGGCGTTGCCCGCGAACTTCGCGCGCCGGGTGGGCGTGAAGCGCGCGTACTGCCGCAGCTGGGCGGGCAATTCGGCCAGGGTGAGCCCGCCGAAGCCGTCCGAGACGATATGGACGACCCGTCGGCGCACCCCGTCGGGCAGCGGACGGTCGAGCACCTCAGCGGCGCCGTCGTCCGGCTCCCCGCCTGAGCTCTCCACCATCCGTCACCCCACTAGCTGTGCGGGCCCCGCTCCGTCAGGAGTCGGCGCCCGGCCTGTCCACGAGTTCCACCTGATCCACGGCGTTGCACCAGCGGCAACGCACGGACTCGATGGTCTCACTGACCACCTCACGTTCTTCGACGTTCGACTCTCCGGCCAGGTCGAGATGCACATACTCGACGACCTTCGAGCTGCGGGTCACATCGAAACGCGTGAGATTGCCGCACAGCGTGCAGCGCCACCGGGTGGTGGCGGTCGGCAGAGGAACCGTCATCGTGGCTGTTCGCTTTCGTCGGTGACTGGTAGCGGCGACATCATCGGCGACCGTGGGGCGTACGCGAGTTTCCGTCTGCGCACTGCCCGTAACCCTAAGGCCTGTAAGGGGCGCCATGCGGCGGCCTGCCGAGCGGCATGGCGGTCTGCGGAGGTAGTGCCCGTTACGTCATGCTCTGTTCATGATCCGCACATGGCGTACGAAGGCAGGCCGGCTGATCGGAGGGGGAACCGCCCCGGTGACGTACGGCCTGATCGCCGTCTGCTGCGCGGTCTTCCTGATCTCCCCGGTCTCCGGGTTCAACCCCTCCTACGGCCGCGGCGACGAGTTGATCGGTGCGCAACAGGTCTACTTCGAGCGGTGGGGAGTGGTACCCGTCGAACTGTTCAGCGGTGTCCCGAGCGCCGCCCTCGGCCCGTTCACCGCCCTGTTCGTGCACGGCAGCTGGCTTCATCTGCTGGGGAACATGCTGTTCTTGTACGTGTTCGGGGTCATGGTCGAGGAACGCATGGGCCACCTCCAGTACGCCTTCTTCTACCTCAGCTGCGGATATCTCGCCCTGCTCGCCTACGCGGCCGCGCACGCGGGCTCCGACCAGACGCTCGTGGGAGCGTCGGGGGCGATCTCCGCCGTCCTCGGCGCTTGCCTCTATCTCTTCCCACGGGCGCGCGTCACCAGCCTTTTCCCGTTCCTCTTCTTCCTGCCGCTGCGCTTTCCCGCGTGGGTGGTGCTGCCGTTCTGGGTGGCGCTGCAGTGGCTGGCGGCGGGGCAGGGCGGAAACGGTACGGGAGTCGCCTATCTGGCCCATCTGGTGGGCTTCTCGCTCGGCTTCCTGTACGCGTGGGGGTGGCGTGTGCGGAGGACTAGAGTGCACGTGAAAGGCAGCGCACCGGCCACCGAGGGAGACAGCCAGCCGTGATCACCGCGATCGTGCTCATCAAGACCAGCGTGGACCGGATCCCGGAGATCGCCGAGTCGATCGCCGCGCTGGACTCCGTCAGTGAGGTCTTCTCCGTGACCGGTACGTACGACCTGATCGCGATGGTGCGGGTGCCGCGCCACGACGACCTCGCGGACGTCATCCCGGGCCGGATCAGCAAGATCCCCGGCGTCGAGGGCACCGACACGCACGTGGCGTTCCGTACGTACTCACAGCACGACCTGGAAGCGGCCTTCGCGATCGGCCTCGACTCCTAGGGCCTTCCGGCCTGATCAGGCCGGATCAGGCCGCATCAGGCCGGATCAGGCCGCATCAGGCCGGATCAGACGGCGGCACCGGTGTCCGGCACGCAACGCCCGTCCTCGGTGCGGTAGTTCCACCGGGCGCCGTCCGCCACCAGCTCCTTGACGGCGCGCACGAAACGCTCGACGTGCTCGTCGGGGGTGCCCGCGCCGAAGCTCACCCGGATGGCGTTCAGCGACTTCTCGCCGGGCGCGGCCTCGGGGGCGCCGCACTCGCCGGGCTCGTCCGGCTCGCTGCCGAGCAGGGTGCGCACCAGCGGGTGGGCGCAGAACAGGCCGTCCCGTACGCCGATCCCGTACTCGGCGGAGAGCGCGGCGGCGAAGTGCGAGCTGTTCCAGCCGTCCACGACGAAGGAGATGACGCCCACGCGCGGCGCGTCGTCCCCGAAGAGCGAGAGCACGCGCACGGCGGGCACCTCGGCGAGGCCCTCGCGCACCTTGCTGATCAGGTACTGCTCCCGGGCGACGAGCTCGTCGAAGCCCGCGTCGGTGAGCGCCTTGCAGGCGGAGGCGATGGAGTAGACGCCGATGACGTTCGGGGAACCGGCCTCGTGCCGGGCCGCGGAGTCGTGCCACTCCACGTCCACACCACCGTCGGCGCGTCGCGCCACCTTCCGCGAGGCGCCGCCACCGGCGAGGTACGGCTCGGCGGCGCGCAGCCAGTCGGAGCGGCCCGCGAGGACGCCCGAGCCGAAGGGCGCGTACAGCTTGTGCCCGGAGAAGGCGACCCAGTCCACGTCCAACTCACCGATGGAGACGGGGTGGTGGGGCGCGAGCTGGGCGGCGTCGAGGACGATGCGGGCGCCGTGCGCGTGCGCGGCGGCGGCCAGTTCACGCACCGGCCAGAGCTCGCCGGTGACGTTGGAGGCGCCGGTCACGCAGACGAGGGCGGGGCCGTAGGGATCGCGGTCGGCGAGTGCGCGCTCCAGGGTGTGCACGGCCTCGTCGGGGGTGCGCGGCGCGTTGAGGTAGGTGACGCGGGCGTCCCGCCACGGAAGGAGCGAGGCGTGGTGCTCGGTCTCGAAGACGAAGACCTGGCAGTCGGCGGGCAGGGCGGCGGCGAGCAGGTTCAGGGAGTCGGTGGTGGAGCGGGTGAAGACGACCTGGTCGTCCTCGCGGCAGCCGAGGAACTCGGCGACGGTCTTGCGGGAGTTCTCGAAGAGGTCCGTGGAGAGCTGCGAGAGGTAGCCGGCCCCGCGGTGCACGCTGCCGTAGTACGGGGCGTACGCGGCCACGTCGTCCCACACCCGCTGCAGCGCGGGCGCGCTCGCCGCGTAGTCAAGGGCCGCGTACGTCACCTCGCCGCCGGTGACCAGCGGAACGGTGACGTCCCTGCCGAGGACGGCCAGCGGGGCGCAGACGGACGGGTCGGCGGCAACAGCGGAAACAGACATGGCGAACTCCCGTAAGAGACAAGTGAGTTCACTGCGAGGGCGCGTACGGCAGAGGGGTACGGCGAGGCAGTGATGAAGAGAAAAAGGGTGCGCGGAAAGGGGCCGAAGGCCCTAGCACATTCGCTTGCTCACGAGACTGCTCCCTTGAGGACCAGGACCCCAGGGGCGGACATTCACCGATGTCCAGGGGTCCGCGCTTGCCATACGCCTCGCTGCGTACGGCCTGGTCTTCACCCGGGGCACCCCGCCACGGACGGAGGGTTGCCGGACAGCGGGCCGGGGCCGTAGTCGCTGTCACTCATGACCTGTGCAGCATCCTGCCACACGATCTTCGACGCGCAAGGCGCAGTCCAGAATCCGGACTGCGCCTTACGTCACATGGGGGGGCTGCCGCCCGCGGCGGGCTCAGCGGTTGCTGGCCGCCACCCAGCGCTCCAGGGCCCGCTTCGCGGCGCCCGAGTCGATCGCCTGCGCCGCCCTCGCCATCCCGGCCCGGATCTGCTCCACGAGCGGCTCACCGGTCGGCGAGAGGGCGACCAAGGCCGCCGCGGAGTTCAGCAGCACCGCGTCCCGCACCGGGCCGCTCTCGCCGTCGAGCAGCCGCAGGGCCACCTCCGCGTTGTACGAGGCGTCGGCGCCCCGCAGCGCCTCGACCGGCACCAGGCCGATGCCGACCTCGCGGGGGTCGAAGGCCTCCTCGCGCACGGCGCCGTCCCGCACCACCCAGACCCGGGAGGTCGCGGTGGTCGTCAGCTCGTCGAGCCCGTCGTCCCCGCGGAAGACGAGGGACGAGTGCCCGCGCTCGGCGAACACCCCGGCCACGATGGGCGCCATCCGCGGGTCGGCGACCCCGACCGCCTGGGCCCGCACCTTGGCCGGGTTGGTGAGCGGACCGAGGAGGTTGAAGACGGTCCTGATCCCCAGCTGGCTGCGCGCGGCGCCCGCGTGCCGCAGCGCGGGGTGGAACTTCACGGCGAAGCAGAACGTGATGCCCGCCTCTTCGGCGACCTCGACGACCCGCCGGGGCGTGAGGTCCAGGTTGACGCCGAGCTTCTCCAGGACGTCGGAGGCGCCGGACGCGCTGGAGGCGGCGCGGTTGCCGTGCTTGACGACCTTCGCGCCCGCTCCCGCGACGACGATCGCGGACATGGTGGAGATGTTGACGGTCTTGGCCCCGTCGCCGCCCGTGCCGACGATGTCGACGCTCGGGCCCGGCACGTCGATGACGTTGGCGTGCGCGTACATGGCGCGTACCAGGCCGGAGATCTCCTCGACCGTCTCACCCTTGGCCCGCAGCGCGATCACGAAGCCCGCGATCTGCGCGTCGGTGGCCTCGCCCCGCATGATGCGGTCCATGGCCCACGCCGTGTCGTCGGCGCTCTGGTCCCGCCCGTCGAGCAGGCCGTTCAGCACGTCGGGCCAGGAACGGGCCGCCGCGGTGTCGCCTCCTGCGGGGGTCACAGCGCTCATAGCCGCTCCTGGTGTTTTCGTCTGCGTATGGATGTATAGGGAGGGAACACCCCGACTGCTCGGGGTGGGACCACCCTATCCAGCCTCCGGGACGGCAAAGAGCCCCATCCATGCAATGGACGGGGCTCTTGCCGTGGCGACCGTGGAGCGGTCGGAGCTTCGGAGCTCGGGTTGATCAGTGGTGGCCGTGGCCGCTCGTGATCTCCTTGTACTCGTCGGCGGTGGGCTTGGGGATCTGGTTGTTCTCCCCGTAGTAGCCCTTGGAGAGCTTCGCCCGGAGCTTCTGCGAGCCCGACAGCTTGCGCTCGACACCGTTCTCGTCGACCGACGGGCCGATCTCGACCGGCTGGTACTGCTCGTGCGCCGTGAGGGTGTGCAGCTGGTCCTGGCTGAGCGGCTCGTGGACCTCGATGAACTCACCGTGCGGCAGCCGCTTGATGATGCCCGACTCGCGGCCGTGCAGCACCTTGTCCTTGTCGCGCCGCTGCAGACCCAGGCAGATCCGCTTGGTGACGATGAAGGCGATGACAGGACCGGCGAAGAAGCCGATCCGGACGAACCAGGTGATCGCGTTCAGCGACAGGTGGAAGTGCGTCGCCCACAGGTCGTTGCCGCCACCGACGAGCATGACCATGTACGCGGTCAGCCACGCGACACCGAAGGCCGTACGGGTCGGGGCGTTGCGCGGGCGGTCCAGGATGTGGTGCTCGCGCTTGTCGCCGGTGACCCAGGACTCGATGAACGGGTAGACCGCGATGGCCACGAGGACCAGCGGGAAGACCACGACCAGCGGGATGAACACGCCCAGGGCGAGCGTGTGGCCCCAGAGGTTGATCTCCCAGCCCGGCATCACACGGATCAGACCCTCGGCGAAGCCCATGTACCAGTCGGGCTGGGCGCCGGTGGACACCTGGTCCGGGCGGTACGGGCCGATGGCCCAGATCGGGTTGATCGAGGCGATCGCCGCGATGACCGCGATGACACCGAAGACCAGGAAGAAGAAGCCTCCGGCCTTGGCCATGTAGACCGGCAGGAGCGGCATGCCCACGACGTTCTTGTTGGACTTGCCGGCACCCGCGTACTGCGTGTGCTTGTGGTAGAAGACCAGGATCAGGTGCGCCACCACGAGGCCGAGCATGATGCCCGGCAGCAGCAGGATGTGCACCGAGTAGAACCGGGCCACGAAGTCGCCGCCGGGGAACTCCCCGCCGAACAGGAACATCGACAGGTACGTGCCGACGATCGGCACTCCCAGGATGGCGCCCTGCATGAAGCGGACACCGGTACCGGAGAGCAGGTCGTCCGGGAGCGAGTAACCGGTGAAACCGGTGAACATGCCGAGGACGAACAGCAGGAAGCCGAACAGCCAGTTGACCTCACGGGGCTTGCGGAACGCACCCGTGAAGAACACGCGCATCATGTGCACGAACATGCCGGAGAGGAAGATCAGCGCCGCCCAGTGGTGGATCTGCCGGATCAGCAGACCACCGCGCACATCGAAGGAGATGTGCATGGTCGAGTTGAACGCCTCCGACATCAGCTGTCCCTGCAACGGGATGTAGCTGCCGGAGTACTCCACCTCGTTCATCGACGGGTGGAAGAACAGCGTCAGGTACACACCCGTGAGGATGATGATGATGAAGCTGTAGAGGCAGATCTCACCGAGCATGAAGGACCAGTGGTCCGGGAAGATCTTGCGCATGTTGGCCTTGGCCAGGGAGTAGATCCCAAGGCGGCCGTCGGCCCAGTCCGCGACCCGCTCACCGGCGGGTGCTTGCTGCCGCTTGTCGTTCGAGGAAGTGGTGGTGGTGCTCATCCGCGCTCCCAGAAGGCAGGACCGACGGGCTCATCGAAGTCGCCGAGCGCCTCGAGGTAGCCCTTTTCGTTCACGCCGATGCGCAGCTGCGGCAGGGCGTGACCAGCCGGGCCGAAGATCACTCGGGCACCGTCGGAGAGATCGAAGGTGGACTGGTGGCACGGGCAGAGGACGTGGTGCGTCTGCTGCTCGTACAGAGAGATCGGGCAGCCCACGTGGGTGCAGATCTTGGAGTAGGCCACGATGCCTTCGTGCGACCACTCCAGCTCGCGCTTGTCCTTGATGTTCTCCGGCTGGATGCGGACGATCATCAGGGCGGCCTTGGCGATCTGCGTCTGGAAGTCGTGGTCGTGCTCCGACATCCCCTCCGGCATCGCGAAGGTCAGCGAACCGACCTGCACGTCCGCCGGACGCAGCGGCTCGTGCGTATTCATGTTCACGAGCATCTTGCCCTTGCCCCACTTGGTGTGGCGGAGCTTGTCCTCGGGCAGCGGACCGAGGTCGCGCAGCAGGACGACGCCGGAGAGCGGGACCAGGGCCAGCGCGCCGAACATCGTGTTGCGGATCAGCTTGCGCCGACCGAAACCCGATTCCTCGGCGCCCTGCTTGAAGTCCGCCATGACCTTGGCGCGAACCTCGGGCTCGGCCGCGATCTCGTGCCGCTCGTCGGTCATCTCGACGTCGGACATCAGGGTGCGGGCCCAGTGGACCGCGCCCGCGCCGATGCAGAACAGCGCCACACCGAGGGTGAGACCCAGGGCGAAGTTGAGGCCGCTGAGGTGACCGATCGGGAAGACGTAGATGGTCTTGTCCGCCGGGATCGCCACGTACGAGGCGATGAAGCCCACGGTCGCGAGCATCGACAGCATGAACATGAACGCCACGGCACGCTCGGACCGCTTGGCGGCCCGCTCGTCGATGTCCTGGACGCGGTGCTCGTGGGGCGGCAGCCCCGGGTCGGCGAACGGGTTCTCTTCCGTCAGCGCCACCGAGCCGTGCTCGGTCTCCTGCTTGCTGGGCAGGTTCTCTTCTGGAATCTCTTGGCTACTCATGACTTCTTGGCCTTTGCGGTCCGAGCGGCGACCCACACGGCGACCGCGATCAGCGAACCGAGACCGAAGATCCAGCCGAAGAGGCCTTCACTGACCGGACCCAGACCGCCCAGCTTGAGACCGCCAGGGCTCTCGGTCTTCTCACCGTTGACCGCGTCGAGGTACGCGATGATGTCCTTCTTGTTCTTCTCCGGCATCGTGGTGTCGGGGAAGGACGGCATGTTCTGCGGGCCGGTCTGCATGGCCTCGTAGATGTGCTTCGGGGAGACACCCTCCAGCGAAGGCGCGAACTTGCCGTGCGTCAACGCGCCACCTTCACCGGTGAAGTTGTGGCACTGGGCGCAGTTGGTGCGGAACAGCTCGCCACCCTTGGCGATGTCCGCTCCGTCCGGGCTGTACTGCTTCTCGGTCGGAACCGAGGGACCGGCACCCAGCGACGAGATGTACGCCGCCAGCTGGTCGATCTGGGCCTGGTTGTAAATGACCTTCTTCTTGGGCGCCTGGGCACCCTGCTGCTGGAGCGGCATACGTCCGGTGCCGACCTGGAAGTCGACAGCGGCGGCGCCCACGCCGACCAGGCTCGGACCGTCGGAGGAGCCCTGACCGCCGGTTCCGTGGCAGCTGGAGCAGCCCACGGCGTAGAGCTTTTTGCCCTCGTCGATGGCGAGGGACTGGGCGGTGTCGTCGGCCTGCGCCTTGTCCGCCGGCGCGAACGCGGCGTACAGCCCCCCGGTGGCCGCCAGCGCGAGGAGTAGGACGACGACCGCCGCCAGCGGATGGCGTCGTCGTGCGGAGAGCTTTTTCACGGATTACCCCGGTGTCAGGATCTTCTGCGTCGATGCTTCTGGAATGTGTCGGGTACGTCGCCTGGGCGACCTGCCGATTACTTGATCATGTAGATCGTGGCGAAGAGGCCGATCCAGACCACATCGACGAAGTGCCAGTAGTAGGACACGACGATGGCTGCGGTCGCCTGCTCGTGGGTAAACCTCCTGGCCGCATAGGTGCGTCCAAGGACCAGCAGGAAGGCGATCAGGCCGCCCGTCACATGCAGTCCGTGGAAGCCGGTGGTCAGGTAGAAGACCGAGCCGTAGGGGTCGGACGAGAGCGAGAGGCCCTCGTGCTTGACCAGCTCGGTGTATTCGTACACCTGACCGCCGATGAAGATCGCACCCATGATGAAGGTGACGATGAACCACATCCGGAGCTTCTTCACGTCTCCGCGTTCAGCGGCGAACACGCCGAGCTGACACGTGAGAGAGGAGAGCACCAGGATGGTGGTGTTCGTCGCCGAGAACGGGAAGTTCAGGGCCGAAGCCATTTCCTTCCAGTGATCAGGACCTGTCACCGATCGCAGGGTGAAGTACATCGCGAAGAGGGCCGCGAAGAACATCAGCTCGGAACTCAACCAGATGATGGTTCCGACGCTGGTGAGGTTCGGTCGATTGACCGGCGGGTGCGCGTGCCCGGTATCTACTGTCGTTGCTGTCGCCACGACCGACATTATGTCGGTCGCTTATCCCGCCCTCACCCCGGGGGGTGCCGTTCGGAGTGTCTACGGGGTGTGTCCTGCCCGGATGGCCCATCGGAGGCCTGTCCGAACCGGTGTTGACGGGGTGTCGGGAGGAGTAGCATCCGCGCATCGGTTCCCGATCCCATGACGGCACAGCTCGACGCAACAGCTCGACGTATCGGAGGAACAATGCAGCCGACCGCCACGGTGCTGGTCTACAGCGACAACACGAGCACCCGCGAGCAAGTCCGGTTGGCCACCGGCCGCCGCCCTGCGACGGACGTTCCCGAGGTCCGGTTCGTCGAGTGCGCCACGCCGCACGCGGTCATCAAGGAGCTGGACCACGGCGGCATCGACGTCTGTGTGCTCGACGGCGAGTCGGCACCGGGCGGGATGGGTGTCTGCCGCCAGATCAAGGACGAGATCTTCCAGGCACCGCCCGTCCTGCTGCTCATGGGGCGCCCGCAGGACGCCTGGCTGGCCACCTGGAGCCGCGCGGAGGCCGCGGTGACCCTGCCGGTCGATCCGGTGGAGTTCGCGGCGGCCCTGGCCGGTCTGCTGCGCAGCAAGAAGGCCGTGGAGGCCTGACACCACCCCTGACCACCGTCGGAGGGGCCCACGCCGCGGCGGGGGGCCCCCCCGAGGTGCGCCAGGCGCGGAAGGCCGCTCAGCCGGGCGCAACCCCCGGCCGCC
>NZ_JBEYZK010000022.1:0-155170 GCF_040646035.1 Streptomyces sp. NPDC046465
GCCCGCCCGGGGAATCCCCGGGCGGGCGTCCGCACACCAGCCGCACCCTCAGAGGGCGGCCTTGGCCCTCAACGGCTCCCACCAGTCACGGTGTTGGCGATACCAGCGCACCGTCTCCGCGAGCCCCGTCGCGAAGTCCTTGCGCGGGACGTAGCCCAGCTCCTCGCGGATCTTGGTGCAGTCCACCGAATAGCGCCGGTCGTGGCCCTTGCGGTCGGGGACGTGTACGACGCTCGCGTCCCAGTCGGCCCCGCACTCCTCCAGGAGCAGCCGGGTCAGGTCCCGGTTGGAGAGCTCGGTGCCGCCGCCGATGTTGTAGATCTCCCCGGCCCGGCCCTTCGTCCGCACCAGCTCGATCCCCTGGACGTGGTCGTCGATGTGGAGCCAGTCACGGATGTTGCTCCCGTCGCCGTACAGCGGGACCTTCCCCCCGTCGAGGAGCCGGGTGATGAACAGCGGGACGACCTTCTCGGGGAAGTGGTGGTGCCCGTAGTTGTTGGAACAGCGCGTCACCCGGACGTCCAGGCCGTGCGTGCCGTGGTAGGAGAGCGCGAGCAGATCACTGGACGCCTTGGACGCGGAATAGGGGGAGTGGGGATCCAGCGGATGCGTCTCCGGCCAGGACCCCTCGTCGATCGATCCGTACACCTCGTCCGTGGAGACGTGCACGAAGGTTGTGACGCCCGCCCGGTACGCGGCGTCGACCAGGGTGTGGGTGCCGAGCACGTTCGTACGGACGAACTCGCCGCCCCCGTCGATCGACCGGTCCACATGCGACTCGGCGGCGAAGTGGACCACCTGGTCCTGCCCGGGCATCAAGGCCGCGACCAGTTCGCCGTCCGTGATGTCGCCCCGGACGAAGTCGAACCCGGGATGGCCGCGGACCTCGTCGAGGTTGGCCGGGTTGCCGGCGTAGGTCAGCTTGTCGAGGACCGTGACGTGCACGTCTCCCGGGCCTTCGGGGCCCAGGAGCGTGCGGACGTAGTGCGAGCCGATGAACCCGGCGCCGCCGGTCACGAGAATCCGTTGGGTCATGACGAGATCTGCACTTTGCTGTGATCGCCGAGCACCAGACGGTGCGCCGCGGGGTTGCGCGGGGCCGGGACCACCTCGACGTCGCGGCCGATCAGCGAGGCCTCCACGCGACGCACCCCGGTGATGGACGAGCCCCGCAGGACGATGGAGTACTCGATCTCGCTATCCTCGACGCGGCAGCCCTCGGAGAGCGAGGTGAAGGGACCGATGTAGGCGTCGCTCACCACCGTGTCCGCGCCGATGATCGCCGGCCCGACGATGCGGCTGCCGCGCACCTGGGCCCCCGTCTCGATCCGGACCCGGCCGATGATGACGCTCGCGTCGTCCACCGTCCCCTCGACCAGTGGTTCGGTGCTCTCCAGGACGGTCCGGTTGACCTCCAGGAGATCGCTGACCTTGCCGGTGTCCTTCCAGTAGCCGGAGATCGTCGTCGAACGGACGTCGTGCGCGGTGTCGATGAGCCACTGCAACGCGTCGGTGATCTCCAGCTCGCCCCGGTGGGACGGCTCGATGGCCCGGACCGCCTTGTGCACGGCGGGGGTGAACAGATAGACGCCGACCAGCGCCAGGTCGCTCTTGGGGTGCTCGGGCTTCTCCTCAAGCGCCGTGACCCGCCCCTGGGCGTCCAGTTCGGCGACGCCGAAGGAGCTCGGGTCGAGGACCTTGGTCAGCAGGATGCGGGCGTCCGGCCGGTCGGTCCGGAACTCGTCGACCAGTTCGGTGATACCGCCGACGATGAAATTGTCGCCGAGGTACATCACAAAATCGTCGGCGCCGAGGAAATCCCGTGCAATGAGCACCGCATGGGCCAGCCCGAGCGGCGCCTCCTGCGGAATATAGGTCACCTTCAGGCCAAATCGGGAACCGTCCCCGACCGCCTCCTCGATCTCGTTGGCGGTTTCGCCCACGATGATCCCGACCTCCACGATCCCGGCCGCCGCGACGGCTTCGAGTCCGTAGAAGAGAACGGGTTTGTTGGCGACCGGAACGAGCTGTTTCGCCGAAGTGTGTGTGATCGGGCGCAGGCGGGTGCCCGCACCGCCGGAGAGTATGAGCGCCTTCACGAATCCCATCCCAAGGTAGAGGGGTGCTGCGTGGTCCCGCGCGGTCACTCCGCGACGTAGGTGTGCCGACTCCAAACGAAGACCAGCAGGTCACGGCCGTTCTGCCGGATGATCCGGGTGGTCGGGTCGAAGTGCTCCCAGCGGTTGCCGCTGAGCAGTCTGACCTTGGCCGCGGTGTCGTCGACGTGTCGCAGCCGCTCCTCTTCGGAGACAGAGCTCGGACCGCCCTGGAGAATGACATTGGGCTCGGGTGCCGCCATGTGCGCCGCCTTCCGTCTTCGAAGCGTGTCGTCGGTGCGCGCTTTCGTACAAGTCGCGAGTGCGAGCCGTCGGCCCGCCCCGGAGAACCTGACAGGATTCCACCACCGTTGCCGCGCCTCTCGCGATTCTCCACCCCACAATTAGGGGTTCGGGGGCCGGGAGGAGTAGGGGTGATGAGTAAGGGGGACAGGGGGCCCGGGATTTGCGCGGAGTGCTAGCGTCCCGTCGGAACTGACAGGCGTGTACGGGGAGTTGGAGGCCTTCCATTCCGGGTAATGGCACGAGGGCCTTGCGGCTCCGGAATGGAGACGATGTGACCAGCGAGGACGCCAGCAGGTGGATCCGCAGATTCCACCCCGCGCCCGAAGCCCCTGTCCGGCTGGTCTGTCTGCCGCACGCCGGTGGATCCGCCGTGTCCTACCTCCCGTTGTCCACGCTGCTCACGCCGGACATCGAGGTCCTTGCCGTGCAGTATCCGGGCCGCCAGGAACGTCACCACGAGCCCGCGGCCGCGTCCGTGCCCGAACTCGCGGACCGGATCACGGCGGCGCTGCGGCCGCACGCCGCTGAGGGGAGCCTCGCCCTGTTCGGGCACAGCATGGGTGCGGTCCTCGCCTTCGAGGTCGCCCGGCGGCTCGCGGCGGCTGCCTGGGCGCAGCCCCTCGCCGCCCTCTTCGTCTCCGGACGCCGCGCCCCGTCCCGCGCCCGCGTCGAGGAGGTGCACCTCCTCGACGACGACGGCCTGGTGGCCGAGATCGAAGCGCTGGGCGGCGTCGCCCCCGGGCGCCTCGCCGACGAGGAACTGCGCCAGATGGTGCTGCCCGCCGTGCGCGCCGACTACCGGGCCATCGAGACCTACCGCTTCGAGCGGGGTCCTGCCCCGCTCACGGTCCCCGTCTGCGTGCTCATCGGCGACCGCGACCCCCGGGTCGGCGTCGAGGAGGCCGAGGCCTGGGCCGCCCACACCGAGGCGGCGACCGACGTCCGCGTCTTCGCCGACGGCGGCCACTTCTACCTCAACGACTTCCCCGAGGCCGTCGCCGAGCACATCAGGCACCGGCTGCACACCCTCGCGCCCCGGAGCGTATGAAGCCCTATTTCCGACTCCGAATGCCATTGGTATAGGGGGCCCGTAAGGGTAGTCGGGCCCCGGTGATATCCGTATCTTTTAGGTAGGAGTTCGCCGCCCGATTGCATGCCGGTGTAGGTTGCCGCGAATCACAAGGGAGCGTGAAGATGTCGGTTACGTTGCCGTACTCCGATTCTCGTCCTGCTGAAGCCGCATGCAGCCACATCACCCCCGGGGCCCCGATGGATATCGCGCTGGATTCCAAGGAATTGTTGCCGGTAGGAGTGTGCAGCGGTTCCAGCGTGTACCGGGCAGGCCTGATGGCCGTATTGCGCAATGTGCCGGGCATAGACGTGGTTGCCGAATTGGACACCGCGCATTACAGTCCCCGGCTGCTGCGGAACCATCGCCCGCGGGTGCTGCTGATGGACCTGGACGGCTTCGACGTCGAGAACATGCTCGCCCGGCAGGTGGTGAACCGGACCGTGGAGCAGGCGGTGAAAGTGCTGGCCCTCTCCGCCAGCCTGGCCCCGGACGCGGCGATCAAGGTGCTCCGCGGCGGCGCCGGGGGCTTCCTGCACAAGGACACCCCGGTGCAGGGACTGGTGCAGGCGATCCGGGCGGTCGACCTGGGAGGCGCGGCCCTGGACCCCCAGGTCGCCGGCGAACTGGTGGCCGCACTGCGCTACTCCAGCTCCCTGGAGGCCGCGGCCGATCCGGGCAACGGGGTCAAGCTCACCCCGCGGCAGCGGCAGATCCTCGGCCTGATCGGCCACGGGCTGGCCAATGTGGAGATCGCCGCCCAGCTGCAACTGGGCAAGCCCACGGTGAAGTCGCACATCTCCTCGTTGCTACGGGCGCTCGACCTGCGCGACCGGACCCAGCTGGCCGTGTACGCCTGTATTCACGGTTTCCGGGCCTATGCGGCGCTGCCCGTCAACTGATCCGGCCCGCCGCGTGTGCCTGAGCGACCAGATCCACCGCCACCTCGATGACCGCCGCGTGCCGCTGGTCCACGTCCCCTTCGGCGGCCTGGAAGGCGCACATGCCCGCTTGCAGAGTGAGCAGGGCACTGAGACAGCGGACCCGGTCCACGAGGTCTCCCTGGGCGGGCACGAGGAGGTCGTGCACGCGGCGCAGCTGGTCCCGCAGGATGTCGCCGATGCGCAGGTCCCTTACGGTCGCCTGGTTCTCCTGGAGGAAGCGGTGCAGTGGCGCGGCATCGGCGAGGGACCGGCCGTAGCGCCGGACGAGCTGCTGGCGGACCTCCGGGGTGGGCGGCTGCCGCCGGCCCCACTCGATGAGCTCCTCGATCGGCCGCGTCAGGATTTCGCAGAGGCTCACCGTGATCTCCTCCTTCGTCTTGAAGTGGTGGTACACCGCTGCCTTGGTGACGCCGAGACGCTCGGCGATCTCACGCAAGGAGGTCCTCTCGTAGCCACGCGCGGCGAAGAGTTCGAGTGCCACCTCCAGGATCTGCCTACGGGTGTCACTGCGGGGCCGCGCCCCTGAGCCGGTCATCCGTGTCTCCTTCGACCTGCTGTTCCGGTGCCGTCCGCACGCGGCCGACCGGCCCGTGGCGCACACACGCGGAGGCCCTGGGGCCCGGCCCCAGGGCGATCACCGACGTGTTCGTCCGGCGCGAAGTGATCATTGACTCCGAGGGGAATTTCTCAGCGGTTCGATTCCCCCTCGTCGAGCGCGACGTCACAGGACCGAAGCACCACCGCGCTGTTGAATCCGCCCTGTCCGCGCGCCGTCACCAGCACGGTGTCCAAGGCGCGTTCGCGCGGTCGGCACACCAGGTCGAGGCCGAGCGCCGGATCGGGATCGTCCAGGTTGCCCACCGGCGGAATGACACCGTGCCGCATCGCGAGCAGCGCGGTGGCCACACTGAGCGCCGAACCACCGGCCAACAGGCGCCCCACCAGGCCCTGCGGCGCGGTGACCGGAACGCCCCGCGGACCGAACACCGAGCAGAGCGCTCTCGCCTCCGCGGCATCGGCGTCCGGGCGACCGGCGCCGTCGGCAAGGACCAGGTCGACCTCGTCGGGTCGCACACCGGCCCGCCGCAGCGCCAGCCGCATCGCCCGGGCGTACTGGTGCCCGTCCGGCGCGGCCGTCCGGAAGTGGTGGGCGTCCTGGGTGGCCGCGTATCCGGCGATCACGCCGTACCCGGCGGGCGCGGACCGGGCGCGCGCCGCCGCGGCGTCCTCCACCAGCAGCACCGCGCCGCCCTCGCCCGGCAGATGACCGTTGGCCGCCCGGTCGAAGGGCTTGTAGCCGGCCTTCGGGTCGGTGGCGGTCGACAGGTGACCGGTGGACATCTGAATCGTCAGCGCGTACGGCGCGATCGGTGCCTCGGTGCCGCCGGCCAGCACGGCACCGGTGCCGCGCCGGATCGACCGGTCGGCCCAGCCCAGGCTGTCGATGCCGGACGCCGATTCGGAGACCACCACTCCGCACGGTCCTTTGGTGCCGTGGCGAATGGCCAGTTGCCCGGTGCTCGCGGCGTAGAACCAGGCAATCGCCTGGTAGGCGCCGACCGCCTTGCGGCCCCGGCTCCACAGCGCCTGGATCTCGCGCTGGCCGAACTCGTTGCCGCCCGAGCCGCTGCCCAGGATGACGGACGTGGCGTACGGATCGTGGGCGGACGGGTCGTAGTCGGCGTCGGCGAGGGCCATGCCGGACGCGGCGAATGCCAGCCAGGTCCATCGGTCGGTCTGGACGGCCAGCCGGTTCGGCACGTGCTCGGTCACGTCGAAACCGGACACCTGGCCGGCCAGCCCGGTGGCGTAGCCACTGGTGTCGAACGTCTCGATCGGCCGTACCGCCAGCTTGCCGGCGAGCGTGGCGCGCCAGTGCTCGGCCGCTCCTATACCGGTCGGAGCCACCACGCCGAGTCCTGTGATCACGGCGGTCATGAGCGCACCCGGCCCAGCACGATCGCCGACTGGAACCCGCCGAACCCGCTGCCGACCGAGAGCGCGACGTCCACCCGGTGGTCGCGTGCGGTGTTGGGCACGTAGTCCAGGTCGCACTCGGGGTCGCCATGGGCGTAGTTGGCGGTGGGCGGCACCACGTCGTGCTCGATCGCCAGCGTGGTCGCGGCCACCTCGATGGAGCCGATCGCTCCGAGCGAGTGCCCGACCATGGACTTGATCGAGCTGACCGGCACGCGGTAGGCGTGTGCGCCCAGGCTCAGTTTGAACGCGGCGGTCTCGTGCCGGTCGTTCTGCCGGGTGCCCGAGCCGTGCGCGTTCACGTAGTCAAGGGCGGTGGGATCCACCCGCGCCTGGTCCAGCGCACTGCCGATCGCGGCGGCCATCTCGGCACCGTCCGGACGCAGCCCGGTCATGTGGAAGGCGTTGCACAGGTTGGCGTAGCCGAGGATCTCCGCGTAGATGTGTGCGCCCCGCCGCCGAGCGTGCCCGTACTCCTCGAGGATGAGTACGGCCGCTCCCTCGCCCATCACGAACCCGTCGCGTGTCGCGTCGAACGGCCGGGAGGCGTGTTCGGGGTCGTCGTTGCGGGTGCTGGTGGCGCCGATGGCGTCGAAGCAGGCCATGGAGATCGGTGTGATGGGCGCGTCGCTCGCGCCGGCGACGACGATGTCCGCCATGTCGTCCTGGATCAGCTGGTACGCCTGCCCGACGGAGTCGATGCCCGAAGTGCACCCCGTGGAGACCACCGAGGCGGGGCCGTGCGCACCGTACCGGGAGGCAACCTCGGCGGCCATGCTGCTGGGTATCCACGCCTGGTGGAGGAAGCCGGTGCCGTAGGCCGGATCGACCAGCCACTGCCTGCCGCCGTCGCTCGTCGCCCCGTACTCGTCCTCGAGGCGGGTGCTCGCGCCGACCGCGCTGCCCAGGCACACCGCCATCCGGTCGTGGTCGAAGCCGCCCTCCAGCTCCAGACCGCAGTCGTCCATCGCCTCGTCGGCGGCGACCAGGGCGAACTGGACGGACCGGTCGTTGCGGAACACCTCCTGCTGTGTCAGGCCCGCGGCGAGCGGGTCGAAGTCGACCTCGGCGGCAAGCTGGGAGCGGAACTGCGCCGGGTCGAACAGCGAGATACGGCGAGTCGCCGTGCGCCCGTCGGTGATCCGCTGCCAGAACGCCTTTCGCGTGGCGCCGCCCGGCGCGACCACGCCGATTCCGGTGATGGCGATGCGTCGCTCGTCGGTCATCCCGCGTGCTCGCTCAGTCCCTCGTTGACCAGCGCCACCAACTCGCCGAAGGTCGTGTCCGCCTGGTCCCCTTCGAGCTCGATCCCATAGCGGTCCTCGATCTCCACCCTGAGTTGCAGCCGCGCCAGCGAGTCCAGTTCGACATCGCGCAGCGTGCCGTTCGGATCGTCGGTCACTGCCGACGGGGGCAGTCCGACTTTGGCGACGAGTATCTCCATCAGCTCGTCCATGGTGAATATCGGCATGGGTATTCCCTTCGCGTGGGGCGGCGAACCTGAAACTCAGGCTACGCAGGAGTCTGCTGAAATACATTCGGCCTTGAGAACCGAATCATCTAGTTCCCGAGAATGAGTCCGCCCCACCCCTGCGAATGACCCGTCTACGGCCTGACGAATCAATTGACGCGACTCCCGGCACGCTGCTTCACTTATTCAATTGGTTTCCCGAAGTGTGAGGGGACGAGAATGAACGCGTCAGCAGCGGCGACAAATACGCAGGCCGGTGTCGGCATCACCGCGGTCGCGGTGACGATGGCCAGAGCCATGGAATCGGCACGGGCGGACCGCATGTTCCACGACCCGTACGCCCAGTCGTTCGTCGACGCGGCCGAGACGGTGCTCGGCGCCGACGAGTGGGCGTCGCTGGTCGCCTGGGTCGACCTGTTCTACTCCCGGGGGGTGGTGCGCACCCGCTTCGTCGACGACTTCGTGTGCGAAGCGGCGGCAGGCGGCTGTACGCAGGTGGTGCTCCTCGGCGCCGGCCTCGACGCACGCGCCTTCCGGCTGCCGCTGCCGGACGCGGACGTGTTCGAGGTGGGCACACCCTCGCTCTTCGCCTTCAAGGACAAGGTGCTCGCCGACGCCGGCGCGCTGCCGACAAGCCGCTCGCGCACGGTGGTCCGTGCCGACCCGCACGGGGACTTCGCCGCGCGCCTCGCCGACAGCGCGTTCGACCCGGGTCGGCCGACCGCATGGGTCGCCGAAGGGGTCCTGCCCTACCTGACCGCCGAGCAGGCACGGCACCTGGTCAACGACGTCGGACGGCTCTCCGCGCCGGGCAGCAGGCTGGTGTTCGAGCACTCCGACAAGCCGGGGCCGGACCCGAGGGCCGCGGTCTCCGCACGGACCACGCCCGGCGCCGACCGGATCAGCACGATGGTCCGCGGCGGACTCGGCGCCGAGGGACGGGACTGGGTGGCCGCTCGGGGCTGGAGCATCGAGACCACCGAGCGCGGCGCACTGGGGCCGCTGTACGGACGGCCCGACGACCGCCTGGCCGGTGGCCAGTTCGTCATCGCGACCCGCGACTGACCGGGACGAAGGACATGGAACCGAATCAGGCGCACACCGAACTTCCCGAGCCGATCGAGACGCGCGCGCAGACCGCGGCCGCGTTCTACCGGCGCCCGATGCTCGCCGCCTACGACACGTTCGTACTCGGCATGATGAGCCGCCTCATGTGGCGCTGTCCGCGTGACCGCATGCTGGCGCACTACAACCGGCAGGTCGGCGCTTCCCATCTCGACATCGGGCCGGGAACCGGCTGGTTTCTCGACAAATGCCGCTTCCCCGCGGCAACGCCCACGGTCACCCTGCTGGATCTCAACGAGGTCGCGCTCACCACCGCCGCGCACCGGATCAGGCGCTACGGTCCCGAGACCCTGGTCGGCGACGCGTTCAAGCCCTTCGCTCTCGACGGCGCGCGGTTCGACTCGGTCGGCGTGAACTTCCTGCTGCACTGTCTGCCCGGGTCGATGCGGCAGAAAGCGGTGGCGTTCGACCACATGGCACCGTTCCTGCGGCCCGGTGCGCGGGTGTTCGGCAGCACGGTCCTCGGCGAGGGCCCGCACCATACGCGGCGTTCCGCGAAGTTGCTGGCCAAGCTCAACCGCAGCGGGGTGTTCAACAACCTCGCGGACCGGCCGGAGGACCTGGACGAGCAGCTGCGCGCCCGGTTCACCGATGTGGAGACGGTCAGGACCGGCGCGGTCTGTCTGTTCTCCGCACGCTTCCCGGGCCCGCGATGAACGGCGCGCCGCCCCCACTGCCCCAGCAACTGCACGACGGCGTCCTGCAGACGCTGGCCATCGCCCGGATCCGGCTGGACCGGGCGCTCGCCCAGGAAGGCCCGTTGCCCCGCGAACTCGGCGTGGACCTGCGGCTGTTGCTGGACGGCGAGATCGCCGACCTCCGCCGACTGATCGAGGGCGTGGCATCACCCGTCCCGGCGCAGCCGAACCTGCCCAGTGCGCTGGCAGCCGTCGCGGAGGAACTCCAGTCCGCCACGGGAGTCCGCATCCGCGTCGAGGACCGCACCGCGGCGACGGGCCACCGGCCGGGCAACGACCTGATCGCCTACCGGATCGTGCGCGAGGCGCTGCACAACACCGTCAAGCACAGCGATGCCAGACATGCCTGGGTGAGCGTGGCCGCACAGGGCGACCGGCTGGTCTGCACGGTGCACGACGACGGCCACGGCTTCGACCCGGCCACCACCCGCCCGCACTTCGGGCTGACCGCCATGTACGCGCAGGCACGGCAGGCAGGCGGGCATCTGACGGTCCGGTCCCGTCGAACCGGCACGCTCGTCACCGTCGTACTCCCCAGGGACCCGGTACCGGAGGGGACGGTCCAGCAATGACGCCGCACGTTCCCCTACCCCGACCCACCATTCTGATCTGCGACGACCACCCGGTCGTACGCTGCGGCATCCGCACACTGCTCGCCATCGACCGCTACCACATCGTGGGCGAGGCGGCCGACCTGGTCAGCACCGTGGCACACGTGGAGCGGCACCGGCCCACCGTGCTGCTGCTCGACCTGAGCTTCCTGGGCACCCTCAGTCTCGGCGTCCTGCCCACCGTGCGGAGAGTGTCGCCGACCACCCGGGTGCTCATCCTGACCATGCACAACGACCTGGAATCGGCACGGAAGTCGCTTGCCGCCGGCGCGCACGGTTTCCTGCCCAAGGACGCTGCCGCCGACGAACTCGTCGCCGCGGTCGACGCGCTCGCCGCGGGCAGGCGATACCTCCATCCGACGCTCGGCGCGGCACTGCTCGATCAGCGCACCGGTCCCGACGGCTCGCTGAGCAGACGGGAACGCGAGGTGCTCGGACTGATCGCCGACGGCCTGACCCACCGACAGATCGCCATGGAACTGGGCCTGTCGGTACGCACCATCGAGGCGCAGCGGGCGTCCATCAAGACCAAGCTCGGGGCCAACAGACGCTCGGAGCTGATCAGCCACGCCCGTCAGTTGCGGTTGACCACATCAGGAGGAGATCGGTGATGGAGACGGGCCGGCCCAGCCGTACCGCATTGAGATCGGCGCGCGCCCGCGCCGTGCACCAGGTGGCGGACTCGCCACGCGTGTTCACCGACCCCTTGGCCGCGCGCATCATCGGTGGCCTGGAGAGCGATCCCGCACCGCCCGGAGCCCGCGCCATGCCCGCCGAGGTCCGGCTGTTCATGGCACTGCGCCAGCGAGTGGCCGAGGACGCCCTGCGCGCCGCCGGGCACACCCGGCAGGTGGTCGTCCTCGGCGCCGGCCTGGACACCTTCGCCTACCGCAACCGGAATCCGGCGTTGCGGGTGTTCGAGGTCGATCACCCGGCCACCCAGACATGGAAACGCGAACGCCTGGCCGAGGCAGGCATCGAGGTACCGGACACGGTCGTGTTCTGTCCCGTCGACTTCACCGAGCAGACCGCGGAATCCGGGCTCGTGGCAGCCGGATTCGATCCGCACGTACCGGCGTTCTTCCTGCTGCTGGGCGTGGCCCCCTATCTGGAAAGGAACGCGCTCCTGGACACGGCGCGCTTCGTGGCCCGACTGCCCGCCTCGACCGAGCTGGTCTTCGACTACAACCAGCCACCCTCCGCGCTGTCACCGCGACGCAGACCGGCGCGGGGAGCACAGGCCGAGACCATGGCGCGGGGCGGCGAGCCGTGGCGGTCGTACTTCACTCCGCCCGCGATCGCCGCCGCACTGACCGACGCGGGATTTGACGGCGTCACCGACATCGGCTGGCAGGACTGCCTGGTGCGCTACGGGCTCGACCCGGCGCTGCCCGACCTGATCGGCGGGCGCATCGCACATGCCCGTACGACCGGACCAGAGAGGAACTGACCGGCCATGCATGCCTTGGTCATCGGTGGCGGAGTGGCCGGGCCGGCCACCGCGGTCGCGCTGCGCTCGATCGGCGTCGACGTCACCATCTGTGAAGCCCGCCCCCGCGAGGACGGGGACGCCGGGCTGTGGGTGATGGTGGCACCGAACGGCCTGGCCGCGCTGGATGCGTTGGGACTCAAGCAGGCCGCGCTGCGGGCATCGCTCGTGGGCGCGGTCGGCCCGTCCGGCTTCGCGCCGATACGGCGTGCCGGAC
Source organism: Streptomyces sp. NPDC046465 (assembly GCF_040646035.1). Taxonomy (NCBI): domain Bacteria; kingdom Bacillati; phylum Actinomycetota; class Actinomycetes; order Kitasatosporales; family Streptomycetaceae; genus Streptomyces; species Streptomyces sp. NPDC046465. Next base: position 12,004 of record NZ_JBEYZK010000022.1, read on the forward strand.
TGTACGGGCTGCTGCGGGAAGCCGCGGTGGCCCGCGGCGCACGGATCGAGCACGGCCGGAAGCTGGTCGACGCCGACACCACCGCCGAGGGAGCCGATCGAGTGGTCGCGCGGTTCAGCGACGGCTCGTCCCTCTCGGGCGATCTGCTCATCGGCAGCGACGGCATCCACTCCCGGACGAGATCGGTCATCGACCCGGCCGCGCCGACCGCACGCTACGTCCCGCTGCTGAACCTCGGCGGCTTCGCCCGCGCCGTGGACGCTCCCGGCGAACCGGCGCAGCTGCGGTTCGTCCGCAGCCGCAAGGGCTTCTTCGGTTACACCACCTCGGGCAGGCGCGAGGTGTGGTGGTTCGCCAACCTGCCCTGGGGGGCGGAGCCGAGCCGGCGCGAACTGGCGGCGATGGGCCGGGACATGCTCACGGACCGGCTGCTGGACACCTTCGCCGAGGCCCCCTCCTTCGTGGCCGACGTGATCCGCGCGACCCACACCGATCTGTACGCGCTGCCCACCCACGACCTGCCCACCGTGCCGACCTGGCGGCGGGGCTCCATGGTCCTGGTCGGTGACGCGGCGCACGCCACGACACCGACGTCCGGGCAGGGTTCGTCGATGGCGCTCGAGGACGCGGTGATCCTGGCCAAGTGCCTGCGTGATCTGCCCGGGCCGCGGGCCCTCGCCCACTACGAACAGCTGCGCAGGAGGCGGGTCGAGGCGGTGGTCGAGCTCGGTGCCCGCGCGTCGGCCGCCAAGGTGAACGGCGCGGTGCCCCACGGTTCGCTCGACTGGGTCCATGACTACCGGGTCGACTGGGCTTCCCCGGCCTGATCGGCTCGCGCCCCTACGCCCGTGCGGCCTGCACCACCAGCCGAGCCCGCAGCTCCGCGATCGTCCCTGACGTCACCCCCGCGCGCCCGACCAGGTAGTCCTCCACCGTGCCCCAGCGCTCGCGCAGCACGTCCAGGGTGCTCGCCATGGCGTGCCGGGGAGCGCCGAACACCGCGAGGTAGCGCTCCTGGTCCAGGCCGAGCTCGGCAAGGTGGGGCCGCAGCCGGGACATCCGGGATTCGCTGAAGCAGAGCCTGCTCAGCGTGTAGTCGTCCAGCACCGTCGCGTCGTCCACACCGAGCACCGACAGCAACAGCGCGGCCACCAGACCGGTGCGGTCCTTGCCCGCGGAACAGTGGATCACCGCGGGGACACCGTCGTGTGCGGTGAGTCCGGTCAGGACCTGCCCCACGGCCGACGCGTGGTGTTCGACCATGTCCAGGTAGACGTGGTGCAGAAAGTCGTCCGGGAGGGAATCGACCCGGCCGGTGCCGAGCACGTCGCCGAGCGGGGTCGGGCGCGAGGCCCCGCCGCCGATGGCAGGCGTCTTTCGCCGGACGGAAAGAGGCAGCACGGAGGGGGCCTTCGTCCGTTCGCTTTCGGTGCGCAGATCGAAGGCGACCCGGAGGCCGAGCCGGTCGATCGCGGCAAGGTCCGCGGTGGTCAGCCGGTCGGGCGCGTCCGCGCGGAAGACCACGCCCCACCGGGTACGGCCGCCGTCGTTCGTGCGATAGCCGCCCAGGTCCCGGAAGTTGCTCGCGCCCTCCAGGGGCAGCACGCGTTGCGCGACGTCACGCACCGCGTCGACCGCAGGCACGACCGTGGGCCTCGCCCTGGACCGGCGGGCCATCAGGTCGACACCTCGCCGAGGCGGTCCACCTGGTCCGGGTCGATGCCGTGGCAGTAGAGCATGACCTCGTCGGCCCCGAGGTCGGCGAAGCCGGCGATCGCCTCGCGGATCTCGCGGGGCGTAGAGAGCATTCCGGCGACGATCCGGTCCGCGATGCCGGTGAAGGTGTAGTAGGAGTGCATGGCGGCCCGGGCGTCGTCGATCACCTCTCGCGGGCCGAGCGCGACGTTGAGCTGAGCGACGAACCGGGGTTCGCCGTCCCGGTCGTACTCCTTCCAGAACCTGCGGACGGTGTCGAAGAGGCCGCCGGCCTTGGACGGCGCCGTACCGGACAGAAAGCCGTCGCCCCACCGCGCGACCCGTTCGAGCGCGGCGGGCGCGTAGCCGCCGAAGAGCACCTCCGGGCCGCGGGGCCGGGTGGGCGCGGGACCGATCGGACCGGCGCCGTCGCCGTACGGCTCACCGGACCACAGGCGGCGCAGCACCGCCAGCTGCCCGTCCAGGCGACGGCCGCGGGTGCTCTGGTCGACGTTCGCGGCCCGGTGGTCGTCCTCCCGGCCGCCGACGCCCAGGCCGAGGACCAGGCGACCACCGGTCATCCGGTCCACGGTGGCGACTTGCTTGGCCAGCAGGGCGGTCTCGCGCAGCGGGGCGAGCAGCACCTCGGTCTGCACGCGGATGCGGGAGGTGGACCCCGCGAGGAAGGCGAGGGCGACCAGGGGCTCGGGATTGTCGTAGACGAGCCGGTCGAGCAGGCCCAGGGTGCTGAAGGGCCCTGCGTCGGCGCGCTCGGCCCAGGTGAGCAGGGTGTCCGGGTCGCGCGTGGGCATTCCGATACCGATCTTCATGAAGCTGGCCTCCGAGAGGTAGGGATGATCACGAGGCGCCCTCGGTCAGTTCCAGGACGCCGCTGGCGGCGCGGACGTCGGCCTGATCGATGCCGACCGTGGCGGTCACCGCCCCCGGTCGCCCGGCCACCGAGACCCCGCAGGTGGCAGGCGTGTCGGTCTCCACGAAGATGCCGAAGTCGAGTTCGGCCCGGATCAGCGACGCGTCGCCCGTGCACAGGCCGGCCTCCGCCGCGCCGCGCAGCGCCGACTGGCGCATGGCTTCGATGAGCAGCGATCCGGGAACGTGGTCGTAGTCCCGGTCGAAGAACGATGCGTGGGAACGATCCACCACCAAGGGGAATCGGTTGCGCCGCGCGGCGGGCCCGATCACCACGTTGCGTCGATCGCGCCGCCCGACCAGCTCGGGCTCGATCGGACGGCCCGCGGGCCCGCCGCCCGTGCCCACGGCTCGCCGCGAACGCTGGTACTCCCGGATCCCGCGGTAGGAGTCGCGGGAGAACAGGATGCCCTTGAACGAGAGCGTCATCGCCCGTGCCGGGCCGATGAAGAAGTCACCCGCGATGTCGAGCGTTTCGCCGGTGCGCACGACACGCACCTTGATGACGCCCTGCAGCGGCGTGGTGCCTTCGGTACGGAACGCGGACAGGTCGTGCACGTCCAGCGTCAATTGCTGCACGGCCGTCGGCGTGCCTCGGGGGACGCCGAGGTACTCGTGCCGCACCACGACGAACGCCTGCCTGAACGCCTCGACCACGACCGCCGGATCGTGCCCGTGCCCCCGCCGGTCGGACCAGAGGGGGTGGTCGTGCGCCACCCGCGCGGCGATCGCGAACTCCTCCTCGCCGACCCGCGCATGATCGGTGACGAACACCTCACGGGCCGACGTCCGGTTCACCGTCGTGGGCGACACCCAGGGGCCGAAGCGGAGGGAGGCCACGGGATCGGTGGTGGTCATCACGGCCTCCCGGACCGGCAGCGCTCGCCCAGGACCTTGGCCAGGGAGCGGATCGTCGGGTTGTCGAAGAGGTCGGCCGTACTGATCGGCACATCGGTCAGCGTCTGCAACCGGCCCCGCAGTTCCACGGCGGCCAGCGACGTCAGTCCCCAGGCGACGATGTCGTCGTCGGGGCCGATCGTGCCGTACTCGCCGAGCACGTCACCGACAGCGGTGCGCACTGCGGTGATGATGTCGCCCGGCTGTTCGGCGGCGGTGGCCGCGGTGGCCGCGGTGGCCGCGGTGTCCGCGGTGTCCGGGGCCGGCCAGAAGCGCTGCCGGGCAAAGGGATACGTGGGCAGGTCGGCCCATCGCGCGCCCGACCCGGCGAACACGTCCGACCAGTCGACCGCGCCGCCGGCCACGAACCGCTCGGCCAGGTCGCGCAAGGCGCCTCGTCCGATCACGGTGCCCGGCTCGGGCGCGCCGGCGAAGGTCCGCAGTTTTGTCAGCAGGTCGTCCCGGTCCGTGCCGAGCACGACGCCGCGGTGGGCGAACCTCGCCCGGGTGAGCAGGGCGGACCCCACGTCCACCGGGTCGAGGTCCGCGCCCACCCCCTCCAGGTACGCGAGCAGCCGGGCGGCCCCTGCCGCCAGCGCGTCCGGGGTCTTCGCCGAGAGCACCCACGGCACCGCGGGCACGGGGCGCCGTGGCGGGCCGGACACCGGCGGTGCCTGTTCGAGGACGACGTGTGCGTTGGTTCCTGAGATCCCGAACGACGACACCGCGGCCCGGCGCGGGCGCCCGGTCTCCGGCCAGTCCTCGGCGCTGGTGGCCAGCCGTACGGCGCCGGAGGACCAGTCGACGTGCGGGCTCGGCGCATCGACGTGCAAGGTGGCGGGCACGGCGGCCCGGTCCATCGCGACGACCATCTTGATCAGCCCGGCGACGCCCGCGGCGGCCTGGGCGTGCCCCATGTTGGACTTCAGCGACCCCAGCAGCACCGGCCGGTCCACCGGCCGGTGCTGTCCGTAGGTGGCAAGCACCGCGTGTGCCTCGATCGGATCCCCCAGAACCGTCCCGGTGCCGTGGGCCTCCACCACGTCGACATCGGTGGTGCTGAGTCCGGCATCGGCCAGTGCGGCCCGGATGACCCGCTGCTGGGACGGTCCGTTGGGCGCCGTCAGGCCGTTGGAGGCGCCGTCCTGGTTCACCGCGCTGCCCCGCACCAGCGCCAGCACCCTGTGTCCGTGGCGCCGTGCGTCCGAGAGGCGCTCCAGCACGACGACGCCCGCGCCCTCCGCCCAGGCGGTGCCGTCCGCCGCGGCGGCAAAGGACTTGCACCGGCCGTCCGGTGACAGACCGCGCTGCCGGGCGAAGTCGACGAAGGTACGGGGGGTCGCCATCACGGTCGCGCCCCCGGCCAGGACCAGGTCAGACTCGCCCGAGCGCAACGACCGGCACGCCAGATGCAAGGCCACCAACGACGACGAACACGCCGTGTCAACGGTCACCGCGGGGCCCTCGAGACCCAGCGTGTACGCCACCCGGCCGGAGGCCAGACTGGCTGCCGTGCCCGTCGAGCGGTAGCCCTCCGTACCGGCTTCCTCGATGCCGCTCCCGTACTCCTGTGCCATGTGGCCCACGTACACCCCGGTCGCGCTGCCGGCCAGGGACTGCGGGTCGATGCCCGCGTTCTCCAGGGCCTCCCAGGCGACTTCGAGCGCCAGCCGCTGCTGGGGATCCATCGCGAGCGCTTCGCCGGGACTGATGCCGAAGAATCCCGCGTCGAAGTCCGCGGCGCCCTCCAGGAATCCGCCGTCCCGTACGTACGTCGTGCCGGGAGTGTCCGGATCGGGATCGTAGAGACCATCGAGGTCCCAGCCCCGGTCGGCCGGGAAGCCCAGCACGACGTCACGGCTCTCGGCCACCACGTTCCACAGGTCGGCCGCCGAGGCGACGCCGCCGGGGAACCGGCAGCCGATGCCCACGATCGCGATCGGATCGTCGCCGCCGTGCCCGTTCCGGCGCAGCCGCTCGATCTCCTTGAGCGACTCGCGCAGCGCCTTCACCAGCCTGGCTTCGGTGTCCTTGCTCATGGCGCGTCACTCCGTCCGTCGTCATGCGGGTGGTCGCCGAGCGGTATCGGTACCGACATCCACACGCAGCCCATCTCGACGAGGCCCTGCCACAGCACGGCCATCAGTTGGCCGCACCACCGGGGTGGCACGGGGTCTGCCCCGCGGGCCGTGCCGGGGGACCGTGGCACCGGGATCGGGACCGTTCGTATCCGGTCGGTCATCGGGGGCCGTCCTCGCCCAGCGCGACCGCGATCAGCCTGTCGACGTCCATCGTGTCGATCGACTCCTTCTGCACCGGCCGCACATCGGGCACCGGCGGGACGAGGGTTTGGTGGATGTGGTCGGTGAGCGCCGCGGGAGTCGGGTAGTCGAACACCGCGGTGGCGGGCAGCGGCACATCGGTCAGCGGTGCGAGGGCGTTGCGCAGTTCGATCGCGGCGAGCGAGTCGACCCCCAGCTCACGGAAGCTGCGGTGCGCGTCGAGCGGCCGCCCTTCGGCGTGGCCGAGCAGCGCCACCAGCTTGTGGCTCACCAGGTCAAGTACCCGTTGGCGCTGATCATCCGGGTCGAGACCAGCGAGCTCGCGCCGCAGCACCCGCGCGTCGTCCTGGCGGACCGGCCGGGCGGGCGCGCCCAGTGTCACCGCGGCCACCTGCGCCCGCGGAGCGGTCAGGGCGGCGTCGAACATCGCCAGGCCTTCGGACTCGGGGATCGCCGCGAGCCCCCGGTCGCGCAGCCGCGCCAGATCCGCCTCGCGCAGGTGCTCCGTCATCCCGGGCTGCCCCGCCCACAGCCCCCAGGCGAGGGAGACCGCGGGCAGGCCGCCGGCCCTGCGATGCGCGGCAAGGCCGTCCAGGAAGGCGTTCGCCGCGGCGTAGTTGGCCTGTCCCGCGGAACCGAGCGTGCCGGCCACCGAGGAGAACAGCACGAACGCGGTGAGGTCGAGATCGCGCGTCGCCTCGTGCAGATGCCACGCGGCGCCCGCCTTCGCCGCCAGCACGGCGTCCAGCCGCCGCGGTGTCAGCGACTCCAGTACCCCGTCGTCGAGCACACCGGCCGCGTGCACCACCGCGGTCAGCCCGCGGGTCACTAGCTCGGCCACCGCGGCCGGGTCGGCCACATCGCAGGCCACGATCTCGACACTCGCGCCGAGCCCGGCCAACTCCGCCCGTAGCGCGGGAGCTTGGGGTGCGGCAGCCCCGCGCCTGCTCGCCAGCACCAGCCGTCTCACCCCGTGCGCACGCACCAGATGCCTGGCGAACAGCGCACCGAGACCGCCGGTGCCGCCGGTGATCAGCACCGTGCTCCGGGGCCCGAACGGGGCCGTTTCCGCCGCGGGTTCCGCCAGCGGGGCCAGGTGGGCCTCGTGTGCCACCCCCGACCGGATCACCAGTTGTGACCGCCCCGTCGCCAGGACCGCGGTGAGGTCCGGTTCGCCGTCGGTGTCCACCAGTACGAAGCGGCCGGGCTGTTCGGCCTGCGCGGAGCGGACCAGGCCCCACACGGCCGCGCCGGCCAGGTCGGGCACGTCCTCACCCGGCAGCCCGACCGCGCCACGGGTCACGATCACCAGGCGCTGTTCCGGCGATGCGGTCAGCGCGCCGAGCACCGTCCGCGTCGCCGCGTGCACCGCCGCCACCGGGTCCCCACCGGCGCCGGAGAACCCGTCGAGCACCGCGACGTCGTCGTGGGATCCGGCGGGGGGAGCGGCCGCGGCGGGCAGCGGGGACCAGGCCAGTTCGTGCAGGCGGCCGGCCGACGCGGACATCGGCCGCAGCCGCACCGATGCGGCGGTGAGCACCGGCCGGCCGGCCCCGTCGTACGCCGCGACCGACATGCCGTCCGGACCCGCGGGGGAGAGCCGGACCCGCAGGCTCTCCGCCCCGGCCCGGTGCAGCACGATGTTCTGCCAGGCGAAGGGGACGTCCGTACCGCTACGGCCGGTGCCCACGAGCCACGCCTGCAGCGCCGCGTCCAGCAGGGCCGGGTGCAGGCCGTAGCCCGCCGCGTCGAGGCCCGCCGAGACCTCGGCGAGCAAGTCGTCGCCGTCGCGCCACATCGCCCGCAGCCCTCGGAAGGCCGGACCGTAGTCGAGTCCCTGGTGCGCCAGCCGGTCGTACGCACCGTTCAGGTCGATCGGCACCGCGCGGGCAGGTGGCCAGACACCCTGGTGCGGCAGGGCCCCTTGCTCCGCCGTGGTCACCGATGCTCTGGCGTGCACCACCCAGGGCGCCGCCGGTTCGTCGGTACGGGCGGACACCACGACCTCACCGGTCGGCTGGACGACCACCTGGACGGACGCCCGGCCCTGCTCGGACAGCACCAACGGAGCCTGTATCACCAGTTCGCGCACCAGGTCCGCCCGGACCTCGGCGCCGGCGCGCAGCGCCAGTTCGGCGAAGAAGGTGCCGGGTGCGAGCACCGAGCCCCCCACCGCGTGGTCGGCGAGCCAGCCGGGCGACTTCCGGGAGACCGTGCCGGACAGAATCACCGTGCCGCTGTCCGGCAGCTCCAGCCGGGCCGCAAGGACGGGGTGGTCGGTCGCGACGAACCCCAGACCCGCCCCGGCAGCGGGCGGTTCGGGCCGCAGCCAGAAGTGCTGCCGGTCGAACGCGTAGGTGGGCAGCTCCGTGAAGGGGCCGGACGGGTCACCGAACACCGCCCGCAGATCCACGGGCAGTCCCTGCCTGAACAGCTCGCCGAGTGCGGGAAGCAGGGCGGCCAACTCGGGCCGGTCGCCGCGCAGCAGCGGCAGCGCGGTCACCTTGCCGGACAAGCTCTGCGCCACCAGTGCGGTCAGCGCCCGCCCCGGCCCGATCTCGACGAAGGTCCGCGCGCCGTGCCGCTCCAGGGCCCTCACACAGGGCAGGAACTGTACGGTCCGCCTGGCGTGCCGCAGCCAGTAGGCGGCCGAACCCAGCTCGCTGTCGGTGGCCGGTTCGCCGGTGACGTTGGACATGATCGGGATCGTCGGCGGGTGGTAGGTGACGTCCCGGGCCACGGCGGCGAACTCGTCGAGCAGACCGTCAAGTCCGGCGGAGTGGAAGGCGTGCCGGTTGCGCAGCTTGATCACTCGCCACCCGCGGGCACGAGCGCGTCCGGCGACCCGCTCGACCGCGTCCGGCTCCCCGGAGACGACCGTGGCGTCCGGCGTGTTCAGGGCGGCGATCGACACGCCGGGCTCGAGGACGCCCTCGACCGCGTCGGCACCGGCCCGGATCTGCACCATGAGGCCGGGCGGCAGGGCGCTCATGGCGCGGCCCCGCGCGGTGATCAGCCGGGCGGCGTCGGGCAGCGACAGGACTCCGGCCACGTGCGCCGCCGCCAGTTCACCGAAGGAATGGCCGAGCAGGTAGTCCGGTCGCAGCCCGAAGGACGTGACGAGCCGGAACAGGGCGACTTCGACGGCGAACAGGGCGGGCTGGGTGAACTCGGTCCTGTCCAGCAGGGCGGTCGCGTCCCGCGTGCCCTTCTCGGCGAACAGCAGGTCCGCCAGCGGCCGGTCCAGGTGGGCGTCGAGCTCCGCGAGCACCTCGTCCAGTGCGGCGGCGAACACCGGGAACTCGGCGTACAGCGCCGCACCCATGGCCGCGTACTGGCTACCGTGCCCGGGGAACAGGAACACGACGGGTCCGGTCGCCGGAGCGCCCGGCTCGGCGTCGGCGACCGTGGCCAGCCGGTCGAGCAGCTCGGCGCGGTCCGCGCCGGTGACGACCGCCCGGTGCGGGAACCGCGACCGTGTCGCCACCAGCGCCGAGGCCACGGCCGCCGGGTCGAGGTGCTCGTCCGCCCGCGCGTACTCCAGCAACCGGGCGGCCTGGCCGCGCAGCGCCGATGGGGTGCGCGCGGACAACGCCCAGGTCTGCACCGGCCAGTTCCGGTCCGTGGCAGCCTCTTCCGGCTGCCCGGGAGCCTGCTCGAGGATCACGTGGGCGTTGGTCCCGGAGATGCCGAACGCCGACACCGCCGCCCGGCGGGGCCGTCCGGTCCGCGGCCAGTCGACCGGCTCCGTCGCCAGGGCGACGGTCCCGTCCGACCAGTCCACCGCGGCCGTCGGCGGGTCGGCGTGCAGCGTCGGGGCGACGACGCCCCGGTCGAGCGCGCCGACCATCTTGATCACGCCGGCCATGCCCGCCGCGGCCTGGGTGTGGCCGAGGTTCGACTTGACCGATCCGAGCAGCAACGGCCGGTCGGTGGGCCTGTCCCGGCCGTAGGTCGCAAGGATCGCCTCCGCTTCGATGGGATCGCCCAGCACCGTGCCGGTCCCGTGCGCCTCAAGGACGTCGACGTCCGCGCCTGCCAGGCCGGCGCCGGCCAGGGCCGCCCGGATCACGCGCTGCTGGGACGGGCCGTTCGGCGCGGTCAGCCCGTTGGAGGCGCCGTCCTGGTTCACCGCGCTGCCCCGTACCACCGCGAGCACCCGGTGCCCGCGCTCCCGGGCCAGGGACAGCCGCTCCAGGACCAGGACGCCCGCACCCTCGCTCCAGCCGGTCCCGTCCGCCGCGGCACCGAACGACTTGCACCGCCCGTCGGCCGAGAGACCGCCCTGCTTGGCGAACTCCGCGAAGACCCTCGGCGTGGCCATCACCGTGGCCGCACCGACCAGGGCCAAGTCGCAGTCGTCGGCCCGCAGTGCCCGCGCCGCCAGGTGCACCGCGACCAGCGACGACGAGCAGGCCGTGTCCACGGTGACGGCAGGCCCCTCAAGGCCGAGCGCGTACGCGACGCGACCGGAGGCGACACTGCCCTGACTGCCGACCAGCCGGTAGCCTTCCACCCCGGCCGCGGCGTCATCGACGCCCGAGCCGTACTCCTGAGCCATGATTCCGGCGAACACGCCGGTCCGGCTGCCGGCCAGTGACTCCGGGGCGATGCCGGCCCGCTCCACCGCTTCCCAGCACACTTCGAGCAGCAACCGCTGCTGCGGGTCCATCGCGGCCGCCTCGTACGCGTTGATGCCGAAGAACGCGGCGTCGAAAGCACCCGCGTCGGCGAGGAAGCCGCCCTGCCGCAGGGACGGATCGCCCGTCCGCCAGCCGCGGTCGGCCGGGACATCACCGATCACCTCCCGGCCGCTGACCACGGTCTCCCACAGGTCCGCGGGCGATTCGATGCCTCCGGGGAACCGACAGCCCATGCCCACCACGACGATCGGGTCGGTGTCGTCCACCGCCGCGGGCCTCTCCCGCGGGCGCTCCGTGTGCCCGGAGGCCCGGTCGCGCAGGTAGTCGGCCAGCGCGGCAGGCGTGGGGTAGTCGAAGACCACGGCCGCGGGCAGGGACATCGCGGTGGCCGTCCTGAGCCGGTTGCGCAGTTCGACGGAGAGCAGCGAGTCGAAGCCGAGGTCCCGGAAGTTGCGGTCGGGGTCGATCTCCTCGCCGTCACGCCCCAGCACGACGGCGGTCTCGGTGCGCGTCAGCGCGAGCAGGTCCGTGTGCGCGGGCGGGGCGGCGGGCGCGGCCTGCGGCCGGGACGGCACCAGGCCCCGCAGCACCGCGGGCAGTTCGCCGAGCTCCGCCGAGGCAAGGAGCGCCGCGCGGTCGACCGGCATCGCCACCACGTGCGGCCGTGGGCCCACGAGGGCGGAGTCGAACAGGGCAAGCCCGGCGTCGACCGGCAGTTCCACCAGGCCGCGCCGCCTGAGCCGGACGATGTCCGCGTCGCGCAACTGCCCGGCCATGCCCGTGGTGTGGTCCCACAGCCCCCAGCCGATGGACAGCGTGGGCAGCCCGCGCTCGTGCCGCAGGGCCGCGAGCGCGTCGAGGAAGGCGTTGGCCGCCGCGTAGTTGGCCTGCCCCGCACCGCCGCACACACCGAGCACCGAGGAGAACAGGACGAGGGCGGCACCGGTCCGTTCGGTGGCCTCGTGCAGGTACCACGCGGCATCGGCCTTGGGGGACAGCACGGTGTCCATGCGGTCCGGGGTCAGCGAGTCGAGTACGCCGTCGTCGAGCAGACCGGCCGCGTGGATCACCGTGGTCACTTCCGGCGTAACGAGGGCGGCGAGCGCGGCGGAGTCGGTGACATCGCACGACACCACCCGGGCGCTCGCCCCGAGTTCGGCCAGCTCCGCGACCAGTTCTCCGGCGCCGGGCGCGTCCGGGCCCCGCCGGGACACGAGTACCAGCTGCCGCACACCGTGCCGCGTCACCAGGTGGCGGGCCAGGGCCGAGCCGAGTCCACCGGTACCGCCGGTGATCAGGGCCGGGCCGGTCGGATCGAAGTCGTCCGAGGCCGGGGCCGAGGCCGGTACCGGCGCCAGTCGGGCCGCGTGCGGCACACCGGAGCGCATCAGCACCTGGGGTTCGCCGCTCGCCACGACGGCGGCGACGTCGAGGTCCGCATCCGTGTCCACCAGCACGAACCGGCCGGGTGCTTCGACCTGTGCCGCGCGCACCAGACCCCACACCGCGGCGGCGGCCGGATCGGGCGCTCCCGCGCCGGCCGGGCCCACCGCGCCACGGGCGACGACCAGCAGGACGCGGTCGGCCGTCCGGTCGTCGGCGAGCCAGTCCTGGAGTGCCTTGAGCATCCGGTGGGTGGCGGCGTGGGTCCGGGCGACCGTGTCCGGCCCTGCCTCCTCCGGCCCTGCCTCCTCCGGCCCGGCGCCCGCCCCGGAAACGCCGTCGATCACCACGACGTCCGGGATCGGCGCCGTCGGGTCCAGGCCCTCCCAGTCCCCGGCAGACACCGGGGCCCCGCCCTGCCGGGCCAGCGGGAGCCAGGTCAGTTCCAGCAGGCGGTGGGCGGCGGACCGGCCGGCCCGGGAGATCGCCGCCTGCTGCCCGGCCGACAGGTGGCGCAGCACGATCGACCCGGCCGTGCACACCGGCCGGCCCGACTCGTCGTAGGCCACCAGGGATATCTCGTCCCGCCCACCGGGGGTGATCACGACCCGCAGGGCAGTGGCTCCGGCGGCTTCGGCCGCGAACAGCCGGACGCCCGCCCAGGAGAACGGCAGCGCCACGCCGCGCCCGGCGATGGTGGGAAGTGCCGCGTGCAACGCCGCGTCGAGCAGCGCCGGGTGCAGGCCGAACCCGGCCGGGTCGGTCGCATCGGGCAGCACGACCTCGGCGAACACCTCGTCGCCCCTGCGCCACATCGCGCGCAGACCACGGAACGCCGGTCCATATCCGTAGCCGTGCTCGGCCAGCCGCGGATAGACACCGTCCAGGTCCACCGCGGTCGCCTCGGTGGGCGGCCACGCGTCGAGGTACGGCGGCTCGGCCGGTTCCTCGGCGGCCAGTTCGCCGCGCGCGTGCGTCACCCACTCGCCGTCGGTGCGGGAATGGATCGTGACCTCGCCGTCGTCCAGAACCACCCGGACGTCCACGCCGCCCTGCTCCGGCAGTACGAGCGGGGTCTGGATCACCAGCTCCCGCAGGAGCGCGCGGCCGGTCTCGGCGCCCGCGCGCAGGGCCAGTTCGACGAACGCCGTGGCCGGCAGCAGCGTCACGCCCGCGGCCGTGTGATCAGCAAGCCAGCCGTGCGTGGCGAGCGACAACCGTCCGGTCAGCAGCGTGGTGCCCGTCTCCGGCAGCTCGGCCACGGCGCCGACCAACGGGTGGTGCGCGACGCTCAGGCCCAGTCCGGTCACGTCCGTGCGCGGCTTCGGCTCCAGCCAGAACCGCTTGCGGTCGAACGCGTACGTGGGCAGCGGCACCAGGGGGGCAGCGCCGAACGCCGAGTCCCAGGCCACCTCACCGCCGCGCACGTACCGCTGCGCGGCGGAGGTGAGCAACCGGGCAGGACCGCCCTCGCCGCGGCGCAGCGAGCCGGTCACGGTGACCGTGCGACCCTCCTGCTCCGCGGCCTGTTCGATGTGGATACCCAGAGCCGTGTGCGGGGCGCACTCCACGAAGTGCGTGAACCCGTCGGCGAGCAGGGCCTCGACGGACCGGTGGAAGGCCACCGGCCGGCGGCAGTTCCGGTACCAGTACGCGGGCGTCAGCTCCTCGCCCGCGATGGCCGCACCGGTGACCGTCGAGTAGATCGGCACCGAGGCCCCCGAAGGGCGGACGAACGAGGCCAGCTCGGCGAACGGTTCCTCCAGCGGTTCGACGAAGGGGGAGTGCGAGGCGCGCGGCGCCACGGTACGGGCCCGCAGACCGGTCCCGCGCAGGGCGGTGACGAACTCGGCCAGCGTGTCCTGCGACCCGGCCACGGTCGTCCCGTTGGGACCGCTGACGCCCGCTATCGTCAGGCCGGGAAGCAGCCGCTGCGCCACGACGCCCGCCGGCGCGGCGACCGAGACGATCGCACCGGAGAGCCGCTCGGCCATCAGCTTCGAACGGACCACGATGAGCCGGCACGCGTCGTCGAGCGAGAGCGCACCGGCGACGTGGGCGGCCGCGATCTCTCCCTGCGACGTGCCCACGACGGCGTCGGGCCGCACCCCGAGCGCACGCCACTGCGCGGCCAGCGACACCAGTACCGCGAACAGGGTGGGATGCACGATGTCGACGCGCGACAGCCAGGAGCCGTCATCGGTCTCCCGGACCGTGTCCAGCAGCGACCAGTCCACCAGCGGATCGATGATTCGCGCGCAGTCGGCCATCCGCGCGGCGAACGCCGGGGCGGATTCGAGGAGTTCGGCGGCCATCCCCAGCCACTCGACGCCCTGCCCGGGGAAGACGAACGCGGTCTTTCCCCGGTTCTCTTCGGCCTGGCCGTAGGTCACGTTGTCGGCGGGCAGGCCCGCGGCCACCGCCGACAGCCCGGCGGTCAGTGCGGCGGAGTCCGTGCCGACGATGACGGCACGGTGCGCGAACCGCGACCGCGCGGTCGCCAGTGACCGGCCGACGCTCGCGGCGTCCTGCTCGGCGGCAGGAACGAGCAACCGCTGTGCCTGACCGCGCAGCGCGTCCGCGCTCTTCGCCGAGAGGACCCAGGGCACGGCGGGCCAGGGCGGCGCGCCGGGGGACGGGCGGGGCGGGGGAGGGGCTTGTTCGAGGATGACGTGTGCGTTGGTTCCGGAGATGCCGAAGGAGGACACCGCGGCGCGGCGTGGTCGTGTGGTGTCGGGCCAGTTCTGTGGGGTTGTGGCCAGTCGCACGGCGCCGGTGGACCAGTTGATGTGCGGGCTGGGGGTGTGGGCGTGCAGGGTGGCGGGGACGGTGCCGTGGCGCATGGCGGCGACCATTTTGATGAGTCCCGCGATGCCCGCGGCGGCCTGGGCGTGTCCGATGTTGGATTTGAGTGATCCCAGGAGTGCCGGGCGGTTGGCGGGGCGGTGCTGTCCGTAGGTGGCCAGGAGCGCGTGCGCTTCGATGGGGTCTCCGAGGACGGTGCCGGTGCCGTGGGCTTCGATGACGTCGACGTCCGCGGTGGTGAGGCGGGCGTTGGCGAGTGCGGCGTGGATGACGCGCTGTTGTGCGGGGCCGTTGGGCGCGGTCAGCCCGTTGGAGGCGCCGTCCTGGTTGACCGCGCTGCCGCGTACGAGTGCCAGCACTCGGTGTCCGTGGCGTCGGGCGTCGGAGAGGCGTTCCAGTACGACGATGCCGGCGCCCTCGGCCCAGGCGGTGCCGTCGGCCGTGGCGGCGAAGGATTTGCATCGCGCGTCGGGTGACAGTCCGCGCTGCCGGGCCAGGTCGAGGAAGACGCGTGGGGTGGCCATGACGGTCGCGCCGCCGGCCAGGGCGAGGTCCGACTCGTGCGAGCGCAGGGACTGGCAGGCCAGGTGCAGTGCGACCAGGGACGAAGAGCAGGCCGTGTCGATGGTCACGGCGGGTCCCTCCAGACCCAGGGTGTACGCCACCCGCCCGGAGGCCACAGCCGACAGGCCTCCGGTGATCCGGTAGCCCTCGACGGATTCGCTGGAGTCCCAGCCGTACATGCCCAGAAACGTGCCGGTCGCACTGCCGGCCAGGGTCTGCGGGTCGACGCCCGCGTTCTCCAGTGCCTCCCAGGTGACTTCGAGCATCAGCCGCTGCTGCGGGTCCATCGCGAGCGCCTCGCTGGGGCTGATGCCGAAGAACGCGGCATCGAACCCCGCTATGTCGGTGAGGAACCCGCCCTCGCGGACGTACGTCGTGCCCGCGTGGTCCGGATCGGGGTCGTAGAGCGCGTCCAGATCCCATCCGCGATCGGTGGGGAACCCGGAGATCACGTCGCGGCCCCCGACCGCGATCTCCCACAGGTCGTCCGCCGAGGCGACGCCGCCGGGAAGACGGCAGCCGATGCCCACGATGGCGACCGGATCGTCGTCGGCGGCCGGTGCGGTCGGGGCCGGCCGCGGGTGGTCGTCGGCAGGCAGGTCGTGCGCCGAGCGGCTGTCGGCGTCGGGGGAGGCAAGGTGCGCGGCCAGCGCGGCCGGTGTGGGGTAGTCGAAGACCGCCGTCGCGTCGACCTGCTTGCCCGTCGCCGCGGAGAGACGTTCCGCCAGTTCGATCGCGTGCAGCGAACTGAAGCCGAGGTCCTGGAAACTGTGCTCGTACGGCACGGCGTCGGCGTCGTGGTGGCCCAGTTGGGCGGCGATCTCGGCGCGCACTACCTCGATCAGCGCGTCGTCGGAGGCAGGCGGTGCCGCGTCGGCGGGCCGACCGGTGTCGACGGCGGTCCGGTCGAACGCGTAGGTGGGCAGATCCACCGGGCGCGCCCCGCTGCCGGTGAAGACGGCGGACCAGTCGGCCTCGCCGCCGGAGACGAAATCGTGCGCCGTCGCCGACAACGGGGAAGTGGCCGCCCCGACCACGGCCGGCACGTCACCGTCGGTCAACTCTCGCAGGCCGGACTCCAGTTCGGCGCGGTCGCGGCCGAACACGACCGCGCGGACCGGGAACTGCGTCCGGGTGGTGGCCAGCGAGAAACCGATGTCCACCGGCTCGGCTCCGGCGCTCAGGGCGAGCAGCCGCCGGGCCTGCCCGCGCAGGGAGTCCCGGGTCTTCGCCGACAGCACCCACGGCACCACCGCGGGGCGCGACGTCGCGGGCGGACCCGTGACCGAGGCCGGGGGTGCCTCGGTGAGCACCACGTGGCAGTTGGTGCCACCGAGGCCGAACGAACTGACGCCTGCCACAGCCGGTCCGTCCGGCCACCGCAGGGTCCGCGTGTTCACCCGGAGGTTGAGGTCTGCCAGCGGGATGGCGGGGTTGGGCTCCACGAAGTGCAGACTCGCGGGAACCTGCTGGTTCTGCAGGCTCAGTACGGTCTTGAGCAGGCCGGCGATCCCGGCCGCGGCGTCCAGGTGGCCGATGTTCGTCTTGACGGACCCGACGAGCAGCGGAGCCGTCCGGTGCGCGGCGGTGCCCAGCGCGGCGCCGAGACCGGCCGCCTCGACCGGGTCGCCGACGGCGGTCCCGGTTCCGTGCAGCTCGACGTACTGGACCGTGCCGGGGTCGATCCCGGCACGGTCGTACGCCCGTGAGAGCAGGGCCTGTTGCGCCGCAGCGCTGGGTACCGTCAGCCCGTTCGTGTGTCCGTCGTTGTTCACCGCGCTGCCGGCGATGACCGCGGCGATCCGGTCACCGTCGGCCAGCGCGTCGGACAGCCGCTTCAGCACGACGAGGCCGCCTCCTTCGCCGCGCACGAAACCGTTGGCCCGGCTGTCGAACACGTGACATCGGCCATCGGGGGACAGCACGCCCATCTCGGCCAGACCATCGAGGGGTTCCGTACTCACCATCAGGCTGGCGCCGCCCGCGATGGCCAGATCGCACTCACCGCTGCGCAGCGACTGCACGGCCAGGTGCACCGCGACCAGCGACGAGGACTGTCCCGTGTCCACGGTGAGGCTCGGACCGCGCAGGCCCAGGGAGTGGGACAGGCGGTTGGCCACCATGGCGCGCTGCTGTCCGGCGAAGGTGTGGTGATCGGGTGTGGCCGTCGGCGTGCGCTCCCCCGGCGCCGACACGAACACGCCGGTCTCCGTCCCGGCCAGCCGTGCCGCACTCAGCCGGGCATGCTCCAGCGACTCCCAGCCCAACTCCAGTATCAGCCGCTGGTGCGGGTCCATCGCGGCGGCTTCCGCCGGGAAGATGCCGAAGAAGCCCGCGTCGAAACCGCGGATGTCGTCGAGGAATGCACCACGGCGCCCGGTCGCCCGGCCCGGGGGCGGATCGGTGACCGCGTCGGTACCCGAACACAGCAGCTGCCAGAACTCTGCCGGGCCGGCTGCCCGGGGCAGCCGGGCGGCCATGCCGATGATCGCGTACCCGTCTGTCATGATGCATCTCCTCGACGAAGGTCCGAATACCGACGCGGGGTACCGGTCAGGAAACGGCGGCGGCCCGGCGGAACGCGGAGGTGTCGGGCGGCGGCATCTTGCCGAGCTGGGTCAGCAGGACGTGCAGGTCGTTGCAGGCCCAGTGCTCGCTCACCCGGCCGTCACGGACCCGGGCGATGTGCATCTCGTGCCAGCTGATGGTGCGGCCGGTCGGCTCCACGCCGAACACCGTGCCCGTGTGCGTGCCGGTCAGCCGGACGTGCTGGATGACGAAGTCGCCGTCCTCGAAATCGCGGATGATCTCCGCCTTCAGGTCCGGGAAGCCCTGTCGCTCGACCCGGATCACCGACTTGACGCCCTCGCGGCTGGTGTCCATTCCGGGCGGCGCGTTGTGGTTGACGAAGTCCTCGGTCATGAGCTCGTCGAGGACCTCGGGCTTGCCCTGAGAGAAGCCCTCAGTGAGAATGCGGCGAATCTTGATCTTGTCGGACACGGTGTTCTCCTTGGAAGGGTCGTCCGGATATCTCGGCGAGAGCTACCTGGATGTTCACGAGAGTTCGTGCTGGTTCGAGCCAGCCCGCTGCCGGACCCGGATCGAACCGGGCCCATACCGTTTCCGCAGAGAGCTGTTCGGCATCTGCCAGCCGGGCGGCGGCGAGCACCCGGTCGAAGTAGTCGGCCAGTTCACGCAGGGCTTCGATCCCGGCAGGTCTGCCATGACCGGGCAGGATCACCTTGGGGTTCAGCGCGATCAGCTGGTCGAGTGCCGTGCGCCAGCGGCCTACCCGCCCGTGCACGGCCAGCGGTGTCACCCCCGCGAAGCAGAGGTCGCCGGTGACCAGCACCTGTGCGGCAGGCAGCCACACGGCGAGGTCGGCCGCCGAATGACTGTCGGTGAACTCGAGCACGCGTGCCGTCTCGGGCAGTGCGTGTTCGATGCCGACGGGAGACATCGGTTCGGCGGCCCTGCTCTCCCAGTCCGCGAGCCGCGCCGCGAACCGGGGCATCACCTTGGCGAGCAGCGCGGGGAGGCCGGGCTCGTCGAGCATCCTGCGCATCCCCGTCGCGGTGCGCGGGTGGGTGACGATCGGCACCCCGTCGAACAGGACGTTCCCGCCGATGTGGTCGGTGTGGATGTGCGTGTTGACGACCAGCTCCGCCGCGCGGCCCCGGCGGCTGAGCGCCGTCACGATGTCGGCCGCCATCTCCGGGAGCAGCATCGTGTCGATCACGGTGGTCGGTTCGCCGAGGAGCAGCACGCTGTTCGACAGGCCGGCGCCGCCGTCGCCGTTGACCACGGCGACCACGCCGTCCGCGACCTCGATCTCCTGGCGTACGGGGGTACTGACCGGCACGGCGGTCACGCCCGGAGTGCGAGGATCTGCTGGACCAGGCCGGTGCGGTCGAGCATGGCGTGCCAGGACACGATGCGGCCGGCCTCGGCGCGGACGGTCTCTACGACGTTCCAGGTCAGCCGCTTGTCGGTGCCCTTCGGTATGCCGGACATCGTGAGTTCGGCCGAGAGCGCGCTGCCGTCCGCGGACTCGATGATCCCGTCGACCCGGCGCTCCAGCTCCTGGTACAGGCCGTGCTGTTGCACGAACATCTCGCCCAGCCGCGCGGCGCCCGTCTTGCCCTGGCTGGCGGTGCGGATCTCCAGTTCGGCGTCGCACAGCTCCGCGACCGCGGCAGGGCTGCCCGCATCGACAGTCGCGTACACGGCCTCCCAGAGTTCCCTCGCGGTCTTCATCCTCGCTCCTCCCCGTCGCCGGACACGATCCAGTCGACCTGGTAGACGTGGACGTCCACGTCGTCGGCGTATTTGTGCAGTTCCAGAATCAGTGCGCGCCCTGCCTCGCTGCGGATGTGTTCCTGAAAGGCCGCAAGCTCGCTCCACTGGGCGTAGTTGGTGACCCGGCTGCCATCGAGGCTGCAGTGCACATTCGCCGAGATGAACCCGGGCATGTGGCGGATGATGTCGTCGGTCTCCTTGCGGATCGCGACGGACAGCGCGTGCTGGTTCTCCGGCTTGCAGTGGAAGACATTGATGTAGGTCATCAGGCCTTGTTCGGCGGAAATGGTGCTCATGGCCGCGCCATCGCCGTCTCGGCGACCACGGTGAAACTGCGGAACTCCGGATCGGAGTAGCACGCCCGCATCGGCTGGACCAGTTCCTTGTGCTCCGTCGACTTCTCCCAGGCGAAGAACTCGTCGATGGATTTCCATTCGCTGGTGATCAGCCACCTTTCCGAGCTTTCGGACGCCTGGCAGATCTGGTCGCGGATGTGCCCCGGGGTCTTCGCGACGTTGAACCTGACCTTCTCGTAGGCGGCCAGGAAGTCCTCCCGCTTCTCCTCGGGCACCGTCACCGTGAACAGGATGCGGGCCGTGCCCGCCGCGGCACCGGCGTTCGTGGACTGCGGTTCGCCGAGGACTTCGGTGTCCACGTGCGCCAGCGACGGGTCCGGTGCGAGGGGGCCGATGTGGAAGACGGTCAGCGACTCGGTCGTTCCCACATTGCGCAACCGGTGCCGCTTGCCGATGGGCACGTACATGCCGTCACCGGCCCCCAGCTTCCAGTTCTCCTCCTCGGTTTCGAGTGCCAGGTCGCCGTTGATGACGAACAGGAACTCCTCGGAGTACGGGTGGAAATGCTCCACCACGTATTCGCCGGGCTGGAGGACGACCGTTCCCATATAACCGGAGCGGCTGCCCACTGAACCGGGATGGAGCACCATGCGCAGCTGGCCGCCACGGGCCCGATAGGGCTCTATTTCGGCGGCATGAATTCGACTCGCCCGTGAATTGCTCATGGGCTCATCATCTCTGTGGTCCTTTGGACTCACATCGGAAGTAGCCCGCGAAAATACACGGAAAACCCGCAGTCGGCCGCGGAAGTTCCGTGGCATGCGGCTACCATGCTGGGCACCCGCGCGGGGTGGATGTCCTACCGAGTACGACGGTGACCGCAGTCACCGGCGCGGCAGAGGCCGAGCGGTGGCGCGAAGGCGCAGCGTGGCAGGGGTGAGTGAGGTGTGCGCGACGGCCCGCACCTGGGCATCCGACAGCGCGGACAGCTGCCAGCGGCTGCTGAAGGTCGCCAGGGCCAAGGCGGCCAAGGCCGTGCCGTACTGGTCGCCGATGCATTTGCGGGGGCCCAGGCCGAAGGGGATGAAGGCGTGGCGGGGCGGCTGTGGGGTGTGCGCGCTGTCCCAGCGGTCGGGGTCGAAGCGCTCGGGGTCCGGGAAGACGTCGCTCTGGCGGTGCAGGAGGTAGGGGCTGAGCATGATGGCCGAGCCGGCCGGGATGACGTGAGCGGCCAGGGTGGTCTCCGCGGTCACCTCGCGGGTGACCATCCATACCGGCGGATAGAGCCGCAGCGTTTCGCGCATCACGCGGTTGAGGAACGGAAGCCGGTCCAGGTCGTCCAGACATGCGGGGGGCGAGCCGGCCAGGACGGAGTCGACCTCGGCGTGCAGGCGCCTTTCGATCTCCGGGTGCCGGGAGAGCAGGTGCAGCGTCCACGACAGGATGTTGGCCATGGTCTCGGACCCAGCGGCGAAGAAGGTGATGAGCTGGTCACTGATCTCGGCGTCGGCCAGGGTGCTCTCGCTGCCGTCGTCGGCGGTGTCCCGCGCGGACAGCATGGCCGAAAGGAGATCTCCGTGGTCCCTCCCGGCCCCCCGTTGACCAGCGATGACCGTCTGCAGGTTGCGGCGCAGGCGCTGTCCGGCCGCGTGATAGCGGCGGTTGCCGACGGTGGGCAGCCGGTTGAGGGCCGGGGGCAGCATGGTCCTGCGGTGGATGGCGTACAGGATGGTGCCGAGGTCGTCGATCGCGTCTTCGGCCGTCTGCGGGGCCAGGGTGCTGGAGAACAGATTCTGCAGCAGTGCCCTCATGGACAGGGTGAGCATGAGCGGGGGCACGTCGATGACCTGGCCGTCGTGCCAGCCGTCGCTGAGTGCGGTGGCCCGGGCGATCATCGTCCGGGCGTACCCGGGCAGGCGGGAAGGGTGGAAGGACGGCTGGATCAGCCGCCGCTGGCGGCGGTGCACATTGTGGGGGCAGGTGACCAGCCCGTTGCCGATGGTTTCCCGGATGCGGTCGTACCAGGGGCCGCCCTTGTCGCAGGTGTCGTCCGCGAGCAGCAGCTGACGGGTCAGTTCCCTGTCACAGACCACGGTGACCTTCATGGTCCCCAGCCGAACGTCGACCAGGTCGCCCTGGGCCGGAAGGGACGACAGGAACCTGAGGGGATCGCGCAGCATGCGCGGAGCATGCCCGGCGAACGGCAGTGCGCCGGGGGCACGGGGCGTCGTGTGGGTTGCCATGAATCTCCTCGGGCGAGCCGACGTTCGGTCATGCGTCGGCTACAGGTCAACTCCACTGACTCACCAGCGCGTTGAGCCGTGGACGTGTTATGTCTTGTCCAGTGTGTGGGCGTGCCGGCGACGCACGCGTACGCGGTTCCGCTCAGCGGAACCCGTGATGCCGCAGCCGGGGCCGGGGACCGAGGTTGAGGCATGGCAGTGGAGCAGCGCCAGTGGACAGATCTCCCGCACGACGGGACCAGGAGCCCGCACAACGGGACCAGGAGCCCGGCAACGGGGCGTGGGGTGCTGGAGGGGGCTTTCGCGTTACTGGAGGAGCGGGCCCGCCTCGGCGAGGCGCGACTGACTGATCTGGCAGTGAACACGGGGCTGTCGAAGTCCACCGTGCACCGCCTGTTGTCCCAACTGTCCGCTCTGGGCGCGGTGGAACAGTACGGCGGCCGCTATCACATGGGCTCGACGATCGCGCGCATGATCCCCTCCCGTCACCACCACTTGCTGAGCAGAGCCTCCGATCTGCCTCTGCGCCAGCTGACGGCGGCCACCGGGGCCACCGTCTGCGTGGTCGCGCCCTCCGCCACCGGCCTGACCGTCGTCCACGGAATCCCTGGAGCAGCCAGCGAGCTCTTCCCCTTCCTGCGGGGGCAGACCCTGCCCCCCGACAGCGCGGCAGACGTCGTGTTCGGGGCCTTCGCACCGCCCGCGGAACCGGCCCCAGGGTATTCCACGGCCCAGTGGAAGCGCCGCCTGAACCGGGCGCGCGAACGCGGCGCGGAGGTCCATGAGTACGAGGGGGACGCGCGGCACGTGTGCCTGGCGACACCGGTCCACGCCTCTTCGGGCCGGGTCGTCGCAGCGGTCGGGGTGGGGGTCCCCGACACCCGCCGCCTGCCCGCCGTCGTCGCCACCGCCCAGCGCACTGCCCGTACGCTCGGCGCGAACCTGCAGCGGATGCACCGCGCCCGCCGGTTCTGAGCTCGTACCTTCGATCCCGACCGGCTGAAGGAGGACCGCGTGCCGGAATTCGACTTCGTCATCGTGGGCGCGGGGACGGCCGGTTGTGTGCTGGCGGCGAGGCTGTCGCAGGACGTGAACACTTCCGTCCTGCTGATCGAGGCGGGTGGCTCGGAGGTGCTGCCCGCGCAGACCTCGCCTCCCGCATGGCCGACCCTGCTCCAGACCCCCGCGAACTGGGGCGACGTCACCGTCGAGCAGTCGGCCACCGGCACGTCCGTACGACTGCCGCGAGGGCGCGGGCTCGGCGGATCCTCGGCGATCAACGGCATGGTCTTCGCCCGCGGCCACCGCTCCGGCTACGACCGGTGGCCCGGCCAGGGCGCCAAGGGCTGGGGCTTTGACGATCTGCTGCCGTACTTCCGGCGCAGCGAGACCGCGGTGGGCCGTGATCCGGCGCTGCGCGGGATCGACGGTCCCCTCACCGTGCGTCCCGCCGACCCGCCGCATCCGGTCATCGAAGCGTGCCTGGAAGCGGCCGCTCAGACGGGGTACGCCAGGGCCGCCGACATCAGCGGCGGCCTGGAGGAGGGCTTTGGACTGGCGGACCTGAACATCGTCGACGGCCGGAGGCAGAGCGCCGCCGACGCCTACCTCGCGCCGGCCCTTCAGCGGCCCAACCTGACCGTCGTGACCCACGCCCTGGTGCGGCGGCTGCGCATCAGCGGCGGGCGCTGTGCCGGTGTGGAGTACCGCACCGGCACCGACGAGGTGAGCGTCGACTGCGCGGGTGAAGTCGTCCTGACTGCCGGTGCCCTCGGCTCCGCGCAGTTGCTGCTCCTGTCGGGGATCGGCCCGCGGGCCCAGCTGGCCGACGTGGGCGTCACGACCGTCCTCGACCTGCCGGGCGTCGGCGCCAAGCTCCACGACCATCCGATCATCAACATCATGTCGAGCGCGGCCCGCCCGCTGCCGCCCCGGCGCAACAACCACGGCGAAGCCATCGGTCTCCTACGCAGCGATCCCGCCGTCCAAGAACCGGACCTCCAGGTCGTCTTCGTCGACCTCCCCTCCCATCTGCCCTCGGCCAAGGACCCCGAGGACGGCTACACCATCGCCGTCTCCGCGATCCGCCCGTACAGCCGCGGCACGCTGCGCCTGGCCGGCAACGATCCCGGTGCGCCGCCGGTACTCGATCCGGGTTACTACACCGACGAGCGTGACCTGGCGGCGATCGTCGCCGGTGTGCGGCTCGTCCGGGAGATCGGCCACGCCCCGGCGCTCGCACCGTGGCGTGGCCGGGAGACGGTCCCCGGGCCGGACGCGGACACCGACGACGCCCTGCGCGAGTTCGTGCGCCGGACCCTCACCTCGTACTGCCATCCGGTGGGCACCTGCCGGATGGGGACCGACCCCCTCTCCGTCACCGGGCCCGACCTGCGAGTCCACGGCGTCGATGGACTGAGGGTCGCCGACGCCTCGGTGCTCCCGTCCATCCCATCGGCGAATACGGTCGCCACGGTGTACGCCGTGGCCGAACGAGCCGCGGACCTGCTGCGCGGCACCGACCCCAGGAGGGCATCGTCATAAAGCATGCTGCCCACCGGCTGACGGAGCAGTTCGCCACCCCCCACCCGCACGAGCCGTCGCCGCACCGCCTGCCCGCCGCCGGATACCTTCCGACTCGCCAGTAGCGGAGCAGCCACTTCCACTGTGCTTACCGCAGCGCCTATAGCCAGTCACCCCGAGGGCGAGAGTGAGGAAGGCGAACACGACGAAGACCGGAGGGCTGGAGCGCCTGATGCCGCCGGGGAGCGGAACGTCGCGCGGTAGACGCTGGGGACCACGCCGACGTGCGCCTTGAACAGGGTGCGGAAGTTGGCTGGTGTGCCCAGGCCGCACCGCCGCGCGACGCCTTCCACTGTCAGGTCCGTCGATTCCAGGAGTTCCCGTGCCCGGCTGATCCTGGCGTCGAGCAGCCACCGCATGGGCGGCCGCCCGGTGCCGCTGTGGAAGCGACGGATGAGGGTCCTGCGCGAGACGCCTGCCTGTACCGCGAGTTGGTCGACTGTGAGCGGCCGGTGCAGGTTGCGCAGCGCCCACTCGCACACCAGCGAAAGCCCTACGGAATGGTCGGGTTGGACCGGCAGGTCGATGTACTGGGCTTGGCCGCCCGAGCGGTGCGGGGCGGCGACCAGCATGCGGGCCTGCTGGTTCGCCACACCGGTGCCGTGGTCCTTGCGGATGAGATGCAGGCACAGGTCCAAGCCCGCGGCGACACCGGCCGAGGTCAGGACTTGGCCCTCGTCGACGTAGAGGACCTCCGGCCGCACGGTCACTCGGGGGTACTGCCGGGCCAGCGCTGCCGCGAACTGCCAGTGCGTGGTTGCCTGGTGGCCGTCGAGCACGCCCGCGGCGGCGAGGGCGAAGGCCCCCGTGCAGATGGACACCATGCGGCTGCCCCGGGCCGCGGCCCGCGCCAGCGCGCCGGTGACCGCTGCGGACGGCTTCTCCGGTTCCAGATAGCCCGGGACGATGACGGTGTCCGCGGACGACAGACAGTCGAGACCGGACGGGACGGACAGTGCCACCCCGCCGTGCGTCTGGACCAGACCGGGCCGCTCCGCGCAGACGGTGAGCGTGTACGGCCCGTCCTGCCAACTCCCGAAGACCTGCAGGGGAATGCCGATGTCCAGCGCGAGGACGTTCTCGAGGGCCACCACGACCACGTGGTGCGCGGCACTGGATACCTGACGACGCATGGCACGATCCTATTGCTCCATGGCACTCGTGCCACTGACACCGTCGCGCGGCCCGGACCTACGGTCGCCTCATGGACGATTCACGACTTGTACCGGCTCTGCCGGGCACGCCAGTGGCGCGGAGCGCCGTCGAGTACGTTCTCTCGTGCGAGAGCGAGCCCGTCGCCAACCACAGCATCCGCAGCTATCTGTTCGCCGCGTTCCTGGCGGAGCACGAAGGGCTGAAGCCCGGCACCGACTTCGACGCCGAACTCCTCTTCCACGCATGCGTCCTGCACGACCTCGGCACCTCGCCTTCGGCCCCGGGCCGGGAGCGTTTCGAGGTGGAGGGTGCCGACATGGCCGCGCGGTTCCTCACCGAACGCGGCTACGGCGCGCGGCAGGTCGACCCGGTCTGGGAGGCGATCGCGCTGCACACCTCGGCCGGTATCGCCGAGCGCCGAGGGGTGCTGGCGTACCTCACCCGCCGGGGCGTAGGCGCGGATTTCGACATCGGCGCCGATTTCGTCACGGACGCCCAGGGCAAGGCGGTGCACGAGCGCTATCCGAGGCTGAACATGGTCACCGCACTGGTCGACGACATCGTGCGGCAGGCCGCATGCTCTCCGCAGGCCGGCGCCCGCTACACCATCGCGGGCGAACTCCTGCGCGAGCGCGGCGAGCCCGGCGCCGTCACCTCCCTGGAACGCTCGAAGGCAACCTCGCGATGGGACGTCGTCTGACGGGCGGCGCCACCGCCGCGACACTGCCGGTAGGTACTCTTCCCGGCCACCTGCCCGCTGCCTCGCCAACTCATGGTCCACAGCCCAGCCCGACGCCTTGAACATGCCCGTGGCATCCGCCCTGCCCCGGCCCTCCATCAGCGCGGACACCGTCGGCGACCGCACGGCCTCCCGCGCATCCGGAGGCTGGGTCCGCACATCGCTCACCAGGTCACTGACGCACCGCCTGCAAGCCTGACCCCTAAGCGTTTCGGCTCAATTGGCGTCATGGGGAGGTGATGCAGATATGAAACAATCGCGCTAGATGGATCTTATCGAAAATGATCAGACGCTATCGCTGAATTATGGCCAATGGTCATTGGGTGAGGGGGATATTGTCGACGCCCTTCGTCTCCCTTGTCCTCGATTCGTGGTCGGCCGCTGCCCTTCTGGAGTGCACACGGGCAGGCCCGTGAACAATCCTCAAGGAGTACGAGTTGCCAGCTTCAAGGCGCTTGATCTCGCCCGAGGGGCGCATATGGGAGACGGGTGAAATCGAGGCCCGCGTATGCGGTGCCACCGAACTTCTCGCGCGCCGCGGCATCGCCCCCGGTTCTCGGGTGATGATGAGCGGGGTCAATTCCCCTGAGTGGGTCGTCGATCTGCTCGCGCTCATTCATCTCGACGCCTCGGTGGTTCTGGTGGACCATCGGGCCACGCCGTCACAGCGAGCGCGGATCCGGGCCCAGGCGCGCGTGGTGCTCGAAATCGGCGACGGTAGGGACGGTAGGGGCGACACCGGGGTGCCACGGCCCAGATCGCATACGAGGGCCGTGCCCGATGCCGACGCCTGGGCGCGGCGTCAGGACGCCGCGATCTCTTGGTCGTCGGGTACGACAGGCAGCCCCAAAGGCATTGTCCGCTCCGGTCGTTCGGTTCTGGACAACCTCACACTCAGCGCGGAACGGATGGGGTACCGGCCCGACGACGTATTCCTGCCCGTCCTGCCGTACTCCCACCAGTACGGTCTGTCGCTGGTCCTCTGCTGGTGGCTGGGCGGAGGCACGCTCGTGGTCTACGGGCCGACCACGCGCCTGGACCGCGCGCTGGCGGCGGGAGTGGGCCATGGCCTCTCCATCGTGGACGCGGCCCCGTCGACCTATTACAGCCTGCTCAACCTGTTCGACCATCGTCCCGCTCTCGCGAACGCGCTGAAGACCGTGCGCGCCTGGTGCGTGGGCGGTGCGCCGTTGGGGCGCGACCTGGCGGCCCGGTTCCACGCCCGCACGGGCCGGTACCTGCTCGACGGCTATGGGGCGACCGAGGTGGGAAACATCGCGCTTGCGCCTCCTACGGATCCGGTCGGGTGCGGCACGCCGCTGCCCGGCGTGGTCGTCGAAGTCCACGACGACCACGGCCGGCCGCTTCCCGACGGTCGGCTCGGCGAACTCGTCGTACGCAGCAGGGGCCTGATGACCGGCCATCTGGGCGAGGACGGCGAGATCATTCCGGTGCCGGGGCCCGTGCACCGCACCGGTGACATCGGCCTGCTCGACGACGCCGGCCGGGTCTTCCCCGTCGGGCGCATGCGTGCCGTGCACCGTGAAGGCCACACGCTCTACCCCGCCCACCTCGCCGAGCGGGCCGCATCGGCCGGGGCGCAAGCGGAGGTCGTCGCCGTCCCCGATGCGCGTCTGGGCTGCCGTCTGGTGTTCGTGATCGCGGACCCGGACGCTCATGAACCCGCGCACTGGAAACGGGTGTTGCGCCCTGTGCTCGCCCGCTACGAGCAGCCCGACCACATCGTCGTGCTCCCGGAGTTGCCGCTCACGAACACGGGAAAGCCCGACCTGGCCGTTCTGGAGAAGATCGCCATGACCTCGCTGCCCGCGTCGCACCACACAGCCATGGACGCCACCGCGTCCGGCTCGACCGTCAGTGCGACCGACTACCGCATCCCCTTCGCCGACCGTGTCGATGCGCTGCGCGCGGTGCGCCGGTACGTGGCCGACAACGAGGAAGCGGTGATGAGAATCCTCACCGAAATTTCGCCGCACCGCACTGCCTACGCTGAGATTCGTCTGTTTCTCGCCACCCTGGATGGCGCCGAGGAGGAGATTCGCCGGGTGCGGCCCGGCTGCGTGCCTCGGGCCGCGGTATTCACACCCTCCAACATTCCATTCTATTCCTACGCGCTTCACCTGCTCGTGGCATCCCTCTACACGGACAGGCTCATTTTCCGGCCGTCCGCTCAGATCGACAGCCAGATGCGACGCCTGCACGCCCAACTGGCCCCGGTTCACCGATTACCGATCGATCTCTCCGAACTCAGCCGACGCAAGTTCGTCACGGGGCCGGTGCGCGAGGCGGACCTCATCGTCTTCACCGGCAATTACGCCAACGCCGAGACTGTCCGTGAAAATCTTGCGGAGGACCAGCTCTTTCTCTTCTTCGGCCGCGGCATCAACCCCTTCGTGATCGCACCCGACGCCGACCTCGACCGCGCCGTACACGACGTCGTGAACATCCGGCTCTACAACTCGGGCCAGGACTGTTTCGGCCCTGACGTCGTGTTCGCGCCGCGGGGCCGCACCGAGGAATTCGTCGACCTGCTGTCCGCCGAACTGGCCGCGCTGCGTTTCGGGCAGAACAGCGACCCTGCCGTCGACTACGGTCCGATCTTCTACGACTCGGCGCTGGTGAACTGCTCGGACTACCTGGTGCGTCACGCGAACCGCATCCACCACGGCGGGCGCATCGATCTGCTGTCCCGCAGGATCGAACCGACCGTGCTGCTCTGGGGCTTCGACGACAAGATGCCCCTTGACGAGATGTTCGCCCCGGTGTTCAACGTCGTTTCCTATCCCAGTGCGAGGCGGCTGCGTGAACGGTTGTCGAGCCCGTACTTCAGCGAGCGCGCGCTGGGAGCGATGGTCTACGGTACCGATCCGGAGACGGTGAAGGTCCTGTCGGAGCGGCACCAGACCTGTGTCGACCACACGTTGCTCGACGCCGAGGACGGCAACCGCCCGTTCGGCGGGTTCGGGATGAGGGCGAACTACCTCTCCTACGGCGGTGAGCGGCATGCCGAACCACTGCTCATGTCGCAGGCCGTGGCGCGCAACCTCCCGAGGGCCGCCCCCGTCGCGGTGCGTGGGAAGTGACCCGGGTGAGCAAGCAGTACGCCGACGCGTGGTCCGCGATCGTCGACTTGCTGGTGGCGAACGGGGTGGACACCTGCTTCGGACTGCCCGGCGACGACCTGGAGTTGCTCCGCGCCCTCGACGCGGCCGGACTGGACCTGGTGCCGTGCCGCGATCAGCGCAACGCGATGTACATGGCGACCGGCTACGCGCTTCAGTCGGGCAGGCTCGCGGTCTGCGCGCTGGGCAAGGGGCCTGCCGTCACGCACGCGGCGACGGGGCTGCTGGAGGCACGGGAGTCCGGTGCGCCGGTCCTCGTGCTCGCCGCGGGAGTGCCCGAACGGCGCCGGGGGAGCGGCGGGTTCCAGGAACTCGACCAGGTCGCCGTGACCACGCCCCTCGTGCGGTGGGCGCACCGGGTCGGTCATCCCGACCGGGTCGTGCCCGCGACGGTGACGGCGCTGACCCGAGCCGTGGGGCCGCCGCCAGGACCCGTGTACCTGGAGATACCCGATGACGTCCGCACGGTGGAGATCCTCGTCACCGAGCCTCAGCCAACGCTGCCCGAACCACTGCTCGTTGAGTCACCTTCCGTGACATCGGGACCGGCCCTGGCGGCGATCCGCGCGAGTCGACGTCCGGTGGTCCTTGTGGGCGGCGGAATGCGGCACCGCAACGACGACGGTGTGGTCGAGCGCTTCGCCGAACGCGTCGGCGCGGCACTCTTCACCACGGCATCCGGCCGCGGGGCCGTGGACGAGTACCACCCGCTGTTCTGCGGCGTGGCCGGTCTCTACGCGGCGGCCCCCGCCCGCGCGCTGTGGTCGTCCTGCGACCTGGTGGTATCGCTCGCCGGGCGACTGGAGGAGACCGTCGTCGAAGGCGGCACGCCCTGGCCGTCGGTCGAGGTGGTGCAGGTCAACGTCGACCCCGGCGGCCTGTCGGCCGAGTTCGCGGGCCCGCGCGTCATCGGAGACGCCCGGCACGCCGCGCTCGGCTGGGCGCGGGCGCTGGACGACGGCGGCGGAGCCGGGCCCGCCGAGGCGAGGGAGCGGTGGGCGAACGAGATCGCCGGAGCCCGCAAGGCCATGTCGCGCGACGCCGAAGCGGAGTTGGCCCGCGCGGCCACGCTGCCGGAGATCCGCATCGCCGAGCTGCTCGCCGCGCTGGACGCCACCGCCACCGAGCCCCGTGTGCTGGTCCAGGAGAACGGGTTGCAGGACATGTGGTCCTACGGCTTCCCCTTCCGGGTCGGCGGCGGGTCCGTCGTGCCGTCGGAGCAGACCCCCTTGGGCTTCGGCGCGGCCGCGGCCATCGGGGTCAAGCGGGCCGCCCCCGACCACGAGGTCACCGCGTTCATCGGGGACGGGGCGTTCCTCGCGGCCCGCGCGGACATCGCCGTCACCGCTCGGGACCACGGCGGCGTGCTGTACGTGGTGCTGTGCAACGGCGGCTACGGCTGGCTTGACGCCCAACGCGCCCGGCTCGGCCTCGACGCCGAGCGCCACCCCTTCACCCGCCCGGACGCGCCGCCGCCCGCGGTGGACGGGTCGGACATCTGCTGTCGAGTGCTGCGCGACAAGGCCGCGCTGACCGATGAGGTGCGTGCCGCGCGACGGTTCTGCGCACAGGGAGGCACCGCCGTACTCATGGTGCCGGTCGCCCCCGACGACATCCTGCCGTCCCTCCGCGGCGCCGAGGTGGTGCCCCAGTGAGCGACCCGACGGAGCGGGACGGCGCGGGGCGCGACGGAGCCCGGCGCCGGGTGATGGTCACCGGGTACGGGGCGGTGACCCCGCTGGGGCACAGTGTCGACGAGACGTGGCAGGCGATGCTGGCCGGGCGCAGCGGCATCGACACCGTGGAAGCGATGGACGTGACCGATCTCGGCGTCCGGATCGGCGGCCAGGTCCGCGGCTTCGACCCCAGCCGCCACATGCCCTCGACGGTCAGCAGGCGGGCAGATCCGTACGCGCGGTACGCCCTCGCCGCCGCGTTGGAAGCCTGCGAGCACGCCGGACTCGTCGTCGACGACCGCCTGGCACCACGGGTCGCCGTGATCATCGGCAGCGGCTACGGCCCGGTGGGATCGATCTACCGGGCCGCGAACATCCTGCGCGACAAGGGACCACGGGCCATCAGTCCGTACACCCAGGTCACGACCGCCATGGACAGCGCCGCCGGCGAGATCAGCATGCGCCTGGGCACCCAGGGGCCCAGCCGCGCCCAGAGCACGGCGTGCGCCAGCGGCGCCGACGCGGTGGGCGCGGGGATGCGCATGATCAGCTCCGGGGAGGCCGACGTCGTGCTCGTCGGCGGCGCCGACGCCTGCGTCACCCCTGTCGACCTCGCAGGCAGCGGCAACGCCCGTGCGCTGTCCAGGCGCAACGACGAACCGACCGCTGCCTGCCGCCCGTTCGACGCGCGCCGCGACGGGTTCGTGATGAGCGAGGGCGCCGCCGTGCTGGTGCTTGAGGCCGCCGAGGTGGCCGACCGGCGTGGGGCGACACCCTTGGCCGAACTCACGGGGTACGGAGCGAGTTCCGATGCCCATCACTGGACCGCCCCGCACCCGGAGGGGCGGGGCGCCCGCCTCGCCGTCGAGGCGGCGCTGCGCGATGCGGGCATATCGGGGGCGGACGTGGACTACGTCAACGCGCACGGCACCGGAACGCAGCTGAACGACGCCACGGAGGCGGCCGTGCTGCGCAAGGTGCTCGGTGAGCGCGTCACTCGCATTCCGGTCAGCTCCACCAAGTCGATGACCGGCCACATGATCGGTGCCGCCGGGGCGGTCGAGCTCGTCGCCTCGATCCTGGCGCTCCGCACGGGTGACGTACCGCCGACCGTCAACTGCGACGAGCCGATCGACCCGGACATCAACTTCGTGGCGCACCGGGCGCAGCACCACGAGGGTCTGCGGATCGCTCTCAGCAACTCGTTCGGTTTCGGCGGCCACAACGCCGTTCTCGTGGTCCGAGCGGTATGAGGTCCCGGCCCGTGAACCGTCTTGCGGAACCGGCCCCGAGCCGCGCATCCGTCATCCGCAGCGGACCGCTGACCTGGATCCAGGAGTGGCACTGGTTCGAACGCACCATCCCCGCACCACGGCGGGTGAACCCGACACCGCTCGCCGACCACTGCCACGTCCCGCCCCCGGCCACGCTCGCCGACATCCACGCGGCGCTCGCGGCGCTCACCGCCCGCCACGAGGCGCTGCGCACCACCGTCGACCCGCTCCGCCCGGTACAGCACGTGCACCGCCCGGACTGGACCCCGCTGCCGGTGGACCGCGTTGACGTGCCCGCCGCCGACCCCGACACCCTGGAAGCGGCGACGGCGGAGCTGGCCGCCTGCCCCATCGATCCGGAGCGGCATCCGCCCTGGCGCGCCAGGGTGCTCCTTGAGGCGGGCAAACCGTGCGCGGTCCTGGTGGCCGTCCACCACGTGGTGATCGACGGATGGGGCCTCGCGGTACTGATCGACCAGCTCCACGGTCAACTGCGCGGCGACGACGTACGGTTGACGGCGGCCACGCACCCGCTCGACGCGGTCCCCACCCAGCACCTGGAGCGCGCCCGCGCGGCGGAGCGTGAATGGCTCACGCGGTTCGAGAGCAACCCGACCGGCCTGCTGACCCCCTTCGGCGGGACTGACGGCGGAAACGGGCGCCACCGCCTCCAGTACCGCTCGGTGGACGCGTACGACGACCTCGACCGCGTCGCCCGGCGACATCAGGCCAGCCCGGAGGCCGTCGTCCTCGCGGCGCTGGCCCACGACGTCGCCACCCGCACCGGCGAACACCGGTTCCTCGCCTCAGTGGTGGTCTCCAACCGGGCCAGGGCCGCCCTGCGCAGCAGCATCGGCGTCCGGGCGCTGACGGTGCCGGTGCAGATCGACCTCCGTACGGGCGCGCCGTTCGGCGAGGTGATCGCCTCGGTCGTCGACGCCAGTGCCACGGCCTACCGGCACGGTCACTGGCGCCCCGCGGAACTGGTCGCCGCCCAGACCCGCATGGACCGCCGCCGCGGCGTCGTGACCGTACCCACCATCGAGTACAACTGCTACGCCTGGCCACGCGACTACCTGGTGCCGGTGCGGGACGCGCCTGCCGACGGGACCGCCACCTGGATCAGCAGCGCGCCCGACGAGCCCTGCGAGACGCTCTACGTCGACTTCGCCCGCGACCAGGGGTTCGTCAGCCTCGACGTCACTGTCGGGGACCACCTGCTGGACGCCGAGCAGGCCCTGGCGTTGCCCGCCCGTCTGTGCGCCTTCCTGCGGGCGCTCGCCGACGGTGCCGAGTGCCCGGTACCGGCGGGCCCACGCACACCTGCCGCCCCCGGATGGTGGCGCGCCGTGCAGGGATGGGCCAACGTGCCCGCGATCGAAGACGTGTTGCGCGACCACGCCGGAGTGCTGTCCGCGACGGTGGCGCCGGGCGGGGAGGGCGATGAGCCGTACCTCGTCGTGCACGCCCGCGTCGCCCCGGACGTCATCTCCGACGACCTGCACCGCCACGTCCTGGACCACCTGGGCGAAGTGCCCGGTCTCGTGGCCCCGGGCCGCTACGAACTGTCCCGGGCAGACAGCGGATCCGACCGGTCCCGCACCGCCACCGGGGACACGCGAACCCTGCGAGTGCCTGCACGCCCGCCCGCGACGAGCGCCGAACGCGCACTGGCCGCCGCCGTGGCCGCCGTCGGACCCAGCAGTCCGTCGGCCGGCTCCTTCGACGGCTCTCCGGCCGTGGACATGAACCGCTGCCTCGCCGACCACGGAGTCACCCTGGTCGCCGTACCCCGCCTGCTGAACCTGCTTCAGCGGTCCGGCTTCACCGGGATCGAGTCGGACGAACTGACCGGCACGGCCTCGCTCGGCCTCCTCGCCGCCGCCCTGGAGCCCTCGCCGCCCCGCGCCCATCGTGGAGGAGGAACCTCACCATGACCGCGTCCCACACCCGCGCACCGTCCGTGGACCGCCTGGCCCCATGGGCCTTCGCCGCCTTCGTCGAGGCGAACACCCACGAGACGGCGTACCGGCCCCCGGTGGTGGACGGTCCCGTCGGTCCGACCATCGTCCGCAACGGCCGTGAGCTGGTGAACTTCGCCAGTATCAGCTTTCTCGATCTGGAGCGTCACGTCCCGGTACGACGGCACTTCGCCGAAGGAGCGCTCGCGCACGGCCTGAGCACCAGCGGATCCCGGATGACCCAGGGGATCTGCCGCCCGCACCAAGTCCTGGAGGAGACGGTCGCCCGCCACACCGGCAAGGAGCGAGCCATCAGTTTCGCCACGGGTCTCCTTGCCAACATCGGCTTCGTCCACGCCATGAGCAGCTCCGCCCACTTCGACGCCGGAATCGAGGTCCGCAATCACGACACCGTCTTCGTGGTCGACCGTGACGTCCACTGGAGCATCTGGAAGGGACTCGAAGGGCTCCGCTACGGCCGCAGCGTCCACGCGTTCCGGCACAACGACGTCTCCGACCTGGCCCGTATCCTGGACCGGATCCGGCCGGGCAAGACCGTGGTGATCGCCGAAAGCATCTACTCGGCCGACGGCACCATGGGACCGATCGTGGAGATCCTCGACGAGTGCGACCGGCACGGTGCCGTCAGCATGATCGACGATGCCAACGGCTTCATGGTGTACGGGCCCGAGAACCGTCCGTACGCCCGTGAGGCAGCCGCGATCCGGGAGCGGGCCGACTTCGTCATGGTGTCGCTGTCGAAGGCCATCGGCCTGGAAGGCGGCGTGATCGCCGGTCCCGCGTCGGCCGTCGACGCCTTCGAACTGCTCTCCGGCACCTCGATGTTCACGGCCGCCATCCAGCCGCCCACCGCTCACGCGGCCAAGTACACGATCGACGCCCTCGCCGGTGATCCGAAGATCGTCGACGACTACTTGGCGCACGCTGCCCGCCTTCGCCGACAGATACACGAGACCGACACGCCGACGACGCCGACCGATTCGTACATGCTCTCGGTGCCGATCGGGAATGACGCCGCCGCCCTGCAGATGCGGGAGTGGTTCGTCGAGGACGGCTACCTCGTACCCGTCTTCTCCTACCCGGCGGTCTCACGCAACCAGGCGCTGCTGCGCTTGTTCCCGCACGCGGGCCACACCGAGGAGCAGATGGACGGATTCCTGAGCACCCTCCTCACCTACCGACAGCGCCTCGGGCTCTGACGTCCCTACCGAGACGCGCCGCACCAACCCCGCTCCGAGAGCCGCACCGACCCCGTGCCGAGAAGGGAACCCCGTGGTGGACACCACCGAAATCCTCAACGCCATCGCCGACATCGTCGAAGAGGTCACCGGCGTCGACTCGGCGGAGGTGATCACCGAGAGGTCCTTCACCGAGGATCTCGACATCGACTCCCTGGCGATGGTGGAGATCACCGTGCTGTTCGAGGACAGGTTCGACGTGAAGATCCCCGACGACCAGGTCGCGGAGTTGAGAACCGTCGGCGACGCGGCGAACTACATCGCCCAGCACCGGTGACCATGAGTGTCCTCGACCGCTTCCGGCTCGACGGTCGTGTCGCCGTGGTCACCGGCGCCTCCTCCGGCCTTGGCGTCGCCTTCGCCACCGCGCTGGCCGAGGCCGGGGCCGACGTCGTACTCGGGGCGCGGCGCACCGGGAGGCTGGAGGCCACGCGTGCGGCCGTCGAGAAGCTCGGCCGCAGGGCCGTCGCTGTGCGGACCGACATCGCCGAGCCGGAGGACTGCCGCGCGCTGATCGCCGCAGCCGTGCGCGCCTTTGGACGGGTGGACATCCTGGTGAACAATGCCGGGATCAGCAGCGAACTACCCGCGGCGGAAGAGACGCCGGAGCAGTTCCGCAAGGTCATTGACATCAATCTCAACGGCTCGTACTGGATGGCCCAGGCCGCCGGCGCGGTGATGCTGCCCGGCAGTGCCATCGTCAACGTGTCGAGCATCCTCGCACTGGTCACGGGCGGTCTGCCGCAGGCCGCCTATTCGGCGTCGAAGGCCGGGCTCCTCGGGCTCACCCGCGATCTCGCCCAGCAGTGGACCCCCGGCAAGGGAATCCGTGTGAACGCCCTCGCGCCGGGCTTCTTCACCTCCGCGATGACCGACGGCTACGACGCGGGCTACCTTGAGGCGATGTTGCCGCGGGTCCTCTCGGGCCGCATCGGGCAACCCGAGGAGCTCGCCGCGGCCCTGGTCTTCCTCGCCTCCGACGCCTCGTCCTACGTCACCGGCACCACCCTGACGGTCGACGGGGGCACGCACATCGCGTAGCACTCCGTGGCTGTGATGTCTCTGTCCGAGCAGCGCGTCCAACGGAACCCGTGAGCGGATGTGTCGATGGTGTCGATCAGTGAGCGGTGCGGTCATGCCTGCATCGGTGCGCCCGGGCGCGGTCACGGGGGCGGCTCGGGGAGGGGGCGATGACGACGGAGCCGACCGACCGTTCGCTTCCGGGCGCGCGGCTCGGCGATCAGCACCTGCGCCGCCTCGTGGTGGGCGAAGGTCTGGCGGCCGTGGTCGACGCGCTCTTCCTCGTATGGCTCACGCTCTACGTGCTCGAACTGTCGGAACCCGGCATCGCCACAGGGCTGGTCCTTGTGGCCGTGGCCCTGCCGCGAGCGGCGCTCCTGCTTCCCGCGGGCGTACTGGTCGACCGCCTCGGTCCCGCGCGAGTCGCGGCCACCGCCTGCTGGCTGCGAGTCGCCGTCCTGCTCGCCCTCGGCGCCCTGGTCGCGTTCACCTCACCATCGGTGACGACGGTCGCGCTGCTCGCCGGGGTGCTCGGCGCCGCCGACGCCGCGTACTTCCCGGCGGCCCTGGCGTTGATACCCGCCGTCGTACTGACCGCGAAGCTCTCCCGGGTCAACGCGCTGGTGCAGGGTGCGGAGTCCGGGGGCGATCTGGTCGGCCCGGCGGTGGCCGCCGGAGCCATCGCCGCGGTCGGCTTCGACGTGACGCTCGGTGTGATCGCGGCGACGGCCGCGCTGGCAGCCATCGCCCTCAGCCCGCTCATCCGCGTGCTACGACGTGGCGAAGACACCAGGGGCGACGCCGGTCCGGACACCATCGACAGGGAACAGCTCAGCAGTGTGCGTGCCCTCGGTGCGGGCTTGAGATACGCGTGGCACGAACCGCTGGTGCGAGGAATGCTGGCCGCTGTCGCATTGATCAACATTACGGTCGTGGGCCCCGTGCTCGTGGGCGGCGCGGTGCTCGCCGATCAACGCCTCGGTGGCGCGGGCTCGTTGGGTGTCGTGCTCTCCGGTTTCGGTGCCGGTTCTCTGGTCGGCTCATTCATAGCCGGGTGGCGGCCGCCCGCCCGGCGCGGCTGGACCGTGGTCGGCGGG
Source organism: Streptomyces sp. NPDC046465 (assembly GCF_040646035.1). Lineage (NCBI taxonomy): Bacteria > Bacillati > Actinomycetota > Actinomycetes > Kitasatosporales > Streptomycetaceae > Streptomyces > Streptomyces sp. NPDC046465. The sequence goes on from NZ_JBEYZK010000022.1 coordinate 49,948, forward strand.
GTCGCGGCGATCGGCGGGGGCGTGGCCGGACTCGCGGCCGTCACCCATGTCGTCGCCGCGACAGCGGTCGTCTCCGTCGTCGGCGTCGGATCCGCGTCCCTCGGAGTGGTCATCGTGGCCACTCTGCAGGAGCGAGTGCCCAAGCAACTGCGGGGCCGGGTGCTCAGCCTCGTCGTGCTGGCGACGGTGGCGTTCGATCCGTTCTCCTACGTGATCGCGGGCGTCCTGCTCCCGTACGGCACGACGACGCTGTTCCTGGTCTGCGGCGGCGCCGTCCTGGCGTGCGCCGGCCTGGTCGCCGCGAACCCGGCGATCCGGGCCCTGCGTTGACCAGGCAGGCTGCCGACTCCTGACCGACGATTCGGTCCTGTCGGAGCCGCTTCCGTTCAGGCCGCCAGCGCGGCTCCCCGCTGCGCGTAGAAGATGTCGATGTCGACTTCCTCGCCGCCGACGGTCTGCGTGTCCCACGGCCCGCTCCGGAGCAGTGTGTACAGGGTCTCGCTGCGCAGCGTCTCCAGATGTGTCCGCAGCCGGTCGTCGTCCGGCATCCCCGCGATGCGCGGTGCCAACCGATCGCGGATGGCGCGCAGTTGATCCATGAGTGCTGCGATGTCCGCTTCCCGGTCGAGAGGCTGTTCCGCGGCCGCGGTGATGCTCTGCTCGATGACGTCCTTGATGGCGATGGTCTCCCCGTCGCCATGCGTGGTGATCATGGCGTTCCAAGCGCGGCTCTTGTGCCGGTACTGGAGCATCGACATGGCCGCCTCGTGGCGGACGAAGTCCGCGTCCCGGAAGGGGCGTCCGCGCCAGGTACCGGCGAGCGTCCGGGCGAGCGAGATCGCCGATGCGAGGCCGCTGTTGAGGCCGCGGCCGGGCCAGAAGTGGATGGCGTTGGCTGCGTCGCCGAGCAGGAAGCCGTACGTTCCCGGGGCGGTGGCGGTCGTCGGGTGCAGGCGGGCGGTGAACCTGGGGCGCTGCACCATGTCCAGGCGGAACGCGGTGACCGCGGTCAGGTCCTCCTCGGCCACGCCGAACAGCGCCAGGCCCTCCCGCACCCGTTTCCACAGCGCGGAGCCTTTGATCAGCGCGGGCAGGAACAGGGTGCTGTGGGTGTCGCACAGGAAATCGCCGTCCACGCCGCGGTTCATCACGCACGGGCGGGAGGCGATGCACTCCTCGAAGACCTGCCGGACGGGGTCGATCCCCACCACTTCCCGCGCCTCGCTGTCGGTGAGCCGCATATTGAGGAAACCCTCGCCGCGGAGCGAGTTCAGCAGGAAGCGGTTCTGTGCCACGGTGAGGAGTACGGACATGGGGTCGGTGAGCCCGGAGGTGACCTTCAGTCCGAGGACGACGTCCCGCAGATGCTCGCCGTCGAGCGAGTAGATCGAGGAGTCGGCCCGGCCGAACTTCGCCGTGAAGTGCTCCCGGGTCCGCGACCGGCCCCCTTCGCAGACGGCCAGGACGTGCCCGGCCGCCACCACCGCCCGGTGCTCGTCGGGATCGAACCGCTCGGGGACCAGACGGATCTGGTCCGGCTTCTCTCCGGCCAGCTCCAGGAGGACGTCCTCGACCTGGGCGATACGGATGTTGCGCGGCGGGTGGCCGTCCACCGAGTCCGGCCCTGCCGGCCACATCTCGCTGAAGGAACCCTCCTGGAAGAGCCGTTCCCGCACCTCCTCCGGCAGCGCAAGGTACTGGCGGCTCTGGACCGTGACGACCTGTTGGCGGCGGACGTTGCCCTGCTTCTCGTCCTTCCACACCACCCGGCCCTTGTCGCGGGTCCAGCGCCCCTCGTACACCGTGACGCGCACCCGCCGCCCCAGCAGCGATTCGAGCTGCAACGCGAAGGCGAGTCCGACCGGTCCGCCGCCCGAGACCGTCACCTCGAGGACCGGACCCGGCTCCTCCGCTGCCGGTGGCGCGAGTGCCTCAAGGACCGACAGGTCCAGGATCGTCTCCAGCGGACCGGCCGCCTCGAAACCGAACGTCTCCTCACCGATGGTGAACAGATCACCGGGCCGCAGCACGTGCGACGTCGTCCGCTCCCCGTTCACCACCGTCCCGTTGGCGCTTCCCCTGTCGTAGAGGACGAACCCGTGCCCCTCCCGGCGAACCTCCGCGTGCAGCCGCGAGATGCTCGCGTCGGGGATCACCACACTGTTCCCGCTCCTCCGCCCGAAGGTGAGCGGCTTGCTCCCGATCGTGAACCTCTGCCCGGCCAGCACTCCGCGGCGGCCGACAACCTCTGGTGGCATCTCCCCACTCCGATCCCACGCGCTCCCTGAGCCACGACGTCTACGCCGCCCGGTACGGGCCCCGACGGACGCTCGCGGCATTCCCCTGCTGCTTCGGTATGCACCGATGTACGAGACGAATCGCGCAAGCGTTCAGGTGGATGTCCAAGGCAGGTGACAACTGCACCATGACGACTGCGTGGTGCACACCTCCGTCGACGAGGGCAAGGCGAGCCCCGCGACCGCGGTCAGTACCGGAGCAGCCCACCAGCGGCTCCGCCGAGGCTCCGAAGGGTGATCTGAGCGCCGGTGCCGAGCTGGCGAAGACCGGTTCTGATGGCAGCATCGCTCCGGCCGCCGCCAGGACGCCGAGGTCACCGGTGCCGTCCAGGACCGCGTGCAAGTTGCCCTGCGCCTCCGCCGGCAGACGGCTCCGTACGCGCGGTGCCAGGGAGGGGAAGCAAGCTTGGATCAACTCCAATGCCGCGCGGGCGTCGAGGGAGGCGGCGGGCGCCGCAGCCAAGGGCGACGGCGCTGGCGCGGTCAAGTTCGGCACCAGTAACTGCTCGGACGGCGCCCCGTCGTCCAGGCCCAACGCGGCGCTCAACGCCCTGCGGTAGACGTCGGTCAGCCGCCCGAGCGCGGTCAGGAGAGGCCGGAGAACCTGATGGAGGCCCGCGAAGCTGACCGTGCTCTCGAACTCCACGCCCGCGGCCCGCACGACCCGTATTCGAGGCAGGGGAAAACCGGCCTGGCTCGGTGAGCCAGGCCGGGCCGGGCCGGTGCGGCGTGGTCAGTCGGTGGCGACCGTCGGGTGGAGGTAGAAGGTCTCGTTGGCCAGTGGCACGGGGCCCACCTGGTCGGGCCATTGGACGACCCAGGCGCCGTCACCGTTCTCGCCACGGTTGATGTTGGCGTACAGGCCGGTGGAGTTGTTCCGCAGCATGGTCAGGTTCGGCCAGTTGGCGACGGGGTGCTCCAGGGTCCAGTTCTGGGTGTCGCGCTGAGGGCCGCCGGGGTCGGGCTGGCCCTCCCGGCCGTGGCACGTCCAGATGTTGAGCCAGTCACCGGCGCGGGAGGACTGGCCCCGGTAGACGTCGAGGCACTTGCCGCTGTCCGAGCTGACGATGCGGTAGAGCGGGTCTCCGTCCGGTGCGGTGTAGCCGCCTGGCACCAGCCGCCACCGCTGGTTGACGGCACCGTTGTCGTGGTACTGGACGACGTGCGTGCCGTCGCTGTCGTTGCCGTTGAAGACGTCGAGATTCCGGCCGCTGTTCTCCGCGTGCAGGGTCAGTTCACGCGGCTCGGCCTGGGCGCGCAGCGAGCCGAAGTGGACGGGCCAGTGGTCGCTGCCCCGGTTGATCCCGCGGGTGGCCTGCCAGTTGTCCGTGCTCACGTTGGAGACCATGTAGTCCAGCTCACTGCCCCCTTGGTGGGTGGCCAGACCGGTGTTGTACACATGGCTGCCGGGCGGCATGCGAAACGGGGGCAGGGTCGACGGGTCCCGGTTGAAGTCCCCCAGCGCGGCCCAGTTCCCGACTCCGTAGTAGGCAGCCTCGAGCGCGGTGTTGCTCAGCAGCTGCGGTACGTCGAACCCGCTGCCGGAGGCGGCGTGCAGAGAGGCGAACAGCACGTTGTCGGCGGCCCGGACCACGCCGACCGCGTTCCGGTACTGGCCTCTGATCTGGATGACCCGCTCCGGCCGGAAACTGGTGACGATGCCTACGTTGCGCGACCCGGTGGTCAGGACGTACAGGTAACGCCAGTTGCCGCGGCCGATGTCCCACCGGTACTCGTCGATGCCGTTGATGGTCCCCAGGTGAATGGAGCCCGCGGGCTGGGTGTTGGGCACCTCCTGGAGCGCGACCACGCTGTTGTCGCGTGCCAGGACGCGCACGCCGGTCCACCGGTCGCTGCCGACCTGCATGTTCCATGTGGCGACCCGGTGTGTATCCGGGTTGGCCGCGTGCGCCGTGCCGCCGCCCGCCACCAGGATGGTGCTGAGCATCAGTGCGGTCGCCAGTACGGCACCCAGGCGATGTAGGACACCTCTGCGGGCCGCGGGTTCCGTTGCCGCGTCGGGTAACGCTGGGTTCCGTTTCTTGCGTCGCGATCTCATGAGTGCTCCCGAATCTGCTCGGTGTGATGGACCTGGAGACGCGGATTCCCCAGGTTCAGTGCTCGGCGGCCCGCCTGATCAAGGCCGCGACTTCGGCGGGCCGCGAGAGGTAGACGGCGTGGCTGGCGGCGATCTCGACGACCTGCGAGCCCGTCCTCTCCGACATCGCTCGCTGGGCCGCCGGCGGAATCATGTGGTCCTCGGTCGCGACGAGATACCAGCTCGGCTTCACCCGCCAGGCAGGCTCAGCCACCGCACCGGAAAGGGCGTCGACTCCCCACGGGACCTGGGAGTCGGCGAGGAACGCCGCCTGCTCGGCGGGCAGATCACCGGCGAACGCGTCCGCGAACTTCTCACGGTCCAGGAACAGGAAGCCGTCCCTGGGCGGCAGGATGGGCGGGACCGGCGCGCCGGGTGGAGGGTCGGCGATCAGGGTGCTCACCGACTCGCCCTTGTCGGGCGCGAACGCCGCGATGTAGGCCAGGGCCGCCACCTTGGGGTGCGTGCCCGCCTCGGAGATCACAGCGCCGCCGTAGGAATGCCCCACCAGGACGGCCGGACCGTCCAGCGCGTCGAGGACCAGGCGTACCGCGGCGACGTCCCCGGCCAGGGACAGCGTCGGATTCTGTACGACGCTGACCTTGTACCCGTCCTGCGTGAGGATGTCGTACACCCACTGCCAGCCCGATCCGTCCACGAAGCCTCCGTGGACGAGAACGATGTTCCTCGGTTCTGGGTTCGTGCTCATGTCCCCTCCTCGGTCTCGGGCCGTTGCGGCCACGGAAAGAAAGCTAGGCGGGGACGAGCGCGGCCGATTCCGTCAAGTGACGTAGTTCGGCGGGCAATGACGGCTGCGAGGAAGATCCTGACAGCGGGTGTCAGCAACACACAGGGCCGGCTGGAGCTTCTCGCGTGGGATGCGCGTGAGCGGCGGCCCTTCCGGGTGCCGCTCGCGCCACCGCGTTGCCGATGGCGGGCGCCACCCCGGCGATGGTGATCTCACCGAGACCCTGCACGCCGATCGGATCGGTCTGCGGGTCCTGGGTGTTGATCAAGGCGGCGTCGAGGTTGGGGACGTCTGGATGCACCCCGGAGCTTCGCCGCATGGTGCTGCGGCCAGGTGGGCTGCGTTACGCCGGGTTGTGCTGGTCTGCCGGGCCCGTCCGGCGGTGCGTTCTGTTTCCATCGCGGTCGGATCGGGTACTCAGTGCCGGGGCGTGGAAGCCCGTCACGAAATTCGTGAAACTTCTTGCGAAGTATGTTGCGGAACGAGGGAGAGGATCGGTGCGTGCGCACACGAACCAGCCCGGTCCTGGTGGCTGACGCGGGATCATCGAGCCTGCGTCTGACGGTCTTCGGCGACGATGGGCAAGTCCTCAACGAGCACCACAGTGACTCTCCGCCGGGCGAGGGGGCAACCGGGACGCTGCGGCAGTTACTGAAGGAAGGGCCGGCTCCTACAGCTGTGGGCCACCGCATCGTCCACGGCGGATCGGAGCTGCTCAGCCACACTCTGCTCGACGACCATGTGCGTGCCCGCTTGGACCGGGTGGCGGACCTCGCGCCCTTGCACGTCCCGCAAGCACTCACCCTTCTGGACGTGGCTCGGGATCTTCTGCCGGGAGTTCCGCACGTCGCCTGTTTCGACACCGTCTTCCACGCCGGCTTGCCAGTGGCCGCACGGGAGTACGCGGTGCCGGCCGACTGGCGCGATGTGTACGGCCTGCGCCGCTACGGTTTCCACGGCCTGTCCTACGCCTGGGCGCTGGCCCGCACCGCTGAACTCCTCGGCCGCCGTCCCGACCAGCTGCACCTGGTGATCGTGCACCTTGGCGGTGGCTGCTCCGCTTGCGCGGTGCGTGATGGGCGCAGTGTCGACACGACGATGGGCTTTACGCCCCTGGAGGGTTTGGTGATGAGCCATCGCAGCGGCAGCGTCGACCCTGGCGCCCTGACCTGGCTGCTCACACGGAAGAATGTGTCTGCGAACGAGATCGAGGATGCTCTGAACCACAGGTCCGGTCTGCTGGCTCTCTCCGGCACTTCGGACGACACGCGCGACCTGGTCCGCAGCCGGATGGCAGGCGACGAGCGCGCCGCACTCGCCCTCGACGTCTTCACCCACCAGTGCCGTCGCGGCATCGCCGGCATGGCCGCGTCCCTGGGCCGCCTGGACGCTCTCGTGTTCACCGGTGAGATCGGCGAGGACCAGCCTGAGGTGCGTGAGGAGGTGTGCGCCGGGCTGTCTGTGTTGGGCCTCACGGGCGGCCTGCGACCGCTGGTCGCCGAACGTCCCGAGATCATCAGCGAGCCCGGCGCGCGAGTTCCCGTCGTGGTCGTCCCCACCGGAGAGGCTCAGCAGATCAACGTGGAGACCCGGGCTCTCTTGGCTCCCCGCTGAGGCGGGCCGACGCCACGTCGGCATCCGGAGTTCACACGAGGCGTGACGAGCCTGCCGGTCAGACAGCGGCCACGCTGTACCGGCTCGCGGGAGCGCGGGTGCCGACCCCTGCATCCGATGCCCGGCAGCACGCACCACGGTCGAAGGAGCGGACCTCCCGACTCCAGGGCGGGGTACTGCCCTTGCCCGGCTCCTGTACGAGGCATCAGCCGGACCCGACCAGCACGATCTTCCACACGCGGGTCGCCACCTGGAGGTTGAGCCGGTCCTCGACGTTCGCGAGGTCGTTGCCGCTGATGTCGCGGATGCGCTGGAGCCTGTAGCGCAGCGTGCTGCGGTGGATCGCGAGGGACGCGGCGGTCTCGTCGTAGTTGCCGCCGCAGTCGAAGTACCGCGCCAGGGTCTCCACCATGGCCGCGTCGTGTCGGGCGTCGTAGTCCATGAGTTGCCCGAGCCACTCGTGAACGAACGCCTCCAGTTCCCGGTAATCGTTGCCAGGTCCCAGGATGCGGTAGAGGCCGAGTTCGTCGAAGAACGCCATGCCGTATCGCTTGCGGGAGTGACGGCGCACTTCCAGGGCGCGCTGCGCCTCCCGGTAGCTCTGGGGGATGTCATCCGGAGAGTCGCACGGGGCGCTCACCCCTATCGTCCCGGAGGGTGTCCCCGTCTCCAGGGCGAGGCCCTCGTACAGCGCTCGAGCGGGCGGCCTGTCGTCGGCGACCAGGACCACGTGGTCGGAACGCCGGGTCAGCAGTGAGCGCATGCCCACGGCAGAGGCCACCCGGCCCACGATTTGCGCGAAGGAATCGTCCGCGATCCGGTCCGACCACTGCACCACGACGATGTAGTGGCTGCGGTGCAGGTCGTATCCGACTGCCTCGGAGCGGGCGTAGGCGCTTGTCTCGTCCGTGCCTGCCAGCAGGTCGTCGGCCAGCTCGCGGTGCAGCCTCAGCTCTACTTCGGCCAGATTGCGCAAGTGCGCCAGCTCCAGGGCGAGCAGCTTGGCGGCCTGTTCCAGCGCGAGCACGGTGTGCTCGTCTGCCGCGCCCTGGGGATCGAGCAGAGCCAGCATGCCCAGGATCTCGCCGTGCGGGCGGACCAGAGTGATCAGCCGGTCCTGGATCCGCGCCGGCCCGGCCTCCCGGGCGACGGCGTGCAGCAGGTCGTCCTGGCGCACGGGGTCCGGTTCTGGATAAGGGTCGGGTCGGCCGGGGCCGGTCCAGGACCTCAGCCGACCGAAGCGGTCCTCGACCAGTGCGGGGAGTCCGGTCAGCTCGTGCAGTGCGCGGGTGATGGCTTCCTCGCCGCTGCCCGCGGCGGCAACGTCGGCCATGAGTGCGTGAAGGGCCCGCTGGTACGCCAGCTCGGCCACGACGGCGATCAGCTGTCGCTGGAGGGCTGCGCGTTCCCCCCTGAGCCGGTCCAGCTCCAGGGCCTCCTTGCGTCGGCGACGGTGTGCGACCGCGACCGACAGCGCAGCGGCGGTGTGCCGGACGAGTGTGGCGAGCAGGGACCGGTGGGCTTCGGTGGGCCGGGAGCGGGACGTCACTACGAGGTAACCGTGGAGCCCCTCAAGTCCGCGCAGTGCCAGGGCCTGGCCCCGGGGCCAGCCGGGCACGGTCACAGAACCGTCCTGTCCGGCCAGCTCCCGCACCCTCCGGCCCACGGCCAGGGCATGATTCTTCCGGTTTCTCGGGCTGGGGACGAGGTCACCGTCCGCTTCGAGGTAACCGGCCTCGGCGCTGTACGGCCCGATGGCGGCTATGTGGTCCATGGCCAGGCGCAGGATCTCGCTTTCGTCCGGCGTGTCGAACAGGGTGCGGGACAGCAGCGTGAGTGCGTGGAGGGCATGGTCGGCGGGGGGCTGAGCAGGGCGGTGGGGCTCTCCGCGATCGGAGCGGCGGTACAGGTCGTGCGGCCGATTCCTGGCCATCGGATCACTCCCGAGCCCTCACAGGGCGAGACGAGCGGTGTTTCGGCCCCCCGCTCACGAACCACCCAGTACGTACGAAATATCCGCATTTACACACTAGTGCTCGCAGGGTGATCGGGCTCGTGCATTTCTGGCCGGTCAGGCTCAGGTGTGGGATCACGCGGTTCGCCATGCTGGGACGCGCTCGACGTCCTCCGCGTGCAAACCGGCACGAGGGACAGGGCGACACCGGAGCAGCATTGCAGGTCAGCTGCCGTGTCGAGACGTACCGTCCGGCTGTTCGGGCCTTGAACCGGCTCGGCAGCGGGCGACTCGCGGAGGTCCTGTCCGTACCTGAACGACATGAACCGGGAATCGGCGCAGGCCGCAGCACCGGGAGGAGATCCTCATGGCCAGGGCAGTAGGTATCGACCTGGGTACCACCAACTCGGTGATCGCCGTGTGGGAGGGCGGCGAGCCGTCCGTTGTGCCCAACACCGAGGGCAACCGGACGACGCCGTCCGTAGTCGCCTTCACCGACACCGGGGAGCGCCTGGTGGGCCAGATGGCCCGGCGCCAGGCGATCCTCAACCCCAAGGGCACCATCTACTCGGCCAAGCGATTCATCGGCCGGCACTTCGACGAGATCTCCGACGAGGCGAAAGCGGTGGCGTACGACGTCGTCGAGGGCGACGGCGGGGCGGCCCGCTTCGAGGTGCGCGACAAGCTGTACGCGCCTGAGGAGATCAGCGCACAGGTGCTGCGCAAGCTCACTGACGACGCCTCCAAGCAGCTGGGGGAGCGCGTCACGGAGGCGGTCATCACGGTGCCCGCCTACTTCAACGATGCCCAGCGCACCGCCACCAAGGATGCCGGTCGGATCGCGGGTCTGGAAGTGCTGCGGATCATCAACGAGCCGACGGCGGCCGCTCTGGCGTACGGCATGGACAAGAAGGAGCACGAGACCGTCCTCGTCTTCGACCTGGGCGGCGGCACGTTCGACGTGAGCATCCTCGATGTCGGCGACGGCGTGGTGGAGGTGCGCTCCACCGCCGGGGACAGCCATCTGGGCGGCGACGACTTCGACCGGCGCCTGGTGGACCATCTCGCGGACGGCTTCCAGAAGGAGAACGGCATCGACCTGCGGAACGACCCGCAGGCGCTGCAACGGCTGTTCGAGGCGGCGGAGAAGGCCAAGACCGAGCTCAGTTCGGTGACGCAGACGCAGGTCAGCCTGCCCTTCATCACCGCCGACGCCGCGGGCCCCAAACACCTCACCGACTCCGTCATGCGGTCCACATTCGAGCAGATCACCGGCGACCTCGTGGAACGGTGCCTGGAGCCGGTCAAGCAGGCGATGGCCGACGCCAAGGTCGGTGAGAGCGACATCGACGAGGTCATCCTCGTAGGCGGCTCCACCCGCATACCAGCGGTTCAGGCCCTGGTCCGCCGGCTGACCGGCGGCAAGGACCCCAACATGAGCGTCAACCCCGACGAGGTCGTGGCGCTGGGCGCCGCGATCCAGGCCGGGGTGCTCAAGGGCGAGGTCAAGGACGTCCTGCTGCTCGATGTCACGCCCCTGTCGCTGGGTGTCGAGACGCGCGGCGGAGTCATGACGAAGATCATCGAGCGGAACACGACCATCCCGGTGCGGCGTACCGAGACGTTCTCCACCGCCGAGGACAACCAGCCGGCCGTCGATGTGGTGGTCCTCCAGGGTGAGCGCGAGCGTGCTGCCGACAACCGGGTGCTCGGCCGGTTCCAGCTCACCGACATCCGGCCGGCGCCGCGAGGCGAACCCCAGATCGAGGTCACCTTCGACATCGACGCCAACGGCATCCTCAATGTCAAGGCGCGCGACGGGGACACCGGCAAGGAACAGGGCATCACCATCAGCGAAAGCTCCAACCTGGACCGCGGTGAGGTCGAGCGCATGGTCCAGGAGGCCGAACGAAACCAGGGCCAGGACCGGGAGCTCCGCGAGGCCGTCGACGCACGCAACGAGCTGGACGCCGTCGCGTACCAGGTCGAGAAGCGCCTGGCCGAACTGGGCGACGCGGCCCCCGCGCACGAGAAGGCACGCGCCGAGATGCTCGTCTCCGATGCCCGGGCGGCGGTCAAGGAAGAGGCAGGCGTGGAGCGTGTGCGGCCACTGGCCTCCGAACTCCAGCAGGTCCTCGCCGGACTGGCTGCCCAGCAGGGTGCCACCGCCACGGGAGACCCGGGCCAGGACACCGCCACCGGCGCTCCCCCGAGTGGCGGCAACGGTGATGACGATGTCATCGACGCCGAGTTCGACAAGAGCTGACGCCGCCATGTCCCTACACCCCCAAGAACCCGACCGGGCCACGCCGGCCGAACCGGCCCCGGAAGGCGCCGTACGTCCTCCCCGCGAGGACTCGCGTCAGCCCGGCCCGCCTCCTTGGCCGCAAACGGCAAACGACGCAACGGGCCCCGACGCCGTCGGCCCCACACCCGCCGTCGGCCCCACACCAGCCGTCGGCCCCGCACCCGCGCAGGACGAGGACACAGCCGCGATGCAGGAACTGGAGGACCGCTGGCGGCGCGCGCTCGCCGACCTCGACAACCTGCGCAAGCGTCACGCCAGGGAACTGGAGCGGGAGCGGAGGGTCGAGCGTTCCCGTACCGCTGCTGCCTTCCTGCCCGTCCTGGACAACCTCGAACTCGCCCTGTCCCACGCCGACGCCGATTCGGATGCGGTCGTGGAAGGCATCCGGGCAGTCCGCGACCAGGCGGTGAACGTCCTCGAACTGCTGGGCTACCCGCGGCACGCGGAGACCGGCGTCGCCTTCGACCCGGCCCGGCACGAGGTGGTCAGCGTGGTCGATGACCCCGGCGTCGAGCCGGGCACCGTCGTGCAGGTGCTGCGTCCGGGCTACGGCGACGGCGATCGGCAGCTCAGACCCGCCACGGTGACTGTCGCGAAGCGGGAGTGATCTGTCATGGCACGGGACCTCTACGAAGTGCTGGGAGTGTCGCGGACCGCGAGCCAGGACGAGATCCAGCAGGCCTATCGCAAGCTCGCCCGCAAACACCATCCCGACGTCAACAAGGACCCGGCGGCGGAGGAACGCTTCAAGGACCTCAACGAGGCATACAGCGTCCTGTCCGACCCGAAGACCCGGGCACGCTACGACCGCTTCGGCGAAGACTTCCGCAAGATCCCCGAAGACTTCGACGACCGGGTCGCGGCCGGAGCGGGCGGCGGATTCCATGGCCGGCGGACCGCAGGCGGGGGCGGCCCCCGCGTCCGGTACACCACCGGCTTCGGCGATGACTTCGCAGCCGAGGACGTGGACATCGAGGACCTGCTCGGCTCGCTCTTCGGCGCAGGCGCAGGCGCAGGCGCAGGCTCAGGCGCCCGCTCCGCAGGCGTACCAGGAGGCGACCAGGAGGCCGAACTGCCGCTCACCGTCGAGGAGGCCTACAAGGGCGGCCGCCGCACCGTCACACTCGCCGGGCCCACCGGGCAACCGCGGCGCTACGAGGTCGAGGTCCCGCCGGGCGTCACCGACGGGCAGCGGATCCGGCTGGCGGGCGAGGGCGGGCGAGGCAGTGGTGCCGCGCCCGCGGGCGACCTGCACCTGCGAGTGCGTATCCAGGCCCACCCCCGCTTCCGGCTGGACGGCCGCGACGTCCACGTGCAGCTGCCGGTCACCCCCTGGGAGGCGGCCTTGGGAGCGACCGTGCCGGTGCCCACCCCCGGCGGTGGCACAGCCAAGGTCACCGTGCCTGCCGGCTCGTCCAGCGGCCGGCGGCTGCGGCTGCGCGGCGAGGGCATGCCGAACCCGCGCGGTGCCAACGGCGACCTGTACGCCGAACTGCGCGTCATGGTGCCACCCACCCTTGGCGACCGGGAGCGCGAACTGTTCGAGGAGCTCGCCGCGACCTCCTCGTTCGACCCCAGGAGGACGCCATGAACGACCGACCCACAGGAGCGGCAGGCATCGGCCGGTCCAGTGCAGGCGACCGCCCGGTACAGCCGGTCACCTATGTCGCCGCCGCCTCGACAGCCGCCCGGTATGCGCTCGTTCCCGCAGCGAGGCTTTCCCTGGAGACCGTGGCCCGTCGATCGGGTCTCCATCCTGAGCTGGTCCGCCGGTTCGTCGCCCTCGGTCTTGTCGACGCCGAACGTGACGCCTCGGGCCACCTGGTTTTCGACCGCGATGCCCCAGCGGTACTTGCCCGCATCCAGCGGCTGCGCTCCGGGCTCTGCCTCAATTACGCATCCATCGGCCTGGTGCTCGACCTGCTCGACCGCATCAGTCTGCTCGAAGCCGCCCTGCGCGGCCGCGGCATGAGGAGTGACACACCCCCATGGACATGAACCGTCTCACACAGAAATCCCAGGAAGCCCTCCAGGAGGCCCAGTCCGCGGCCGGCCGCATGGGGCAGACCGAAGTGGACGGAGAACACCTCCTGCTCGCACTCCTCGATCAGGAGGACGGTCTGATCCCACGGCTGCTGCAAACGGCCGGAACCGAGCCGAAGGAACTGCTTGCGGCCGTGCGCGAGGAACTCTCCCGCCGCCCGAAGGTCACCGGCCCCGGTGCGGCACCCGGCCAGGTCTTCGTCACTCAGCGCCTCTCCGGCCTGCTCGACGCCGCTGAGCGGGAGGCCAAACGCCTCAAGGACGAGTACGTGTCCGTGGAGCACCTCCTGCTCGCCCTGGCTGAAGAGGGGACCTCAACAGCCGCCGGGCGACTGCTCAACCAGGCCGGGATCACGAAAGACTCGTTCCTGGGCGCGCTCACCCAGGTCCGCGGCAACCAGCGCGTCACCTCCGCCAACCCCGAAGTGGCCTACGAGGCTCTGGAGAAGTACGGCCGCGATCTCGTCGCCGAAGCCAAGGAAGGCAGGCTCGACCCGGTCATCGGCCGGGACGCCGAGATCCGCCGCGTCACCCAGATCCTGAGCCGCAAAACCAAGAACAACCCCGTCCTCATCGGCGACCCCGGCGTCGGCAAGACCGCCATCATCGAGGGCCTCGCCCAGCGCATCGTCCGCGGCGACGTCCCCGAAGGACTCCGCGACAAGATCGTTTTCGCCCTCGACATGGGATCCCTGGTCGCCGGCGCCAAGTACCGAGGCGAGTTCGAGGAACGGCTCAAGGCCGTGCTCAGCGAAGTCAAGGCCGCACAAGGCGGCATCCTGCTCTTCGTCGACGAACTGCACACCGTCGTCGGTGCGGGCGCCGCCGAAGGGGCCATGGACGCGGGGAACATGCTCAAGCCGATGCTCGCCCGCGGCGAACTCCACATGATCGGCGCCACCACACTCGACGAGTACCGCAAACACATCGAGAAGGACGCAGCCCTCGAACGACGATTCCAGCAGGTCCTGGTCGACGAGCCCAGCCTGGAGGACACCATCTCCATCCTGCGTGGACTGCGTGAGCGCCTGGAAGTCTTCCACGGCGTCAAGATCCAGGACACCGCGCTGGTCTCCGCCGCCACCCTCAGCCACCGCTACATCACCGATCGGTTCCTGCCCGACAAGGCCATCGACCTCGTCGACGAAGCGTGTGCCCGGCTGCGTACCGAGATCGACTCCATGCCCGCCGAACTCGACGAGATCACCCGCCGCGTCACCCGCCTGGAGATCGAGGAAGCCGCCCTCTCCAAAGAGACCGACCCCGCCAGCCAGACCCGCCTGGAGGAGCTGCGCAGGGAACTGGCCGACCTGCGCGGTGAAGCCGACGCCAAACACGCACAGTGGGAGGCCGAACGGCAGGCGATCCGGCGTGTGCAGGAACTGCGCCAGGAACTGGAGCAGGTCCGCCACGACGCGGAGGAGGCCGAACGCGCCTACGACCTCAACCGCGCCGCCGAACTCCGATACGGCCGCCTCCAGGACCTGGAGCGCCGACTCGCGGCGGAGGAGGAGCAGCTGGCCACCAGGCAGGGCCAGAACCGGTTGCTGCGCGAGGTGGTCACCGAAGAGGAGATCTCCGAGATCGTCGCCGCCTGGACCGGCATCCCGGTCGCCCGCCTCCAGGAGGGCGAACGCGACAAGCTGCTGCGCCTCGACGAGATCCTTCGCGAGCGCGTCGTCGGCCAGGACGAGGCCGTCCAGCTCGTCGCCGACGCCATCATCCGCGCCCGCTCCGGCATCCGCGACCCTCGCCGCCCCATCGGCTCCTTCATCTTCCTCGGCCCCACCGGCGTAGGAAAGACCGAGCTGACCAAGACCCTCGCCCGGGCACTGTTCGACTCCGAGGAGAACATGGTCCGCCTCGACATGAGTGAGTACCAGGAGCGGCACACCGTCAGCAGGCTCATGGGCGCACCTCCCGGATACGTCGGTTACGAGGAAGGCGGCCAGCTCACCGAGGCCGTACGCCGCAAGCCGTACTCGGTCGTACTGTTCGACGAGATCGAGAAGGCACACAGCGACGTCTTCAACACCCTGCTGCAAATCCTCGATGACGGCCGCATCACCGATGCACAGGGCCGCACCGTCGACTTCCGCAACACCGTGATCATCATGACGTCCAACATCGGCTCCGAGCACCTCCTCGACGGCGCCACCGCCGAGGGCGAGCTCAAGCCTGACGCCCGCGCCCTGGTGATGGGCGAGCTGCGCGGACACTTCCGTCCGGAGTTCCTCAACCGCGTCGACGACATCGTGCTGTTCAAGCCGCTCGGCGAGCGGCAGATCGAACGCATCGTGGAGCTGCAGTTCGACGAACTGCGCCAGCGGCTCGCGGAACGCCGCATCGACGTAGAACTCACCGATGCGGCCCGAGAGCTGATCTCCCACCAGGGTTACGACCCGGTGTACGGGGCCCGGCCACTGCGGCGCTACATCTCCCACGAGGTCGAGACACTGGTCGGGCGCGCCCTTCTGCGCGGCGACGTCCAGGACGGCGGGACGGTCCGCGTCGACGCCGAACACGGAGAGCTGGTGGTCACCTACGACCGGCAGGAAGAGGCGCCGGAAGCGAGGGCGGCGTGAACACCCCCCGTACGACGACGGTGACCTGCCCGCACTGCGGGCGCGACAACCGCATTCCCGTCGCCGCCGAGGGACGCCCCAAATGCGGCCACTGCAAGCAGCCGCTGCCCTGGGTCGTCGATGCGAGTGACGACGACTTCGCCGAAGTCGCCGACAAGGCCGTTCAACCTGTCGTCGTCGACCTCTGGGCCACCTGGTGCGGCCCCTGCCGCATGGTCAGCCCCGCCCTCGAACAGGTCGCCCGCGACCTCGCCGGGCGGATCAAGCTCGTCAAGGTCGACATCGACAAGAACCCAGGACTCAGCCGGCGGTTCGAGGTCCAAGCAGTGCCCACGCTGCTGGTTCAGGACCAGGGCGAGACGATCGCCCGACAGGCCGGTGCGGCACCCGCGCCCGTCTTGCGTGAGTGGGTCGAGCAGGCCCTGAAAGGGACTTCCGCGTGATCGCCTGAGACCGCGAGAGGAGAACGTCATGGCCACGATTCCGGATCCGCACCTGGCAATGGTGCGGCCAGTGACGCCGCGTACCCCGCAGGGCTGCGAGGAGTGCCTCAAGGAGCATTCCCCCTGGGTTCACCTGCGGCTCTGCCTCACCTGCGGGCACGTCGGCTGCTGCGACTCCTCACCCCTCAAACACGCCCGACGGCACGCGGGCAGCGCCGGTCACCCCATCGTGCAGTCCTTCCAACCGGGAGAGGACTGGCGCTGGTGCTACGTCCACGAGGCCATGGTCTGATGAGTGCCGCCCAGCACAAGAAGGGTGCGGTCCACGAGACACCGGACCGATACGGGGCATTCCCACGCCTGACACCGGAACAGCTCCAGGACCTGACCGCGCACGGTGAGCGCCGCAGGACCACGGAAGGTGAGGTGCTGTACCGCGAGGGCGAGCCGTTCCGGGAGTTCCTCGCCATCCTCAGCGGGACCGTCGAGATCCTTCAGGACCACGGCACGCCCGAAGAGCGCACGGTGGCGGTACACGGGCCCGGCAGGTTCCTGGGTGAACTGGGGATGCTGGAAGGGCAGGCAGCGTTCGACACCGCCGTGGTGCGTGAGGCGGGCGAGATCCTGGCGGTACCGGTGGAGCGCCAACGCGCCCTGGTCGGCCGCGACCCCGTACTGGGTGACCTGATCCTCCGCGCTTGCCTGGGCCGACGGTATCTGCTCATCGGCCTCGGCGCAGGCTTCCGCATCCTGGGCTCGTGCTATTCGCGGGACACACTGCGGCTGCGTGAGTTCGCTGCCCGCAACCGGCTTCCCCACCGCTGGCTGGATCTGGAAAGGGACAAGGAGGCTGAGGCGCTGCTGCGTCGCTTCTCCATCCGCCCCGAGGAAACTCCGGTGGTCCTGTGGAAGGGCGAGCGGGTGCTGCGCAATCCGAGCAACGCCGAACTCGCCAGGCTCATCGGGCTGCCCGCCCCCACGCCGAAGGCCGCGCAGTGCGACGTGCTGGTGGTCGGCGCCGGCCCGGCGGGACTCGCCGCCGCCGTGTACGGCGCCTCCGACGGCCTCACTACGGTCTCCGTCGATGCTGT
This sequence comes from Streptomyces sp. NPDC046465, assembly GCF_040646035.1. NCBI lineage: Bacteria > Bacillati > Actinomycetota > Actinomycetes > Kitasatosporales > Streptomycetaceae > Streptomyces > Streptomyces sp. NPDC046465. The sequence goes on from NZ_JBEYZK010000022.1 coordinate 67,129, forward strand.
GGCCACTGGGGGCCAGGCCGGCACCTCGTCACGCATCGAGAACTACCTCGGCTTCCCGTCGGGCATCTCCGGAGGCGAGCTCATCGAACGCGCGGTGCTCCAGGCCCACAAATTCGGTGCCCGCCTCATGGTGCCGGCCCAGGTCAACAAGCTCATCCCGCAGGATGACGAGTACGTAGTCGCCTTCACCGACGGGTCCCAGATCCGGGCCGGTGCCGTCGTACTCGCCTCAGGTGTCTGGTACCGCAGGCTCGAGGTGCCCGGCATCGACCGGCTGGAAGGCATCAGTGTCTACTACGCGGCGACCGTGCACGAGGCCAGTCTCTGCCAGGCGGACCCGGTCGCCGTGGTCGGCGGGGGCAACTCCGCTGGACAGGCGGCGCTGTTCCTGGCCCATCACGCATCCAGAGTTCACCTCCTCGTCCGGGGCAGCGACCTCAACGCGGACATGTCGCGTTACCTGGTGGACCAGGTGGAACGGCACCCGAAGATCGAGGTACTTCTCCACACCGAGGTCCGAGGCGTTTCCGGGAAGGAGAAGCTGGAGTCGCTGAGCGTCGAGCACAACGCAAACGGTGAGCGCCGCGCGCTGCGGGCCGCCGCGCTGTTCGTATTCATCGGGGCCCGCCCGTGCACGGAATGGCTGAGGGGCGTGCTCGCCCTGGACGAGAAGGGCTTCGTCCTGACGGGGGCGGATGCCCGGGCTGCTGCCGAGACGACGCGGTGGGACTCGCTCGGCCGTGGTCCATTGCTGCTGGAAACCAGCCTCCCCGGGGTCTTCGCAGCCGGCGACGTCAGGAGTGGCTCGGTCAAACGAGTCGCCTCGGCCACCGGTGAAGGTGCCATGGCGATCCGCCTCGTGCACGAGCACCGGGAAAAGGCCGGCAACCTGGTCCGCCCCGAAGGGCGCCTCGGCCGGTGACAGGCCGGTCTGTGGCCCGGCGCTGATTTGTCTCCGCCGGACTCTCCAGGTGGGCGGTTCAGCAACCAGCACAACAGGTGCGAATGACGCCATCCGCGGTGCCGGGCAGATGATCAGCCGACCGGTGCGGAGTACCCGAGCGAAGTCTGCCCGTAAGGGGTGCGGCTGCGGGGCGGAACGCCGCCGTGGCGAACACGCCGCCGTGCACACGGGACAGCGTGTCGTCGAAGCGTCGACTTTGCCCGGGGGCATCCTGTGAGCCCTTGTCATCGCGGAGACAGCCGGCCAGAAGGGTCCACCATGCAAGCGTCGTCCCAAAGCGTGATGGTCGTGGCTCTCCTGGCGGATCCGGACGCACCGACCGAGATTGCGAAGCGCATGGCTCGGGCCCTTCCTGCCCGGCTCGCCGACAAGTCCGGCCAGGGGCAACGGTTCCACCTCGAAGTGATCAGTGAGCCCTTCACCTCAGGGACCGAGGACCCGCCCACTTTGATGCGCCGGATCATTGACCGTGGCAGTGCGGAGAATTGGGACATCGTCGTCGCCCTCACCGACCTTCCGTTGTACTCACACGGCCGCAAGCTCGTCGCGACCATGAGCCACGAACACGGGTTGCTCTTGTTGTCACTGCCTTCGCTGGGGGGCTTCCGGCTACAGACGAGGGCCCGCCGGGCCGTGGAAGAAGCCGTGCTTGGCTTGGCGGGCGCGCAGCCCGCCGGGCCTGAGGGGCCTCCACGAAGCCAGCCGCATCTGGAATCCGTCGATGGACGTCTCACACCCCTTCATCCGAGCCCGGTCGGCAAGGAGGAGAGCGCTGATCTCCGCTACGTCATCAGCGGGCCGCGCGGCCATCTACGGGTACTCCTCGGTATGGTTCGCGCCAACCGGCCGTGGCGGTTGGTGCCGGGCCTTTCGAAAGCCCTGGCGGCCGCACTCGCCACGGGAGCCGTCGCCACTGTGAACTCCACCGTCTGGAGCTTGGCCGAATCTCTGAGCGTGCCACGTCTCGTCATCGCCACGGTCGGGTCCGTCGCGCTCATGATCGGCTGGCTGATCGTAGACGCGCAGCTTTGGCATCGCTCAGCACAGCGCTCGCCGGAGGCGAGGCAGAGGGCGAGACTCTACAACGGCTCGACTGTCCTGACCGTGGGTATCGGGGTGCTCGTCTGCTACGTGGGCTTGATGGTCATCAACTTTGTGTGGGCGCTGTTCATCCTCAACGACCAAGTGTTCGCTTCCATGACACGAAATCCGTTGACCACAACGGACTACTGGACGTTGTCATGGTTCGTGGCTTCGACTGCCACAGTGGGTGGCGCGCTGGGATCAGGCTTGGAGAGCGACGAAGCAATCCGAGCGGCCGCCTACTCCAAGCGCGAACAGGAACGTCGCCACATGCTCCAAGACGAGCACGACGGCTAGCTGTATGAGGATGCACAGGAGCCGATGGCGATGGACTACGGCGCATCACGCCCGTCTCGTCTTCGTGGGGCTGTGATGAGCGTGACGTGATGGTGCGGTCGGCGACCACAGTGAAGGAGGGCGGATCGGTTGTTCCGTGGGCGATCGGCTCGTCGACTTTCCGGACGATCGCATGGCCAAGATCAATGAGCTGCTGACCGGTTTCGAGGCAGGCTGGCGTCGCCGCCCCAGAACGTTCAGGCGGGAAGGGAGGTGGCTCACGCGGTGACTCCGGGGCTGGTTGCGCGGCTCTACCTCCCCGACGTTGTCGATCTCCTAGTACTCCAGCCGTAGATCGTGATCTTGCTGATTTGGTCGCGGCGGATGGTGGCCGGGGGCGAGCGCCTGGCGGACGGCCTTGTCGGCGGCGGTGCGGAGGTGGTTGGCGAGGGTCTTGCCGGCGGCTTCGGCGGTGGCGACGCCTTCCTTGGTGTTCTCCGAGATCATGTCGCGCTGGAACTCCAGCACCCCGGCGAGCATGGAGCTCATGGCACTGCGCGCACCGGCGCCCCCGTCCGGCCATACCTCCACCGTAGGCCGGGACGGTGGTCTCGGCGGCGGAACGAAGACGACGTTTGGTCTTCGCGGCTGAGCGGCTGCCTGCCGTCGGTAGTGCGCGAGGTCGCGGGCGGGGCTGATGAGCGCGGCGAACAGGTGCTGAACCTCGTTGCCGGGCAGGGGGATCAGGCCGTCGGGCGCGGGATGGTCGCAGCGTTCGGCGGCCGCGGTGACGGCCGGGAAGGCGTGGGCGAGCATCGCGAGGGTGACCCAGCGGTGCCAGGAAGTCCATCGGCGGACCTGGTGCTCGTCCAGGCCCGCCAGCCCTTGCCGCCGCTGGAAGGACTCCTCGACCGTCCAGCGACGTCCGGCCGCCCGCACCGGCTCGGGCCCACCAGCTTCCGACAAGGCCCGCCCGCTACACCCGCAGGAACGAAGTGGCACGACTGATCGGGAAGTTGAAGATCAACCGGGCAGTTGCCACGAGGTTCAAGCAGTCACGTGGTGATGTCAAGCATGTAGTTATTGGTGATGACGAACGTCACCAGGTTCGTCCCCGTACCGAACGTGCCGGTCCCGGAGTCCCGTGCTTGGCCGCTGGCGCCGCGTTCGGTGGCGTTGCCGGATGCCGCGGTGGTGTCCCGGTCGAAGCGGCGGTCGATCGTGAACTGGAGGGCTTGTCCCGTGTCCGTCCGCTTGAGGCTGTCAGTGGTCCTCGTCTCGAAAAAGAGACCACCGCTGCCCGTCACCGAGCCGGAGATGGTCAGCTGGGCCGGGAAGGACTCGTCCGGCGTCGCACAACGGAAGTTGCCGGCGCTCTTACCGTCGACGGCGCCGTTGACGGGGTGGACGTTCACGTTGATCGAGCCGGCGCAATTGAAGGTCGCCAGTGGCCCGCGGGCGGCGTCGGCGATGGCAACCGGTGCCATGGCGGACGCGGTCAGGAGCAGGGTCGCCATAGAGGCGGTAACGGCGACGGCTTGACGTGGACGCATGACGCGCTCCTTCGCTCAAGGGATGGGGTGGTACGTCACCCGACCTCCCCGGTCGCACGCGCAGGACACATCCCAACCCTCCAATCACCCGAGCGAGCGATCGTATTCCCGCCAGGGCCAAGACCGACCGTGCCCCAGATCCTCACTGACTCGTCAGACACGCCCTAGGACGCACGGCCGTTGCGCGAGCATGCGCGGCACAGGCGTGTCCACGAACCACCGCATGCGCAGGGCCCGGCGGGGCCGGAGGGCCGCTTGCCCGCGACGAACCCCGCCGGGCCCCCACCCCCCGGGCAGCCTGTTCCACGCCTGTGCGAACCACCCAGCTGCCATGGCCGGGTCACCGCCTGGATGCGCCGGTTCGGCCGCTCGGCCGATCGGCGCGGATGGCCGAGGGAAGGGCTGACCTGCGTCTCGGCCGAAAGGGCCATTGGCGCCGAGGCGAACATGAGGCTATGGTTATTTGCGTACGTTAGATCGCATACCGGATGTGCCTTAGTTCCGTCCGGTCTCTGGGCCTCGCGCCCTAGAAAAGAGTGTTTTGATGACCCCGGCCCGCGCCGAGCGAGCCTCGCTGCGCACCGTGTAAGCATCCCCTCTGCTTTCGCCGCGCTATCTGCGCGCGCCTGCCGGATGCCATTACCGGTGCCCCAGTCCATACCCCGCGCCCGCTTCCTCGTGAAGGCGTGGTGCGCCCGTGTGGGCTCTCGCTCGTCGAGGCCGCTCGGCCTGCTTGCTGTCATGTTGACGCCTCAGCAAGGAGCACCCGCGTGTCCATCAACAACGCCTCTACACCCAACAACACCTCCACCACCAACAAAGCGGATCCCAACCGCTGGTGGGGCCTGGTCTTCATCGCCCTGGCCCAACTCATGGTCGTCCTCGACGCGACGGTCGTGAACATCGCCCTCCCGTCCGCCCAGGCCGACCTCGGCATGTCCGACGGCAACCGGCAATGGGTGATCACCGCCTACACGCTGGCCTTCGGCGGACTGCTGCTGCTCGGCGGCCGCATGGCGGACCTGATCGGCCGCAAACGGGCCCTCCTCATCGGCCTGGTCGGCTTCGCCGCCGCCTCCGCGCTCGGCGGCGCGGCCACCAGCTCCGGCACGCTGTTCGCGGCCCGCGCCCTGCAGGGCGTGTTCGCCGCGCTCCTCGCGCCGTCCGCACTCGCGCTCCTGACGACGACCTTCACGGACCCCAAGGAACGCGGCAAAGCCTTCGGCGTCTTCGGCGCGATCGGGGCCGGCGGCAGCGCGATCGGCCTGATCGGCGGCGGCCTGCTCACCGAGTACCTGAACTGGCGCTGGTGCCTGTACGTGAACATCCCCATCGCCGCGATCGCGGTGGCCGGGGCTCTGAAGTTCCTGCACGACAAGGCGGGCCACCGCGCCTCCAGGCTCGACGTGCCCGGCGTACTGCTCGGCTGCGGCGGAATCGTCGCGATCGTCTACGGCTGCAGCGAGGCGGAACAGCGAGGCTGGAGCGACGGCCTGGTCCTCGGCCTGCTCGTGGGCGGCGCGGTGCTGCTCGCGGCCTTCGTGTGGTGGCAGGCCAGGGCCGAACACCCCCTGCTGCCCCTGCGCATCCTCAAGGACCGCAACCGCGCCGGCTGCTTCCTGACGATGAGCCTCGCGGCCATGGGCATGTTCGCGCTGTTCCTGTTCCTGACGTACTACATGCAGGGCATCCTCGGCTATTCACCGGTCAAGACCGGCCTGGCGTTCCTGCCGCTGACCATCATGGTCATCATCGGCTCCACCCAGATCGCCGCCCGCCTGCTGCACCACACCGCACCGCGCAACCTGCTGGTGCCCGGCGCGCTTCTCATGGCGGGCGGTATGTACGTCCTGACCCACCTGACAGTGGAGTCCGAGTACGCCACCCACGTCCTGCCCGCACTGCTGCTCATGGGCCTCGGCATGGGCCTCACCTTCATGCCGGTCTTCGCCACCGCCACGGTCGGCGTCGCACCGAAGGACGCGGGCGTGACCTCCGCGACGGTCAACACCTCCCAGCAGGTGGGCGGTTCGATCGGCACAGCCCTGCTCAACACCCTGGCAACCACCTCGGCGGCGACGTACATCACGTCCCGTCAGACCGGCCGCCCGGCCTCCGACCAGGCCAAGCAGTTCACCGAACACGGCCAGGTCCACGGCTACACCGCGGCCTACTGGTGGGCAGTCGGCCTCACCCTCCTGGCCGCACTGGTCGCGGGCCTCATGGTCACAGCCAAGGCACCTAAGCACCAGACCCCGACCGAGACCGAGGTCGAAGCAGAGGTCGAAGCGGGCGCCGTCGCACCACACTGACCGAAAGAGAGGTACCGACCTATCCGAGGGCGGCGGGCACAGGACGGTGCCCGCCGCTCCCGGCTGTGGTCCACCCCGGAGCGCAGGACGGTCTTCCGCATACCGAAAGGAGCTATCGAGCCTGGGCGAGACGGTACGTGCCCGCGGCCGGATGCCGACCCACTGAATTCGGCGTAGTCAGCCTTCCTCTTGACATTCAACTTAGTCGCCGCAGGCAGTTGTCTTCAGTTTTGCTCCAGCCGATAGCCGTGTCCGCGCAGTGTGGTGATGTGCGGCAGCCGGGCCGAGCCCGCGGTGGAGTCGGCGGCGTCGAGGAGCCGGCGGCGCAGCGCGGCCATCGTGACATCGAGCGTTTTGGTGGAGCCGAACCAATTCTCGTCCCAGACCTCGGCCATCAGCGTCTCGCGGGATACGGCGTCCCCTTGGTGCCGGGCAAGGAGGGCGAGGAGTTCGAACTCTTTGGGGCGCAGGGCGATTTCGTGCTCATGCAGGGTGCAGCGGCGGGCGGTGATGTCGAGGACGAGATCACCGAGGTGGCGGGGCTGTTCGGACACTGTGGTGGGGGTGCGGCGGCGCAAGTGTGCGCGGAGGCGGGCGAGCAGGACGCTCATGGTGAAGGGCTTGACGAGGTAGTCGTCGGCTCCGGCGTCGAGGCCCGCGATGATGTCGATGTCTTCGGTGCGGGCGGTGAGGACGACGATGAGCAGGCCCGGGTGGCGGGCGCGCAGGGTGCGGGCGACGTCGAGGCCGTCCATGTCGGGCAGGCCCAGGTCCAGGAGCAGGACGTCGTACGTCGACTCTGCTGCCTCGGTGAGGGCGGCGGTGCCGGTGCGGATCCAGGTGGGGGTGTATCCGGTGCCGTGCAGTCCGGTTTCGAGGTGGCGGCCGATGGTGTCGTCGTCCTCGACGACCAGGATGCGGGCGGCGCTCGGGGCGGCTGCGGGTGGGCGCATGGTAGGCAGCGTAGGTGTGGGGCCGGGGTCACAGGTCGCGTAGTTCCTCGACGGCGGGTCGCGAGGTGCGGCGCACCGCGCCCAGGGCCGCGGCGAGCACGGCTGCCAGGGCCGTGCAGGTGGTGAGCGCCAGGTAGGCGCCGGGGATCGACAGCGTGGCGGGTGGTGGGTCGAAGACGCCGGTGAGGACCTTGACCAGCATTTCCGACAGGGGCAAGGCGATCAGGGCGCCGCCGCCGAGTCCGGCCACGGCAAGGAGGGCGGCTTCGGTGAGAACCATGCCGCGCAGGTGGCGGGGTGTGGCGCCGAGCACGCCGGCGATGGCGAAGGTGCGGCGGCGTTCGGCGAGTCCGAGGGCGAGGACCAGGCCGCCCGCCCCGGCGGCCAGGAGCACCGCGAAGGCCAGCTCGATGCGGGTGAGTCCGGAGAGGTCGACGGAGGTCAGGCTGGTGCCGACGGCGCCCCGGGTCTGAGTGAGGTCGGTGACGGTGGCCGCCGTTCCCAGCCGGTGGCGCAGTCGCGTGGCGATGTGTTGCTGGTGGGTGCCGCCGGTGTCGAGGAGGAACGCGCCGATGGTGTCGCTGCCCGTCGCGCGGGCGATGTATGAGGCGTTGGCGACGAAGAAGCTGTCCTTGGGCGCGGTGGGGAACTCCTTGGCGATGCCCGCGTAGTGGAACGGGACCGTGCGCAGTGTCTTGGTGCGGGCGTCTTGGATGCGGAGGTTGATCCTGTCGCCGGGGTTGAGCTGGAAGTCGCTCACGGTCTCGGCGCTGACCAGCAACGCATCGGGGCGGCGGGCGAGTTGGGACATCAGGGCCTGGGCCGTGCCGCCCGCGAAGTAGGCGTCCTGGAGCGAGGTGGCGGAGGCGATGGTGTCGGGGCGGACGCCGTAGAGGTCTTGGAGGTCGGAGCCGACGTAGGCGAACCGGTGCTGTAGCGGCTCGACGTGCCGTACGCCAGAGACCTTCAGGGACGCCGCCGTACTGGGTGGTATGTGTGCGCCGGGGGGTTCGGTGACGGTGACGTCGGCGCCGTTGGTGAGGCGGGCGTCGACCTCGGCCTGCTGCTGGTACGTCGCGTTGAACGTGGCGGTGGACACGGCGAAGGAGACAGCGAGGGCCAGCAGCACGACCGAGCGGGCCAGCGGGCGCCTGCGGCGGGAGAGGACGGCGGCCGTGGTGCCCGCGAGGTGCGCGGTGAGCGGGCGCGACAGGTGTGCCAGGGCGCGACGGCCGTGAGCGAGTGCGAGCAGTGTGAGGCGCCACAGCAGCAGCGCGGCTCCGGCCCACAGCAGGGCGGGGCCAAGGAACGCCCAGTACGACACGGAGATGTTCGGCACGCCCTCGGGGGCGAGGACGAGCGCGTACTGGTTGGTGGCGGAGGCCCGGAAGATGAGCCAAGAGCCGAGCAGGAGGAGCACGTCGAGGCCGCAGCGCTGCCACCAGGAGGCACGGGGGCGTAGACCTGGTGTGCGGCGGGTGTCGGCGATCGTGACCGCGCGCAGATCGCGCAACGCCAGAACGAGGACGGTGCCCGCCGCGACGCCTGCGCCGAGCACGAAGGCCAGGGCGTACCAGACGGCCCAGGTGCCCGCCTCCGCTTCGAATGAGGCGGAACCGAATGCGAGTCGGCCCGTGAGCGCCGCGACGCCGAGTCCGGTGAGCGCGCCGGTGAGGCCCACGAGGGCCGCTTCGAGTCCGGCGAGCGTGGTGATCTGGCGGGGCCGCAGTCCGCGCAGCCGCAGCAACCCCTGTTCCTGGCGGCGTCGTTCGCCGCCGGAGGACGCCACGGCCGCTGTCAGGGCGGCCGCGAGGGCGGCGCCGGGCGTGCCGAGGAACAGGAAGAGGATCTGGGCGTACAGCGCGTCCTGGCGGGCCGCGTCGAGGGCGGCGCCGACGTTGTCGCCGACCAGCGCGCCGCCCGCGGCATGGGCCTCCAGGTTGCGTGCGGCGCGGCCGTCGGCGGTGAACGCGGCGGCCGGGTCGGCGGGCAGGTGTGCGTCGCGGGCGACGTGGATCTGGGTGGTGGCCGGGGTGCCCCGGGTGAGGTCGGCGAAGGTGGCGGCAGGCAGCAGCACCACGTTGTCCGGGGGTGCGACGGGCTGGGACTGGCTGGGCGCGCCGACCTTTTGGAACAGGGAGTCCGCCTGGGGCAGGTCGATCACGCCCGCCACGCGGACCTGCTGGACGCGGTTGCCGGTCAGCCGGATGCCGATGGTGTCGCCGGGGGCGGCGTGCAGGTTCGACGCGGTCTGCTGGGCGAGCAGCACGCCGGAGGAGCGGCCGGTGAGGGTGCGGATCTCGCCGGGGAACAGGCTGCGGTAGCCATTCGGCAGTCCCACGACCATGCCGGGTCCGGTGGTCTGCGTACTGCCCTGGACGTGGGCCGTGAGGCCGCGGCTGTGGGCGAAACCGACGGGGAGCGCGGCCCGTACGCCAGGGGCGCGGCGCACCTGGTGCAGGATCGCGTGCGGGTCGGCGCCGGGCTGCGCCTCGACCTGCCAGTCCACGGCGACGGAGCGCAGCGCACGCCCGGTCATGGTCGCCTTCGAGGCGGTGAGGAAGGAGCCGAGGGAGGCGACGAGGGCGACGGCGAGCGCGATACCCGTGGCGGCGGCGAGGAGTCGTCCGATGCGGTGGCGGGCCAGGCCGCCCGCCCACGTCGTGATCATGAGGTCTCCGGGGCGAGGAGGCGGCCGTCGTGCATGACGCGCCGGGTGGCGAGGCGGGCGGCGACCGCCGGATCGTGGGTGGTGATGACGAGGGCCGCGCCCGTGATGTCGGCCGCGGCGATCAGGGCGTCCAGGACGTGCGCGCCGGTGCGGTGGTCGAGGCGCCCGGTGGGCTCGTCCGCCAGGATCAGGCGCGGCGCCTGCGCCAACACCCGTGCCGTGGCGACACGTTGGGCCTGGCCGCCGGAGATCTCCTCGGGCAGGCGCGGCGCGAGGTCGGCGGCGGAGACCAGCGCGAGCGCCGCCGTGGCGCTGCGGCGGGCGTCCTCTTCCGGCAGGCCGGTCAGTATCAGGGGCAACGCGGTGTTCTCGACGACGTCGAGCGCGGGGATCAGGCTCTCGCCCTGGAAGACGAGCCCGATGCCGCCCGGAGTGCGGGGCCCGGTCAGGGCGGGCCAGCTCACCGTGCCCGCGGTGGGACGTTCGAGTCCGGCGAGCAGGTGCAGCAGCGACGACTTGCCCGAACCGGAAGGGCCGACGATCGCGAGCCGGTCACCGGCCCTTATCCGCAAGGTGGCCCCGTGCACGGCGACCACGGCCCGCGCGCCGCGCCCGAAGGTCAGTGCCGCGTCCTGGCAGACCACGAGCCAGGCGCTAGGCGCCGCCGCCTCATGCGCCGACATCGTGGACGTCCCTCATGCTCTCGTCGTCGCGCAGCCTGCCGTCGTCCAGACAGAGCACCCGGTCGGCGACCCGCACCGCCGCGGTGCTGTGCGTGACGAGGAGTACCGCGCAGCCGTACTCGGCTCGGTCGCGCAGCATGTGCAGGACCAACTGCTCAGTACCACCGTCGAGTTCGCCGGTCGGTTCGTCGGCCAAAAGTACGGCGGGGTCGTTGGCCAGGGCGACGGCGAGCCCGGCGCGCGCCAGTTCACCGCCGGAGAGCTCCCGGGGCAGCGCCCGCGCGCGCGAGGCGAGGCCCACCTGGTCGAGGAGCGCGTCGGCGCGGGTGGCGGGACGGCCGCGCACAGCGCGCTGTGCCAGCCGGATGTTGTCGCGCACGCTCAAGTGCGCCAGCAGATTGCGGGTCTGCAGCAGGACGCCGATGTGCCGGGCCCGCAGCCGGGCCCGCTCGGCCTCGGGCCGGTGGCTGATCCGCGTGCCCGTCACCCTCACCTCGCCGCCGGAGGGTTCCTCCAGCCCGGCCAGGCAGGCCAGCAGGGTCGACTTGCCCGACCCGGACGGGCCGATGACGGCGACCGTCTCGCCGCGCCGCGCGCGCAGCGAGACCCCGCGCAGCGCGAGCGTCTCCTCCTCGCCGGACCGGAAGAAGCGGTACAACTCGCGGGCGGCGAGGGCGTCGTCGTGCGACCGCGCGGACATGAGCTCACCGCCAGGCGAACGAGTCGCTGATGGTGCGCCAGGGATCCACGTTGTCGGCCTTGACCGGCCCCGACAGCGTCAGGTCCACCTCGTGGCCCTGACGCTGGAAGGCGTACCGCTCGAACGCGTCGCGCACCACCTTTCCGGTGACCGGGTCCGCGGCGGAGTCGCCCTGATAGGTCAGCAGGAGCACTCGGCCCGCTTTCCGGTCCACTTGCGACACCTTCGGCCGAGCGAACTTCGCCACCTGGCCGTGTAGTAGGGGGATGACCTGGTGGGTGACGGAGTTGACGGTGGGCGGGCTCGTCACGTTCGCCGGGGAGATCTGCACGCGATTGAGCTTGTCGGTGAAGACGGTGGTGCCGCCCTTGTCGGTGCGGGCCCAGCCCTCGGGGACCTTGAGGATGAAGCCGCCGCCAGGCGGGTGGTAGGCGACGAACGCCTGGTTGTCGGGGATGTCGCCCGGCGGGTTCGACTCGGTGGGTACGGTGCCCGAGGAGGGCCGCTGCGGCGTGTGTGTGCCCGAAGAAGAGTCGTGGGCAGAGCCTCCTCCGTTGCCGGACCCGGACCCTGAACAGCCGGCCGTCGTCACCGCCGAGGCGAGCAGCAGTCCGGCCACGGCCCATGTGCGTACGCGGATCGGTGTCATGGCCACTGCCCTCCAAGGGGTCGCGTCCGCATCGGACGAGGGTGATGCCGTCGACTGCCACCGACGTTAGGAGCCGCCCGGTCAACGCCCGGCACAAGGAGGGTTAGACGACGGCAAAAGCGCGTGCCCGTCCCGGGCTGCCCTGCTCAGCGGACCGCATCATGAAGGGCATGAGACAGCGCGTGCTGCGAGTGGCCCTCACCGCCGTCCTCGTCGCCCTCGTCCTGCTGGCGATCCCGCTCGCGCTCGCCATCAGGTCCTCCCTCTACGCGGATCAGCGCGACGCTCTGGAACGGTCGGCGCTCGCCGCCGCCGTCCGGGTCAATACCGGCTACGCGGGCGGCGACCCGGTGGAGCTGCCCGTGGCGCGGGCCGGGGAACGGCTCGGCCTGTACGACCCGGAGCGGCGGCTGCGTGCGGGCGCCGGACCACGGCAGGGCGACACCGCGGTACGCCGGGCACTCGGCGGCGTGGTGGCGCGGGCCGACGCCGACGGGGAACTCGTCGTCGCCGTCCCCGTCTCGCACGACGAGAAGGTCATCGGGGTGGTCCGCGCCTCCTCGGCGAGCAGTGCCGTACGTGACCGGGTGCTGGTCGGCTGGGCGGCTCTCGCCGGGGCCGTGGTCCTGGCCCTGACCCTCGCCGTCCTGGTGGCCAGGCGTCAGGCGCGCCTGCTCGCCGCCCCGTTGGAGGACCTCTCGCGGCACTGCCGTGCTGTCACCGCGGGCGACCTGAGCGCACGGGCGGCTCCCAGCGCGATCGCCGAGGTCGACCAGGTGGCCCGCACGCACAACGACATGCTGCACAGCCTGACCGAACTCCTGCGCAGGGAACGGGACTTCACGGCGAACGCCTCCCATCAGCTGCGCACTCCGCTCACCGGCCTCCAGCTCATCCTGGAGTCGGCGCTTGAACAGAGTGCGCCGCGGCAGCGTCGCGCGCTCGGGGACGCCCTGGCCGCGACGCAGCGGTTGCACCACACGGTGGATGAGGTGCTGCGGCTGGCCGCGTCGGGGCGTCGCACGGGCGCCGCCACGGCTCCCGACTGGCCGCTCTCCCGGCTCCTGCGGGAGACCGAGGAGCGCTGGCACGGGCTGTTCGCCGACGACGGCCGGCGTCTGGAATGCGACACGCGAGGAGTGCCGGACGATGTACGGATCCCGGGCGGCCCCGTCACCGAAATCCTGGCTGTTCTCCTGGACAACGCCCGGACCCACGGCCGCGGTACGGTCCGCGTCGCCGTGCGGGACCTCGACGACGCACTCGCTCTCGATGTGGCGGACGAGGGCGCAGCCACCCTCGATGACGTGTCGCCCGCACCCGCGGGTGCCGGGGGTCCGGGTATCGGTCTGGCACTCGCCCGGGAGCTGGCGCTCTCGCTGGGCGGCAGACTCGCTCTGGCCGGCACTGAGCCCACCACTTTCACCCTGCTCCTCCCGGCGGGCCGGCGTGCGGAGGGCTCATTCAGCAGGTCAGGGCGCGCGCCAGAAGCTCCATGAAGTCGCTGGTGGCGTCGGCGGCGCCCAGGGCGGCGAAGGCGCCGAGCGCGAGGACCGCCGCGCCGATGGCGCGGAGATCCGGCGGCGGTGATGTCCGCAGGGCGGCGATGCGCCGGGTCACGGTGTGGTCGGTGAAGGCCAGGCGGTCGGCGGGGCGCCTGTTGTGGGCCGTGAGGGCGGCTCGGGCGAGGGCGCGGGCGGTGGTGTCCCGGTCGCCGACGCTGTGTGCGGCGTGCTCGTCCGCCCAGCGTTCGATGAGGAAGGTGACTGTCGTATGCAGCGGTCTCAGCAGGGGGTTGGCCGCGGCGGCGAGGGCGGTGCCTGCCGACAGGAGTGCGTGGTGGTGGGTGAGGTGGGCGCGTTCGTGGGCCAGCAGGACGCGGCGCTCGGCGGGTTGCAGGGCGCTGAGCATCGCGGTGCTGGCGAGGATGCGGCCCGGAGTGCCGGGGATGGCGAAGGCTTCGGCAACGGGTGAGTCGATGACGATGAGTTCGCCGCCGGACGGATGGCCCTCGCACAGCCGGCGCAGGGTGCGCCGCAGCGTGAGCTGGGCGCGCAGAACCCGGTGGAGGCGGTACGCGGCGACGGCAAGAGCCAGGGCGGCGGCGTAAGCCACTGCCTCGGGGACCGGCTCGGCGAGGTGCCGCCCGTCCGCGCGGGCGTGTGCCTCGACGGGCGGGGCCTCGGTGATCAGGGTGGCCGACAGCAGCAGGAGCGCCCAGGTGGTGGATACCGCGGAGAGGACGGCGGCGAGGGTGAGGGCGCGGGTGGCGGTGGCGGGTGCCAGGTGTTTGCCGATGGCCGGGCTGACCGCGGCGAGCAGCGCGGACAGGACGAGGGGAACGTACACATTGATCCTCATGGGCGGCTCCCGTCGAGGAAATCGCGCAGGGCACGCTCTTCGTCCGGGCTGAGCCCGGTGACGAACTGCTGGAGCGCGGCGATGGGGTCCGGGCCGCGGTCCAGGGCCTGGTGCATGGCCTCGGCGGTGCTGTCGGCGGCGTTCTTCGCCGGGCGGTAGGCGCCACGGCGGCCGTGGGCGTCGCGGACGACCAGGCCCTTGTCGTACAGGCGCCGGAGAATGGTGTGCACCGTGTTGTAGGCGAGGCCGCCGTCGAGCTCGGCCTGGACCTCGCCCGGTGTCAGGGCCGCCTCGGTGGCCCACAGGGTGGCAAGGACCTCGCTCTCCAGCTCACCAGAGTTGCGCCGTTCGGGTCTGTCGCGGGGAACCATGCCTGCCATAACCTCACCTTACGGTGTGTAGGGTCCCCCGTCCGTGGTCGCTGCGGGAGTGCTCGCGGCCCGGCCGTGCTGCCAGTTCGGCGATGAGTTCTTCCCATTGGGCGCGGATACGGTCCGGCCGGTAGCGCAGGGCGGAGTTGGCCGCGTGCTCGCCCAGCTTCTTCCGCATCTCGGGGCGTTCGATCAGGGTGGTGATGGCCTTGGTGAGGGCTGTGGTGTCGCCTGGGTTGATGAGGAGCCCGTCGCCGCCCGTGATGATTTCGCGGGGCCCGTGTGGTGGCGAGTTCGGCCTCCAAGTGCGGCGTACTGCCCATGAGATACACGTGGTTGTACAGATGCAGCTCGTGGATGAGGGCACGCAGGCGGTCGCGCTCGGGGCCCGACCCGTAGATCCTCAACCGCCAGTCGGGATGGGCCTCGGCGATGGGTGCGAAGGCTGCGATGAGGGTGTCGAAGCCCTTGGCCTTCACCAGGCGTCCGGCGCTCAGGACGAGCGGCCGGTCGAGAGCTGAGCGCGCGGGTGAGCCGTCCGGGAGCGGGTTGGGGATGCGGACGACGCGGGGGCCGTCGCCGCCCAGTTGGGCGTCGTAGGCCCGCTGGTCCGCCTCCGTCAGGACGGTCAGGGCGTCGAGCCGCCGGTACCAGAATCCGATCTGCTGGGCCAGAGCCGGCTTGTGGTGGTCGTAGTGCAGGTGCTCCTGGCCGATGCCGATGACGGACGCCGGTGTGAAGCGGGCCGAGAGCAGATTGAGGGCGGGCCGGGTGGTGATGGGGACACCGCCGTCCAGGGAGCGCAGATAGCGGACGAGGCGCCGGTCCGTGAGTCTGCTGAAGCGGTGGTACTTCACCTCGGCGGCGGGCACCAGTTCGCTGGGGCGACCGGCCAGCCACCCTTCGACACGGCGGCGCGGCCAGTGCGCGGTGACGGTCGTGGCATCCACCAGAGCCCGCAGCCGCACCCGCCCGTGCAGGGCGAAGACGGGGGCCCTCGAATCGACTGCCGGACCGGTGGGTGGGCAGGCGCAATTCGCCGTCGGCGCCCCGGACTTCCAGCAGGAGGTCGGCGTGCTCTGTCTCGGCCCCGGCGAGCGTCAGCCGCAGAAGGATCTGCCCGTCTCGCGGCCAGACCTCCTCGACCTCCGCGTGACGAGGGCCGGACGCGTGGGGCACCGCATGCGGGCGCTCTTCATGCATCGCCGCCTCCGAATTCGTTCTCCCCAACAGACCCTACGACTTGTAGGGTGCTAGAAACCCTACAGCCTGTAGGGCGAGGGGGTGGGCAGGAGTGAGGACTGCAATCACCGGCGCGGTGTTCTCCCGTCCGGAACGGCACGCGGCAGCCGCATCGGACTCCGTGGACCGGGCGGGGCCCTTGAGTCAAGGGCTCATATGGGTGGTGGGCGCGTTCATCGCATGCCAACTGCTCCTCGTAGGAACCGGGTTGGGGCTCGGGTGGGATGAGACGGTCTACGTCAGCCAGGTCAGTCCGCAGGCGCCGGCCGCCTACTTCAGCGCGCCTCGCGCCCGCGGCGTCTCGCTGCTGGTGGCCCCGGTCGCCTCCTGGTCCACGTCCACGGCGCTGCTGCGGATGTACCTGGCGTTGCTGTCCGGGCTCGGCCTGTACCTCGCGCTGCGGGCCTGGCGCGGTGTTCTCCCGGCGCGGGTACTCATCTTGGCCGCCGCCCTGTTCGTCTCGCTGTGGGTGACGGTCTTCTACGGACCGCAGGCGATGCCCAACTACTGGGTCGCCATCGGCGCGTTGGCGACCGTGGGCTGTTTCCTGCGGGCACGGCACGACCTCCGTGAGCACCGGCGGACCGGGGCGGTGTGGGGCATGGCGGCGGGCGCGGCGCTGATGGCGCTGATGCGCCCGACGGATGCGGTCTGGGTGTGCCTGCCGTTGTGCGCCGCGTTGATCTGCGTGCCCCGCTGGCGTTCATGGCGCCTCCTCGCGGTGCTGGCCGCGGGGCTTGGGGCGGGGGCCGCGGAGTGGATCGTCGAGGCGTACCTCCACTACGGCGGCCTGACGGCCCGGCTGACCGCGGCGTCCCGGATCCAGGGCGGCCTCGGCCGGCACCTCGCGGTGGACGACCAACTGCGCAGTCTGGGCGGGCGCACGCTCTGCCGACCGTGCGCCGGGCCCATGCCCGATGTGGCCACGGTCGCCTGGTGGTTCGCGATTCCCTTGCTCGCGGCGCTCGCCGTGGCCGTCGCGGTCAGCAGGCGGCGGGCGGCGGCAACGGTCCTGCCGCTTGCTTGCGCCGGGTCGGCCGCGGTGCCCTACCTGTTCCTCATCGGCTACGCGGCGCCCCGTTTCCTGTTGCCCGCCTACGCGTTGCTCGCCGTGCCGGTCGGGGACGCACTCAGCCACCTGATCACCAAGGTGGGCGGCCGCCGACGGCCGGTCGTCGTGACACTGGTGGCTCTCGGTCTGGCCTGTCATCTGGCCGTGCAGTACGCGGTATTGGAGAACGTCGTGGACCGGGACGATGCCGCACACCGGGCCTACGCCGGAGCCGCAGCCGAACTGCACCATCTCGGCGTACGTCCGCCGTGCCTGCTCACCGGCCATGAGGCCATTCCGATCGCCTACTACGCGGGATGCGCCTCCGCCCACACACACGGGCACAACGCCAACACGACGCACACGGCCATCGTGCGCGCCGCGCGCCATGCCCCCGTCGCCGCGCTCGCCGCACGCGGGGACCACCCGCCTGCCTATGCCCGGCACTGGAGCATGTACAGGCTGGGGTCGCTGACGGCTTTCATCGCCGAGACATCGCTGCACGCTGGTCCTTCCTGAGCATCAGGTTGCGGCTGGGCAAGGGGGACGGCGACCGCGCGTACGCACGACCTGGTTCGCGGCGGTCTTCTGCAGCAGTCCATAGGCCAGGACCGGAAGCAGCAGATGCGGCTTGTCGGGCAGCGTGGTCGTCAGCAGGACCGCGCTCGCGCTGCTGTTGTTCATGCCGCAGGCCAGGGTCAGCGAGGACGCGGCGGGGGCGTCCAGTCGCAGCGTGCGCGCCGCGACGCGGCCCACGGCGAAGGACAGCGCGCACACCACGGCGGCCACCACCAGGGCCGCGAGGAGCAGCAGCGGGCGCGGGTGGGCGAAAAAGGAGGCCAGGGCACCGCTGGCGTTGGCGTAGGTCAGGATGAGGGAGCCGAGGAGGGCCGTCGGTACGACGCCGGTCAGGAGGTGGCGCAGCCACGGCGCGGGCAGGGCGAGGCGGCACAGAAGGCCCGCGCCGCACGGCAGCACCACCCCGATGAGGGCGAAGCCGCTGCTCAGGGAGTGCCCGGCCGTGGTGAGGCTGTGGGCGTAGCCGCCGCTGAGCAGCGGGGCGAGCACCTGGAGGGTGACCGGGACGGTGAGCGGGCTGAGGAGGGTGGAGGCAAGGACCAGGCCGACCATCGTCG
This sequence comes from Streptomyces sp. NPDC046465, assembly GCF_040646035.1. Classification (NCBI taxonomy): domain Bacteria; kingdom Bacillati; phylum Actinomycetota; class Actinomycetes; order Kitasatosporales; family Streptomycetaceae; genus Streptomyces; species Streptomyces sp. NPDC046465. Next base: position 85,134 of record NZ_JBEYZK010000022.1, read on the forward strand.
GCTGGTCGCCCTGGCCCTTGCCGGTCCAGACGGTGGCACCGGCCGCGACCGGCATCGCCACGATCAGGATCATCGCGGTGACCAGACCGCTGCCGCCGTCGGTGTCGGGCGTACGCCGCAGCAGGAACGCGACGAACGGCACGATCAGCAGAGGAGCGGCCAGGTGCAGGGCGAGACCGGCGAGCAGCGCGCGGGGGCGGCGCAGCAGGCACCCGAGCGCCCGTACGGGGACCTGGAGCCCGGCCGCGTACAGCACGAGGCCGAGCAGTAACGGCGTGATGTGGAGCGGCAGTTGGCCGTGCGGGCCGAGCGGGTGGGGGTGGCGCAGCCACTGGCCCGGCAGCGGCAGGAGGGTGGCGAGAAGATAGGCGAGGACCACGGCCCGGCCGAGCCGTTGGCGCAACCATGCGGTGGCGCGGTCACCGAGGGGCGAAGGGGCGGGCGGGCTGGGCGGGGTGGTCATGGCGGTGCTCTTCCGTCGTCGGGTCAGCGGGCGGACGGAGCGTCGCTATGGCAGGAAGTGCGGGGCACGAAACGGCAGGAAGTGCGGGGCACGGGACGGCAGGAAGTGCGGGGCACGAAACGGCAGGAAGTGCGGGACACGAGACGGCAGGAAGTGCGGGGCACGGGACGTGAGTGCGCATGACAGTCATGTTCCACCGGCCGCTCGCGTCGGGCGCGAGATGCCGCACGGCAGTCAGGATGCGTTCAGGTTCCCGCTGGCACGGTCGCTCCCCATGACATACGAAACGTCCGAGACCGGCGAGGTCTCAGCCACCCCATCGGCCACCGCGCCCTCCGCGCCCTCCGCACCCCCTGCCCCCGGCCACCGGCCGCGCTGGAACAAGGTCCCCGAAGTCACCGCGTACTTCTGGGTGATCAAGGTCCTGTGCACCACGGTCGGGGAGACCGCGGCCGATCTGCTGAACGAGAACCTGGGCCTGGGGCTGACCAGGGTTTCCTTGCTGATGAGCGTGCTGCTGGTAGCCGCGCTCGTCCTCCAGTTCCGCACGACCGCCTACCGGCCCGGCGCGTACTGGCTGGCCGTGGCGCTGATCAGCGTCGTCGGCACCCTGATCAGCGACAACCTCACCGACAACATGGGCGTGCCGCTGACCACGAGCACCACGGTGTTCGCGCTCGGCCTCGTGGTCGTCTTCGCCGTCTGGTACGGACGTGAGCGCACCCTGTCCATCCACAGCATCGACACTGTTGGTCGCGAGGCGTACTACTGGCTGGCGGTGCTGTTCACGTTCGCCCTCGGCACGGCCGCCGGTGATCTGCTCGCCGAGCGCATGGACTTGGGCTACTGGCTGTCCGCGATCCTCTTCGCCGTGGCCATCGCGACCGTCGCGGTGGCCCACTTCGCTCTGGGCCTGAACGCCGTGTGGAGCTTCTGGATCGCCTACGTCCTGACCCGCCCGCTGGGCGCCTCGGCGGGCGACTACCTCTCCCAGCCGACCGGTGACGGCGGCCTCGGCCTCGGCACCGTGGTCACCAGCGTGCTGTTCCTCTCGGTGATCCTCGGCCTGGTGGTGTTCCTGACGGTGACACGCAGGGATGTCACCGAGGCGGAGCGGCGGACCGTGCGAGCGCATTGAGGATGGGGCGGCAGCCGTTCAGGAAGCGTTCAGGCCGTCGCTGACACTGTCATCCGCGCGGCCTGCCGCGGCGGACCGCGCTGCTCGTGCACCAGCACCGTGGGGTGCCCGGCATCGAGACCGGGCATCCCACGCTGTGTCCGAACAGGAGTCTCTGGCCTTGGACGAATCCACCACCCTCGGCGAGACCGCGGGTGACCTCTTTCCGGCACCACGATGTCCGACTCAGCTCCGGCCTCGGCTACGCGGGCCACCGCCGGAGACTTCCTCATCAAGTCGGTCGCCAAGGGCGGCCTCGACCTCGGCACGGCAGGCTCCTCGGCCGTACTCCTCGCGATCCTCCTCGGCCTCATGGGCTGGGCCCGGCTGCGCGAAGGGCGCACCGCCGAGGTCAGCCGGGTGGCAACGTGACGACGAACCGGGCGCCGGGCGCGTACCCGGCGTCGTACGTCACCTCCCCTCCGGCGGAGCGGGCCAGGCGCCGTGCGAGCGGCAGGCCCAGGCCCGCTCCGCCATGGCCGTCGGCCGGGTCGGCGCGGCGGCCGGGCGTGAAGAGCTGTCCGGTGAACTGTGCGGGTACGCCCGGCCCGTCATCGGTGACCTCGATACGCACGTGGCCCGGTTCCCGGGCGGTGCGGACGACGACGTGGGCGCGGGCGTAGCGCAGGGCGTTGGCGAGCAGCGGGCTGACGACGCGTTCGAGCAGTGCCGGGGTGACACCGACCCGCTGGTGGGGCCCTTCTCCCACGACCGAGATCGTCAAATGATCAGGTGTGCAGGTGTGGTGGGTGAGTCGGCGCAGTGCGGCCAGGGTGTCGGACATGCCGGTGGTGGGGGAGGCGGCGTTGCCGCGGGCCTCGTCGAGGAGGGTGTCGCAGATGGTGTGCATGGACTGTGCGGCGTCGTGGATCGCCTCGTGCCCGGCGTGGAGCTGATCCGGGGTGCGGGGGCGGGCGCGCAGCCAGTCCAGTTCGGCGACGATCCGGCTCAGCGGGGTGCGCAGCTCGTGCGAGAGTTCGCCGGTCAGCTGCTGCTCATGGCGCAGCAGTGCGCGGATGCGGTCCAGGAGGAAGTCCAATGAGCCGCCGAGACGGGCGAGTTCGGCAGCCCGGCCGGTGTCCGTGAAGCGTTCGTCGGAGGTCACCGCGCTCCACTGGGCGGCCTGTTCGGTCATGGTGTGCACGGGACGCAGGGCCCGCTCGATGGCCAGCCGCGTAAGGGCGTACGTGCAGCCGAGCATGACCACGTCGAGGGCGAGCGAGCCGAGCAGCAGGGTGTCGGCCGAACTCCGGTAGGGCGAGAGGTCCAGGGCCGTGACGACGGTGGTCGGGCGGTCGGCGTGGGCCACGGGCTCGGCGCAGAGCCGGACGGTGCCGTGGCCTTCGACGGTGGCACAGCGCCGTCCGCCGCCTGTGGCGAGTCGGGCGGCGATGTGGGTGACCTCGGGGGTGGTGGACGGGGGTTGTTCGAGCGGCCGGGTGCCGTCGTAGATCCATACGTTGGCGTCCAGGAGCTGGTCGCCCGGTGTCTCCAGGACGCGTACGGGCGAGCGGCTGGTGTCGATGGTGGTGGTGACGGCGGCGGCGCGGGTGCGCAGCTCGTCGTCGGCCTGGCGCTGCAGGTGCTGGCGGACGACGGCGTTGAAGACGACGGTGAGCAGCACCATGACGAGCGCGGCCGTGGTCAGGGCGACCAGGGAGAGCCGCCCGCGCAGCGTGCGCGGCACGAGTCGTGAACCGATACTCGGGACGGAACGGATGCTCATGACAGGCGGTGGCCGATCCCGCGGGCCGTGCCGATCGTCAGGGCGCTGCCCGCGGCGCGCAGCTTGCGGCGCAGCCGGGTCAGGTACTGGTCGAGGGTGTTGTCGCTGACGTGGGCTCCCTCGGGCCAGCCCGCACGGACCAGCTCCCGTCGGGGCACCAGGTCGCCGGACGCGGCCAGGAGCGCGGCCAGGAGGCGGAACTCGGTGGGCGTCAGGTCGACGGGGAGACCGTGCACGGTGCAGCGGTGCCGAACCGGATCCAGGACGAGATCCCCGGTCGCGGGCCTGGGATCCGTACCGTCCGGTCTGGCGCGGCGGATCGCGGCGCGCAGGCGAGCGGCGAGTTCGACGAGATGGAAGGGCTTGGGCAGATAGTCGTCGCCGCCCGCGGCGAACCCGGCGAGCCGGTCGGTGAGGCGGTGATGGGCCGTCAGGAAGACGACGGGGGAGCGGAATCCGTTCGCACGCATCGCCTGGCACACATCTCGCCCATCCGCGTCGGGCAGCCCGACATCCAGCACGGCCGCCGCGAGCCCGTCGGCGGACAGCCGCAGGGCGGTGGCACCGTCGGGAGCGGACACGGTGTCGAAGTCCTCCTCCCGCAGCCCGCGCACCATGACGTCACGCAGGGCGTGATCGTCCTCCACGATCAGGATCTTGTGGCGCATGGTCCTCCAACGAGCCTGTAGTGGTGCGGGTGGTGCCCTCGACGAAACGATCGGGCAGCCACCAGACCGCCGCGCACAGGCACAGGCCGAGCCAGCCCGCGCTGAACAGCCAGCCTCCGACGACATCGGTGAGCCAGTGCACGCCCAGATAGATGCGGGTCAGGCCGACCAGCACGCCCCAGCAGCCGACTGCCACGGCAAGGGGTGTCCGGCCGCGCGGGGCACGCACCACAAGGGCGATGGCCAGCAGCCCGGCGGCTAGAGCCGCCGTCGTGGTGTGGCCCGAGGGGAAAGAGAAGCTGGACGCGTGAGTTCGCCAGTCCATGTGCGGCGGGCGCCGCCGGTCGACCAGCGCCATCACGCCGTACCGCATGGCCTGCCCCGAAGCGAGGCAGCCGACGGCGAGGGCGGCACCGACCAGCCGGCGCCGGACGGTGCGGCCCACGACGATCCCGGCCAACGCGGCGAGCGCGTACGGAATGACGCCCGTCCCGGTCGCGGTGAGCCCGCGCGCCAGAGCGATGGCGGAAGCGGGCCGGTGGCCGACTGACCAGGAGAGCGCCTGGCCGTCCCAGGTGAGCGGGGCGCCGTCATGGCCGATCACCACCATGGTCAGGACGCCGAACGCCACCCAGGCACCGAGGCCCGCACTCCACGCCAGGTCGGCGACGTAGCGCCGGAGCGCACGATTCTCCGCCACATCGCTGGTCCCGTCTCCCACCGTGTTCCCCTCCACGTCCCCAGCCATGGGTCACGCCCCAACCATGGGTCACGCCACCAACAGCACGCGCAGCCGCGTCGCGGTCAGCCGCCGGGCCAGAGCCGTGGGCCACCGGCGCACCACGCACATCAGCAGCGCGCCGACGACGGCACCCACCAGGAGCCCCGCCGCCGCGTCGTGCGGATAGTGCGCACCGACCCAGACCCGGGACGCGGCCATCGCACACGCCGCAACGACCGCGACCACCCCGAGCCGCCGCGAGACGAACAGCAGCGCCACGGCTGCGGCGGCCGCGATCGCCGCGTGATTGCTGGGAAAGGACCAGTCGCCCGGAGCCGGGCACGACTCCAAGGTGGCGACGTGCAGCCGCCGGCACGGCCGGTCCTCCCGCACCAGCACCTTCACCACGTCGTTCAGCGCGTACGCCGCGACCACCACCACCGGCACCGAGAGCGCCGCGACCGCAGCCGTGGGACTCGCCCGCCGCGCCCGCCACCAAGCCGCGACCATCAGCACGGCGAACACCGCGAGCCCGTACGTCGACCAGGTGGATACCGCGCCGTCCAGCCACCCGGGAGCCTGGTCGGCCAGGCGCGTCACCTCACGATAGGCGGATCCGTCGACCGTCGATCCGTCGAAGGCGAGTGCCGTACGCGGGATCATCCGCGCGCCTCCTTCGCCTTGGCACTGCGGCGCGAGCGCAGCAGTTCGGTGGCGAGCGGGAGCAGCGACACCATGACGATCACGGCGACGAGGGGCAGCAGGTACCGGTCCACGTTCGGGATCGAGGAGCCGAGCCCGTACCCGGCGAGGGTGAGCCCCAGGCTCCACACCAGACCGCCCACCACCTGCCACAACGTGAACGTCCGCGCGGGCACGCGCAGCGCCCCGGCCAGCGGATTGAGCACAGTGCGCACCACCGGTACGAACCGTGCCAGGACGATCGCCTTGGCATGTCCGTACCGCTCCAGAAGCTCCTCGGCGCGCTGTGCTCCCTCGTGCAGCCGCGCCGACCTGCCGCGGGCGAGCAGCGCGCCGCCTGCCCGGCGCCCCAGCAGATACCCGCACTGCGCCCCCGCGAGCGCGCCGACGGCCGCGGCGACGAGCAGCGGCGCCAGGGAGAGCTGAACGCCGCGCCCCGACCCGCCGCCCGTGCACAGCAGTCCCGCCGTGAACAGCAGCGAGTCGCCGGGCAGGAAGAACCCGATCAGCAGCCCCGTCTCGGCGAACATCACCACACCGACACCCAGCACCCCGAACGCGGCCAGGAGCGAATGGGCGTCCAACACGTTCACGGCGAGCTGCGACGATGGAGAGAATGCAAGCAGTGCGGTCATCGGCGAGAGCCCTTCGCCTCGGCGACGCAGCCGATGCCCCGGCAGGGCTTCCGGCTCACGACAGCTGGTGACTACAATTCTGTAGACGGTCTACTGCACTGTAGACGATGGCGGGGTGAGGATCGTTCCCATGACCGAAGCGATGGACGAACGCAGACCGGCCGGCGAGCTGGAAGCCGCCGTGATGGCCGCCCTGTGGGCCGCGGACGCGCCGCGCACGCCGAGCCAGGTCCAGGGCGACCTCGCCTCCGACCTCGCCCGCACCACCGTGACCACGATCCTGTCCCGCCTCTACGAGAAGGGCATCGTCGACCGCACCCGCCAAGGGCGCGGCTACGCCTACTTCCCCGTGCAGGACGCCGCGGGGCTGACCGCCCGCCGGATGCACACCGAACTCGACCGCGACACCGACCGCGAAACCGTACTGGCCCGCTTCGTCGCCCAGCTCGACCCCGACGACGAAGAGGTGCTGCGCCGGCTCCTGGAAGCCGACGACACGTGACGGCGCTGCTCCTGGCCCTAATCCTCGTACCGCTGCTGCTCCCGTTCGCGGCGCCGCCGCTGGCCCGGCGCGTCCTCGACCGCCTGCCGCCGACGCACGCCCTCTCGATTCTCACCGCCACCGCGCTGGCCCTCGCCGCGTCCTGCGCCGCCGCCCTCGGCACCCTCGTCCTGACCGGACTGCTCAAGCTCCCGCCCCTCGCGGCGCTCGGTGAGCTCATCCACCCGCTGCGCACGCCATCGGACCTGCTGATGCTGCCCGCCGCCACGCTGGCCAGCGGCGCGCTCGCACTCACTGTCTGCACGCTCGGCCGTTCCGCGCTACGTCAGATCGGAGCTTTCCGCACTGCCCGGACCCAGGCGGGCCGCCGTCCCGCCGCCGGTGATCTGTGTGTCATCGAATCCCCCCACGCCGACGCGTATGCCCTGCCCGGCCGCCCGCACCGCATCGTCGTCACCACCGCCATGCTGCGCACCCTCAACGCGGCCGAGCGCGAAGCCCTGTTCGCGCACGAACGCGCCCACAACCGCGCGGGCCATCACTACTTCCTCGCCGCGGCCGAACTCTGCGCCCACTGCCACCCCGCCCTGCGCACGCTGCGCACCGACATCCGCTTCGCCGCCGAGCGCGTCGCCGACGAAGCCGCCGCAAGTGCGGTCGGCGACCGCCGCCTCACCGCCCGTGCCATCGCCCGCGCCGCGCTGGCCGGCCACGCCGCGCCCTCCACACGCCCGGACTTCGCCCCCGCGGCGACCACCGGCCCGGTACCTCGCCGGGTCACCGCACTGCTCAGCCCCGCCCACGGCCGCCCACGCGCCGCGCCCTGGATCGCCCTGGCCCTGGCCGCCGGCATGGCACTGTCGGCCGGGACCACCACGGCCGCCGTGCTCGGCGTTCACCACCAAGTCGAAGTCGCCCAGGGCGAGGAACATGACTGACCAGGGTCACCAGCCGCATCAGCCCCGGCCATCGGCCCCGGCTGCGCGAAGACCTCCAACAGCCGAGCTGGCGCGGCGGCCCACACAGGTCTTGCCGCGGTCCGCTGGTTCTATTCCTCGGTGATGGACCGGGGTGGGGGCTGTAGTCCTCGGGGGCGCGGGGCGCGGGGCGCGGGGCGTGGGGCGTGGGGCGCGGGGCGCGGCGGGGCCGGCTGCGGCGTAGAACTGGAAGATGGCAGAGCGCAGTTCAGGGTGGTCTGTGAGGTCGACGGCGTCGACGTCCAGGGCGTTGCCGATGAGGCAGGCCGAACAGTCGATGGGCCAGGTCGGCTTGTGTGACGGCGGTGAGCCGGGCCGGACTGAAGTCGGAGACGGAGACGTGGTGGACCGGGCCGGCTTCACGGTGTGCCTTCTCTGCGGCCAGGGCTTCGATGAGCTGGGCGGGCCAGGGCGTCTGGGCGCGGGGAGGTTCGGGTTGGCCGGAGCGATGGGCACCCCACACGGCCCGATTGTCGACCGCGCGGGCCTTGGCGGAGCGGTCGGCGCGCTGTTGGAGGTCGGGGACGGCGGCGCTCCGACACCGGTTCACACGTCGGCTGCCGCAGCCGGCGCGTCACTCGCCTCGAGAGCCGCCCGGATGAAGGCGGCCACGAGGGGCCGCCGGTCGGTCTGCGACCAGGCGATGACGAGCTGGCTGCTCGGCGCGTCGACCACCGGGATGTACACCAGGGCCGGGTGCGCGGGCTGGGCGAGCGAGCACGGAAGTACAGCGATGGTGCGCCCCAGCTGGATCAGCTGGACCATCTGCGTGACATCGGTGATCTCCGGCCCGTCGGCTCCCTCAGGGGCACCCGTCCAGTCGACCCCCTTCCAGCGTGGCAGTGTCTCGTGCTCCAGGTCCGCCATGGTCAGCTCCGGGCGCGACGCGAGGCGGTGGTCCCGCGGGAGGATCGCCACGCGTCCCTCCACGGAGAGCGTCTCGTGATCCAGCCCGGACAGATCGTCGAACGGCGCGTACAGCAGCGCCATGTCGGCACGCCCGTCGCGTACGTAGTCAGCGCGATCGGTGGCGCCACCGAAGACGATGTCCACCTGGCGCGCTTCAGGCCGGCGGGAGTAGGCGGCCAGAATGCTCGACAGAAGACCGGCTTCCCAGCCGGGCTTGATCACCAGGCGGAGAGGGGCGTGCCGATCGCCGGCCCGGCGCGTTTTCTCTGCCGCGGCGCTGACCGCGTTCAGGGCGTGCCGACCGTGATGCAGCAGTGCCTTGCCGGCCGGTGTCAGCGTGACGTGACGACTGGAACGCTCCAGCAACTGGACCCCCAGCCCTGACTCGAGCCGCCGGATCGCCTTCGACAGCGTCGGCTGGGCGATCGCCAGGCGCGACGCGGCCCGGCCGAAGTGCAGTTCCTCGGCCACAGTCACGAAGTACTCCAACTCCCGCGTTTCCAGATCAGCCACGTTCGCAGGCTATCACTTTATCCATTCCTTTCAGCTATGGAACGAGAGCCGGGATGCCTTGGACGCGACAGGGAAATGCCTGTTCAATGGGGCGATGATTCAGCACACAATGATCGTTTCGTTCGACAATTCAATTCCTGAAAGCGATCTGGACGCCTACCTCAAGGACGTCGAGAACCTCATGCTGGGGTCCGGCCACGTCCAGGCGTTCTCGGCCGGGCGCCACATCCGCGTCCCCGGCGACGACCACGCCCCGGTGTTCATCTCCACCGCCGTCGTGCAGCTCGGCCTCGCCGACATCGACGCCCTCAACGCGACCTTCGCCATGCCCGAGGCTGTCGGGCTCATCCGCCGCTGGCAGGCCCGCTACCCGTACAAGGCGGTATGGGTCAACCACGAGCCGCTGGCATGAGCAGCCGCACGGGCAAGGCCGGCCCGGTCACCGGCGCAGGCAGCGGGATCGGGCGCGCCGGCGCGCCCGAGTTCGCCCGGCGCGGGGCCGCCGTCGGCGTCCTCGACCTCGACGCGCGCAGCGCCGAGGAAACCGCGACACTGATCGCCAAGGAGGGCGGCACCGCCGAGCCGATCGGCCTCGACATCAGTGACGAGCGGTCCGCGCAGCGGGCAGTCGCACACCTTGAGGAGATGTTCGGCGGGCTCGACTTCGCGTTCAACAACGCCGGTATCCCTTCCACGAATCGGGAACTCACACTCACCGAGATACCGGCCGAGGACTGGGACCATGTCCTGCGGGTCAACCTGACCGGCACGTTCCTGTGCATGAAGTACGAGCTGCCCGCGCTCCAGCGGCGCGGCGGCGGCGCGATCGTCAACACCGCCTCCAACGGCGGCCTGTCCGCGATTGCGCACGCTCCGGCCTACGTCGCGAGCAAGCACGGCGTCGTCGGTCTGTCCAAGGCCGCCGCCATCGACTACGCGCCGGACGGTATCCGCGTCAACGCCCTGTGCCCGGGGCTGACCCGGACCGCCACGTTCGACGCCGTCGCCGATATGGCAGGCCCCGGCATGGCGGCCCAGCAGGCCGCCGCCACGCCGCTGGGGCGGCTGGCCGCCCCGGAGGAAGCAGCGGCCGCAGCCGTGTGGCTGTGTTCCCCCGAGGCGTCTTACATCACCGGCATCGCCCTGTCGGTCGACGGCGGCCGACGCGCCTGACAACTGCCGTCAGAGGAGGGTTTGGCAACCGCCAGCTGCCAACCCTCCCCTGGCCGAGATCGTGCGCCGGCACCCCACTCGGTTCGCCGGCCTCGGCACCGTCCCCCCCCGCAGGCCCCTGAACAGGCCGCCGAGGAGATCGAGCGGATCATGGGGCCGCTCGGCCTCAACGGCATCATGATCAACTCACACACCGAGGGGCGATACCTCGACGACGACCGGTTCGCTCCGCTAATGGCGGCCGCAGAAGCGCACCGGGCCCCATCTACCTCCACCCGCGCGTGCCCAGCATGCTGAACCAGTACTCCGAGTACGGCCTCTCCGGCGCCATCTGGGGTTACGCCGCCGAAGCCGGGCTGCACGCAATGCGCCTCATCCTCAGCGGCACGCTGGACCGCTACCCCCACCTGACCTTCGTTCTGGGCCACCTCGGCGAAGGCATCCCGTACTACCTCGCGCGCATACACAACCGGCACGCGTACGCCTCGAAGATCGCAGGCGCCGCCACTGCGATGCGCACGCTGGAGCACACTCCCAGCGAGTACTTCCAGCGCAACTTCGTCATCACCACCAGCGGTGTCGACGACCCCAACGCCCTGGAATTCGCTCTGGGCGCCGGGGGCGAGGGCAACGTCATGTTCGCCGTCGACAGCCCCTACGAGGACACCGTGGCTGCCGTCGAGTTCCTCAAGACGGCACCCGTCACCGACACCCAGCGCGCCAACATCAGCCACCGCACCGCCGAACGCGTCTTCGGACTGCACTGAACGCCTTGGCATCGAAGACGGGCGGTCTGAATCCGGTCCGGCCTTGCCGCAGACGGCGGCCGATCTGAGGCGGAGCTCACCTGAGGCCAGGAGGTTCCACCGGGGGGGCGAAGGATAGAGGACGGAGAGCGAGTTGTCTTAGCATCGACTGCCCCAGTGATCACGGCCCGGGGTAGCGTCGTTGGGGAAGTGACGCGAGTGAGGGGAGGCCACGTGGCGTTGGTCCATCGCGAGGAGTTCCCGGTCCTGGTTGAACGGTACTTGCTCTGGTTGCAGGATGCCGAAGAGGACATCATCGACGACTGGCCTGAGGGTGAGCGAGGGTTGGTTGTGGGAGAGCACGGGCGGGTGGACATCAGGTCGGGCGGTCACACCCATACGGCCGCGTTCACGGTCGAAGTCCGGGACTCACCGCCCGAGCTGGATCGGAGTGTGCCGTGGGAGGCGACGGGGGAAGCGGAGCTGGACTCTGCCTCGGGGCATCTGCGGTTCCACACGGCCGGCGGTCCGGACGAGTTCGGGATCGATCTTGGCGTCGCGGGCCGGCGGTGGCGGCTGCGGGCTCATGTAGTGGGGCAGGAAGCAGTCACTTCCCTCGCCCAACAGGGCGTGCCGGAAGGGGTGGAGCGGTTCCTGCTGCAGTTCTGGCCGGTGTGATGCTCCTGTGGGCGGACGCCGTCCGCCCACAGGAGCATCAGGTCGGGACACCTTGATGATGAATCCGTCGTCGGGCCCATCGATAATGCGGTTCTCGGCGTAGAAGCCGCTCATGATATTTCCGCCCCGTTGTCTTTCTGGGGGATGGGGCGAGGGGGGCGCTGCCTGCCGGGCCGGGCCGCTGGACATAGGCAGCGGCGCGGTCGCGGACGGAGTCTTCGACTTCAGTGCCCACAGGCCGGCGGGCCCAAGGGTCTCCAGGGCGGCATGAGGCTGCGTCAGTGCCGCCGTGCTCGCCGAAGTGGCACGTGACGCGGTGGCGTGCTCCGTAAGGCCCTCGATCGTCGGCGGAGGGGCACCGGCCGGGCCGATGGTGGTGACGACCTTCATCTCCGGGGCAGGCTCCTCGAGTGCCGGGAGGAGGCCGGAAGCGTTCGAAGTCGAACACCACGTGATCATTTAGTCGAAAGCGATGTCAACGTCCTTCCAGGGCGGTGCATTGCAATCGGGGTACTGGAGGTCACCCAGGGTGGACGACAACGTTGAAGCCGACGCGATGCCAGTGGCAAGCCGACTACGCAGGTTGAACTCACCAACCCAGATACCGGTAAGCCCGCCAAAATATGGCGTGGTGGTATCCGAGTACGTGACGTCTGGCGGAAGGCGGAGGTGACTCTTACTGAGCTTGAACTCGTGGAGTCATCGGGGTGATGGAGCCGGTTATGGCGAGGCGTCCGTCGATCAGATCGCTGCGGTACTTGATCGTGCGCAGATCGTGCGCAGATCGTGCGCAGACCGTGCCTGACGGTCTGGACCAGGTGGTCGGAGCTAAGGGCTGTCCCGTAAGTGATCTTCCAAGGCGTTCGGGGCACAGCTCACCAACTCTGGGGCTCTCTATCCGGTGAGGGTGAGGTTGTGAAGGCGGGCGATGCCGAGCATGGCGTGATGGACGCCGCCGCCTTCGAGGCGGCAGTCGCGAAGGTTCTTCCAGCTCTTCATGCGTGCGAAGACGTGCTCAACGCGAGCCCTGATCCGCTTGTGTGCTCGATTGTGTTGCTCCTTCCAGGAGGGCAGTTCCTCGCCCGGGCGGCGGCGGTGTGAGATGACCAGGCCGGTGCCCTGATGGCCGCCGTCGGCAATCGTCATTGTGTTCCCGACGACGGCTTTGGTACCGGACTCCTCCCGGCCTCGGGAGTCATGCCGGTTACCCGACACGGGCCGACCGACGACTAAGACCCGGCGGGTGTCGGCGTCGATCACGACTTGACGGGCCGTGGAGTATCGATAGTTCTTCGACTGCTCGGCCACCGAGTGGTCGCGGGTGGCACGAGGGTGCCGTCGCGGCGCCAGCTGGCGCATGGTCAAGTTTGTGCGCCAGTACGCCGTGACCAGCAGGACGCGATCCTCCAGCGGCAGACTCCAGGGTCGGCCGCGCGGTCGATCTGCGGCTTGGTCACGTCGCACTGCGGCTGCCAACTTGCCGAAGCAGCGCGGGCTCAGCCCGTATAGGGCCCAATCCAGAACGGCACCGATGCCGTGAACACTCCACCCACGCCGTGATCGTTTCAGCCGAGGCGAGCGGGTCGGTGGGGGCCGGATCGACCTCGGCCGAGCATGGTGACGTCGGGGCGGCAGAATCAACGTCACGTAGATTAAATTCGACGCAGTGTAGACTTTCCGGGTGAGGGACAGCCCAGCTCCTCGTGAGACCTCTCTGGAGGAACAGTGCAGCAGCAGAAGTGGCTCATCACCGGCGTCAGCACGGGCCTCGGCCGCGCCTTCGCCCAGGCCGCCCTGGCCGCCGGGCACACCGTCGTCGGGACGGTCCGCTCCGAGGAGGACCTGCGGGCCTTCGAAGGGCTGAAATCCGGGTACGCTCACGGCCGCATCCTGGATGTGACTGACGGTGAGGCCGTCTCGAGTGTGGTCGCGGAGGTGGAGCAGAGCGTCGGTCCTTTGGATGTCGTCGTCGCCAACGCCGGCTACGGCCTGGAGGGCACCTTCGAGGAAACCCCGCTGGCCGAAGTGCGGCGGCAGTTCGAGGTCAACGTATTCGGGGCAGTGGCCACCCTGCAGGCAGCACTGCCCCATATGCGCCAGCGCCGCCGCGGACACCTGATGGCCGTCACCTCCATGGGCGGGCTCATGGCCGTGCCCGGCATGTCCGCCTACTGCGGCAGCAAGTTCGCCCTGGAAGGCATCCTGGAAGCACTGGGCAAGGAGGTCGCACAGTTCGGGATCCACGTAACAGCGATCGAGCCCGGCTCCTTCCGCACCGACTGGGCCGGACGGTCCATGACGCGCGCCGTGCAGTCCATCGACGACTACGACGAACTGTTCACCCCCATCCGGGAAGCGCGGCAGAAGGCCAGCGGGAACCAGCTGGGCAACCCGGCCAAGGCCGGGGACGCCGTCGTGCACATCGCGTCGGTCGACCAGCCCCCGGCCCACCTCGTCCTCGGCTCGGACGCGCTGCGACTGGTCACCGCCGCGCGCACGGCCGTGGACGAGGACATCCGCGCATGGGAGCCCCTCTCCCGTACGACCGACTTCGCTGGGGGCGCTCAGCTCTGATGCCCAGCCACCACCCCGCGCGGAGCCGGCGCACCACCGAACGCAAGGGCGATGTCCGCGAGCGGGCCATTCTGGACGCCTGCGAAGCTCTGCTGGCGCAGAAGGGCTACGACGCCATGACCGTCGGTGACATCGCCCAGGGCGCCGGTATCACACGCGGCGCCCTGTACTTCTACTTCGGCTCCAAGCAAGAAGTGGTCACGGCGCTCGTGGCCCGGACCGTCGAGCACCTGTGGGAGCGGTCCCGGGCCACCGCACAGGCCGACGAGCCGCGCCGGGCCATCGCAGCAGCCATGCAGCGCACGGCTGAGCTGTGGAACGAGCACGGCTTGGTCATGCGCACGGCTATCGACCTGTCGTTGACCGTGCCGGAGATCGGCGAGCTGTGGAGCCACACGGCAGACTTGTTCATCACCGCCATCACCGCCGTCATGGAACGAGCCGGCATCCAGGCCGGCACCGGACCAGAGCAAGCGTCGGCGATGGCACGCGCCCTGTGCTGGATGATCGAGCGGACCTTCTACCACGCCTCGCAGGAATCCCACGAGGAGTTGCAAAAGGCATCGTCGACCTGTGAACACATCTGGCTGATCAGCGCCGGCCTGATCACCTGAAGCATCTGGCGTGGACGGTGCGACGCGAAACCAAACCCCGTGACTCCGAGGCGCACCGTCCAGGCACTTCGCCAGCGGGAATCCCGCGAGACGCACCGTCCTCTCCCAGCCCGATCAACGGGAGTTGGCGTCCACAACTCCCCTGTATGAGCCTTCCGGATCAGGTTGCGAGACCTGGAAGGTCACTTACGGGACAGCCCTTAGGCAATGCTGCTGACTTTGGGTCGGCTGTCTCGTTGAACTTGTGTGGCTGGTATGCGGGTTGGTGACGGGTTGTGGACCGGACCAGGCTGGGCGTGCTGACGAAGGTCTCTCCACCGGAGTTGATCGACGAGGTCATTACTGAGACGAGGCGGCGCGAGGTCCGGCGGCGGCTTCCGGCTCGGGTGGTGGTCTACTTCGTACTGGCGAGTGTCTGTTCCGGCAGGTCAGCTATGAGGAGGTCGCACGGCCGCTGTCTGAAGGGTTGCCGCGGGGACGGTGGGAAGTTCCCCGCACGGCGGCGATCAGCCGGGCCCGCGCCCGTCTGGTCCCGTGCCCCTCAAGTCGTTGTTTAACCGGGTGTGCAATCCGGTTGCCGAATCGGACACGGGTGGAGCGTGGTAGCGCCGGTGGCGTCTGATCGCCATTGACGGAACCGCGCTTGAGGTGCCGGATACCGCGGCGAACGCCGAGTTCTTCGGTAGCTCGGTCTCCGACCGCGAATCCGCGGCGTTCCCACAGGTGCGCACCGTCGTCATGGCGGAATGCGGGACACATGCGGTGTTCGGCTTGGCGATGGGGCCGTTTCCGGTGAGCGAGGTCGCGCTGGTGGGACAGCTATGGGAACGGCTGGAGCCGGGCATGCTGGTGCTGGCCGGCCGGAACCTTCCCGCCTTCCCGCGCTGGCGTGCGGCTATCGCCAATGGTGCGGATCTGCTGTGACGGGTGAAGAGCGACGCGGTGCTGCCGATGTGCAGGCAGTTGGGCGACGGCCCCTGTCTGTCCCAGATTTCGCGTCCGCCGACTACTACCAGTGTGCGCATCCCCAGGACGTACGGGGCCTCGAGCACACCCCGGTCAGCAGCATTGCTCCTACGCACCCGACCTCAACCCGGTCGAAGGCATCTGGTTCATCCTGCGCCGCACCACCCTGGCCAACCGTGCTTTTGCCGAACCTGTCGACCTCATCGCCGCCATCCGGCGGGGCTTGCGACAGCTTCAATACCGTCTTAACGCTTGGGTTGGCCAAACAGCGGGTGACTGCCTTGTGGTGTCCACAGGCTCTGGGGCTGCGTCTGTGTGGTCGGCCTTTTTGGTGAAAATTTCTGGCAACGAAGGTACTGCGGTGATCGTGTCGTCCGCTGGGAACCGGCCGATCCCCTCGGCGAGGCGCCCCAAGTCCGCTCAGGCCGCGGCTGTCGGCTTCGAAGGTCGGGCAGCGGCATGGTGTTCGGCGTTGATGCGCTGGGCCTCTTCGAGCTGGTCTTCGAGGATGACGATGCGGCAGGCCGCCTCGATGGGGGTGCCCTGGTCGACGAGTTCGCGAGCGCGGGCCGCGATGCGCAGCTGGTAGCGGGAGTAACGGCGGTGGCCGCCGGCGGAGCGCAGCGGAGTGATCAGACGGTGCTCGCCGATCGCGCGGAGGAAGTTCTGTGTGGTGCCGAGCATGTCGGCGGCCCGCCCCATGGTGTAGGCGGGGTAGTCATCGTCATCAAGTCGGCCGTAGGAGTCGTCTGCGGTCATCGCACCTCTTTCGTGGAACGCGTGGAGGGGCCCGGGAGAGCATGTGGCTCCCGGGCCCCGAAGGAACTGCTACACCATCTGCCGGCCCTGGTACTGCGCCGGCCTTCTGTTTCCGCCTACCGACCTGAGCTTCGTCGGGAGTGCGGGGATCGCGGATGCGTGACCGGAGACCACCTCACTATCGATGTCCTGCGGTACCCGGACTCGCGTGGCGTCCGGGCGATCCCGATGATGCTTGGCTCCTCCGTTCTTCCCTCTGGTGGCAACTGCTTACCAAGCGGGGGCTGCGTACTGCTGATACTGCGAACTGCGGGTCTTTCCTCTACTGCGAACCGCTTGTACTGCTGTGGCCTTTACCGGCGCCACTTCCGGCAGCCAGCCCCGTCGCCCATCCTGCGTCCGCTCTGGCTTAGAACCCCACTGCCGAACCTCCCGGTGCGCGCGCCCGCAGCCGACGCCTTCACCGAGGTGCTGCTCATTACTTCGCTGCTGGGTACTGCAACCACTGCGGTACTGCTCACGGCGGCCCCTGATGACTGCGGGCCACCCGGTCCGGTCGTCAGTCCCGTCGCCGTCCTGCAACAACCCTGGCTTCGGAACTCCACCACCGCACCGTCCTGCGCACTGCAACTACGGGTACTGCTGCCTGGCAGTTCGTCTCTGCCGGGCCCTGCGGTCTCTCTGGGGTACGAGAGAAACCATAACCACACCAGCATCCAATGTCTACTCCGGCCAGCGCAGATTTTCGCGGGACCGTTAGAGAGGTAATCGATCCGGGACAGGAGTGGCGCGCAGTGGGACACGCCCGGTTGACCCCCGCAGTGCGGGGCACAAGCACTGAACGGGAAGGGGTGGACGCTCCGGAGACCAGGTGATCCCGATGGACACACCGATGAGCGCCGACGTCACTGTCGGCCGGTCCGGGGCCTGCCCCGTCGGCGCCGTCATTGCGCCAGGCTCTTCCTCGACGGTCTCGCCCGCCCTCTCGCTGTCGAGGCCGTGCAATCCGTGGTCCTGGTTGTATCAGAGCTCGTCACCAACGCCCTGCTCTGCGGCGGCTTCCATGCCCTGGCGCTGACCCCGTACCCGGACAGCATCGAGGTCGCCGTGCGGGAGCCTGGCCCGCACTCCCCGCGGATGCGCACCCCCGACCTCTACGGCGGCACCGGAGGCTTCGGCCGGCCCGCGGTCAACCGCTCGCACGAGCCACCGCCGTGACCCGCCAGGAAGCCGGCGGGAAGGCCATGAGTGCCCTCCTGCCCGAAAGCAGGACCGGGGCACCGTTACCAAAGGGGCCCAGGTGTCGAGGCGGCTGCGCGACCGCTTCCGCTTCGCCGAAGAGCCAGAGTCGCATGGCGCCGAGGAGCAGGATCCAGCGACATGCGATCCGGACAGCCCG
Organism: Streptomyces sp. NPDC046465; assembly: GCF_040646035.1. Lineage (NCBI taxonomy): Bacteria > Bacillati > Actinomycetota > Actinomycetes > Kitasatosporales > Streptomycetaceae > Streptomyces > Streptomyces sp. NPDC046465. The sequence continues at coordinate 103,036 of NZ_JBEYZK010000022.1, forward strand.
CTGGGGGCGCCGGCAGGGGGAGCGAGAGATCACGAGTGAGCACGTCGCGGTCCTGAACATTGGGGGCATCCTCCTGGTGACCGTTCCGGCGAACCTGGAGGAGACGGCGGTGGTCTCCCTTCAGGAAGACCTGTCCGCCCGCATCCTCGAAACTGACGCACACGGTGTTGTCATCGACGTCACGGCCGCGGAGGTCATCGACACCTTCGTCGCCCGCAGGCTCTCCGTGATCGCATCCGTCGCGAACCTGCTCGTCGCCCGCCCGTCCTGGTGGTCTCCGAACTCGTCACCAACGCCCTGCGTCACGGCGGCGGCCGGTACGCGCTGGAACTGTCCGCCGCCCACGACATGGTGACCGCCGCAGTCAGCGATTCGAACCCGGCATCCCCGCGCGAGGTGACGGTGCTCGTCGGGCTGTTCATGCGCGTACACCCCACCTTGATCGATTGTGCCGCTTGTGCCGTGACGCCCCGCCTGCCCGGACCCGGCCGCCCTCAGACCCCAGAGCGTGCTTCGGTGCAACTTTTGAGCACTGTTGGTGCCAGAGCTTCACTGTCAGTCCACGCAGAAAACCTGTCATGGCGGAGGTAGACATGTGGAGGTTGCTAGGGCTAGTGTCTTGTCCGTAGCCAAGAGATCGAGCAGGCCCGGCAGAGATGAACTGCCGGGAAGCAGTATTCGTAAGTGCAGGTCGGTGCGGTGGTGGAGTTCCGGAGCCAGGGTTGTTGCAGGACGGCGACGGGACTGACGACCGGACCGGGTGGCCCGCAGTCATCAGGGGCCGCCACAGCAGTACCGCAGGGCACGCAAGTGCAGTCGGCAGTTCTAGTGGTCCCTCGGTAAAGGCGTCAGGCTGCGGCGCGCGTACCGGGAAGTTCGGCAGTGGGGTTCTAAGCCAGAGCAGATGCAGGAGAGGCGACGGGGCTGGCTGCCGAAGAGAGTGGCGCTTTTCAAGGCCACCAGCGCAAAGAGCAGTATCAGCAGTTCGCAGTACCCGCACACAGTTGATTCAGAGGGAAGAACGGAGGAGTTGAGGCGCCATCAGGATCGCCCGGGCGGAAATCTTGAGCCTGGGTACCGCAGGACATCGATAGGTAGGTGGTCTCCGGTCACGCAATTCGCGATCCCCGTACCCCGCCCACATCTCGGGCGGCCATGCGGACACAGGAGGCCGGCGCAGAACCAGGGCCGGCAGATGGTGTAGCAGTTCCTTCGGGGCCCCGGTGCCATATGCACCGGGGCCCCTCCAACGTGCGCCACAACGGGGCGGTCGGCGGCAGGAAGCCAATCCGCGAGTTCACTGATCGCAGCCAGCAAAGCCCTGTCGCCCCCAGCAACCTCTCTGGTCCTCGCTCGACACCTCTGCCGACCCGCCGATGCCTCAGCGCACGCCTGTGGTAAGCGAGTTGTCAACCGGTGACGTATATACGGACTTGAGTGCTGCCAGGCCGTGATCAACCTCTGCAAAGCACCCGTACGGGCGAGCCTGCTTCGGGCGCCCTTGGGCAGTCGAGCTTGATGGGACTCATCCACACCGTCGAACAAGCAATAGAACGATGGACCTCCGCATTGTGGGCTCCCTTGATTCCCACCCCACGGCATCCCACAGAGGTAGTGGCCATACTCCAGCGGGAGTGCGACGATCACGCCCTGATCCTGGACCGGGAACGCGTCTTGGTGCCGAATGCCTTCGTCATCGAGTTGCCGGCCGAAAGCCACAGCCGACTCACCGCGCACTCCGCCGAGGTCTCGCGCCAGCTGGTGAACCACGTGTGTCGTCACGCAGCCGAGCACCGGTACACCTTCGCAGGGCCTGTCTCAGTCGCGCTACGACCATCCAACAGCGAGTCAGTGGGCCGTTTCCAAATCCGTAGCCAGATCGCCCCACACTGACCGGCGGCGGCGCGGGAGAGCCCCTCGGCAGCCAAACCGTAGTGGGCCTGCCGCACTGCGATCGTCCTGCGCATCTGGCGATCACGCCGTGCTGACCGGCGGACACGGCCAGCCGACGCATCGACAGCCCCGGGAGATAGGCGACTGGATGGGCCCGTTCGGCACCCATCCGATGCCGGACGTTCGGTGCGCGCCCTGGTGGAGATCTTCGCCAACCGGCAGACGGGCACCGCGTCGCCGCCGGTTCTGCTGCGCGAGGCGATCGTGCAGGCGGTGTCGCGTCCTCGTGATCGTGGTCGGCTGGTGCTGGACCTGTCCGCCCTCAACTCCTGCGCCAACGGCCGCGAAGCACTCATCACACGGCCGTGATCACCGCTCTGCCTGCTGTCCACGGCGTCGCCGCGCCGCCTCATCCGTCCCCGTACTGGGAAGTCCCGTTCTTCTCCCGTCACCCACCGGGGCTGCCACTAGGCTGAAACGGAGTGGTCAGCACCCGCCGCGCCGCACGACGGGCACCCGGGAAGGCGTTGAGCATATGGGATCCACCGTGGGACAACTCCTGGGCACACTGCGTGCGATGGCCGGGGCGGACGAGGAACAGCGCAGGCAATGGGCGATCACCTGTCCGCACGGCCTGGGGCTGGGCGGGATAGCTCTCACGGTAGATCAGGAACTCGTGTGGTTCAGCGATGAGACCAGTGCACGGCTGGAGGACCTGCAGTTCCTCCTGGGGCAGGGCCCGGCTCTGCACGGCCAGAACCCGACCGACGTGCGCATCGGCGCCGCGCAAGTGGGATCACTGACCGGCTACCGGCACACGGCCGGTCCGCTCACCCCCCGGCAGGCCACGGAGGGCTGGCTGGTCGCCGACATCCTGGCCGAGCACATCCTTGGCCGCTGGCCGGGAGCATCCGATCCGAGCAACGGCCCAGGCACCGCGGAGGCGGTGGAGCTGCACCGGGCCGAGGTCCACGAGGCCACCGGTGTCCTCAGCCATCGCCTCGGCGTCGCGCTGCCCGAGGCCCTGGATCGGCTGCGCGCCCGAGTCCATGCCTCGGCCCAGTCCCTGACGGAGACCGCCCGCGCCGTGATCCGCCAGGAACTGCCCCAAGACGTCCCATGAAACCGGTCACCCCGCTGACCACCGACCGTGCGGGAGGCCAAGGAGTACCGCCATGAGCAGGCAACAACACATCACCCGCACCTTCTTGGAGCTGGCCGACACCCTGGTCGAGGACTTCGACGTCATCGACTTCCTGCACCAGATGACTTTGCGCTGCCAGGAACTCCTCGACATCACCGACGCCGGCGTCTTCCTCGCCCACCCTCCACCCCACCTGCACAGCCCCGCACCCTGCGACCCCGGCCCCACGCTGCAGGACCTGCTGAACACCGCTTGCCAGCAGGGCCCGGCGCTGGACGCCGTCTCCACCCAGCGGCCGGTCACCCTGCGCAGCGGGGACGACGCGGCCTCACGCTGGCCCCAGTTCGCCGCCGATCTCCAGCGCGCCGGCTACACACAGGCCATCGCCGTCCCCATGCGGTTACGCCAGGACATCGTGGGCAGCCTGCTCCTCCTGCATACCGGCCCCCGCACGCTGGACGCCGAAGACTTCGCCCTCGCCCAGGCCCTGGCCAGCGCCGCCACCATCGGGCTGCTCCACGCCCGCACCATCACCCACCAGCACACCGTCAACGGACAACTCCACACCGCCCTGCACAGCCGCATCATGATCGAACAGGCCAAGGGCCTCCTTGCCGCCCGCCAGAACATCACCCTCAACCACGCCTTCGACGCCCTGCGCCACCACGCCCGCAGCCACCGCACCCTGCTCAGCGACGTCGCCCGAGACGTCATCGACGGCGAGTTCACCCCCGTGATCCCACCCGCACGGCCACGAGCGCACCCCACGGACGCCGAGTAACCCCCTCATCCCGCCCCCGCAGACGCAAGCAGCATGAGCAGGTACGGGCCCGGCGCGTACTTATGCACGTTCGTCACCAGCTCGCTGACCACCAACTGCACCACGCCCATCGCACGGTCCGACACCGGAATCCCGTGAACGGCCTGCACCTCAGTCAAGAACAACCGGGTCGCATGCCGGATCGCAAATCACCTCGCGTCTTTGGGGCTGCTCATGGTGGCGAAGGCGCCCGAGAGGGGCAGGCCGCCGTCGCCACCTGCGCGGGCGCCCTGCCCATCGGCCACCCGGTCACCGGGGCGGGTGTACGAGGTCAACGGGGATTCCAAAGATCGGCTCGTAACATGAACGCATGATTTCCAGTGACGCCCATAAGTCTGGAGGAGGGCAGGGAGCAATGCCCCGTGACCCCGCTGAGGCCGAATGTGTGCGCGTCGCCTCACAGCGTGGAGAACACCGTGAAGTCGGGCTGTCCGACGGACCGCAAGGTGATGGTGCGGGTGAAGACGGTCCGGTTGCCGCTCTGTTGGAGCAGGTGGCCGACCTGGTCGAGCCGATCAAGCCGAAGTTGCGGGGCTGGCTCCATGCGGGAATGGTCCCGACCGCGCTGATCGCGGGGATCGTGCTCATCTGCCTGGCAGGTACCCCGCAGGCGGCCTGGGCCTGCGCCGTGTACGCGGTCACCGCCTTGATGCTGTTCGCGACGAGCGCCGTGTACCACCGGGGCACCTGGGGGCCGCTCGGCGAGGCCCTTCTGCGACGTCTGGACCACGCCAACATTTTCCTGATCATCGCTGGCACCTGTACGCCACTGGCCGTGCTTCTCCTGCCGCCGGAGCAGAGGTCCGTGCTGCTGTGGATCGTATGGGTGGGCGCGGTGGCCGGCATCGCGTTCCGGGTCCTGTGGGTCGGCGCCCCGCGCTGGCTGTACACCCCGTGCTACCTGGCCCTGGGATGGGCACCGGTGCGCTACCTGCCCGACTTCCTGCACAACGGCGGAGCAGCCGTACTCACCCTGATCGTGGCCGGCGGGCTCCTCTACAGCGCGGGCGCCGTCGTCTACGCCCTCAAGCGCCCTGACCCCTCACCCCGCTGGTTCGGCTTCCACGAGGTGTTCCACGCCCTGACCGTGGCAGCCTTCACCGCGCACTACATCGCCATCCTCCTCGCCATCCACTGACGCACTGACCAGGCCAGATCTGCATCGAATGCGGCCTACAGCACCCGGTTTTTTGAAACGCCGCATCCCGGGTGGGCAATATCTATGACCGCGCGATGAGGGTTTAACGCGCAGTGCGGGGAGTGTTTGTGGGGCAACCAATAGAGTGGCATTATTTTCCGTACGCGGGCTGCTACCTCATGCTACTGTCGATCTCAGTTGCAGTTTTGGTTCCCAAAAACCTCAAGCTCCTTCGCCGAATATTACGGCGCCTGGAAGCCTTTTCGTATTGCCGGTCTTTCCGGTCGGGGCATCATCGCGGCGACCCGGTATCCGCGCATCGCGGATACCGGCGTACTGCCCCCAGAAGGAGATACAACGTGGCGTCAGGCACCGTGAAGTGGTTCAACGCGGCCAAGGGTTTCGGCTTCATCGAGCAGGACGGTGGGGGCGCCGACGTGTTCGCCCACTTCTCGAACATTGCCGCCCAGGGCTTCCGCGAGCTGTTGGAGGGCCAGAAGGTCATCTTCGACATCGCGCCGAGCCAGAAGGGCCCGACGGCAGAGAACATCGCTCTCGCCTGACGCTGACGCGCACTTCGTAGCTGGGTCCCGCATCCCTCGGGGTGCGGGACCCAGCTACGGATATTTCCCGCACCGGGTCACCGCAGGCCGTATTTCTTTCCGCGCATTTCATTCGGTTCGTTCTTGCGTTTCCTCGCGCTGTATTTTTCGCTGCGGGAATTCCTTGATACGCGCCGTATCAAGGAAGGTTCTCTATGAACCCCACACGTACGAACGACCGCTCTGCCCGCCCCCGCCGGACCGAGAACCCCGGGTTCGGTGCCGGTTCGAGGCGGGGCGCCCGCTTCGGCTCACCCGCCGCAGGCCGCTCGGGCGGCCGGCGCCCGGCCGCGGTCCAAGGTGAGCTCGCCCTGCCGAAGTCCACCACTCCCGCGCTGCCCGCGGTCGAGGCGTTCGCCGACCTCGACATGCCCACCGAGCTGCTGGCCGCGCTGAGCGCGCAGGGCGTCAGCGTGCCGTTCCCGATCCAGGGCGCGACGCTGCCCAACAGCCTTGCGGGCCGCGATGTCCTGGGACGGGGGCGCACCGGCTCCGGCAAGACCCTTGCCTTCGGCCTGGCCCTGCTGGCCCGCACCGCCGGACAGCGCGCCGAGCCCCGCCAGCCGCTGGCCCTGGTCCTCGTGCCGACCCGTGAGCTTGCCCAGCAGGTCACCGACGCGCTCGCCCCCTACGCCCGCTCGGTGAAGCTGCGCCTGGCCACCGTCGTCGGCGGGATGCCGATCGGCCGACAGGCCAACGCCCTGCGCGGCGGGGCCGAGGTCGTCGTGGCGACGCCCGGCCGTCTGAAGGACCTCATCGACCGCGGCGACTGCCGGTTGAACCAGGTCGGCATCGCCGTCCTGGACGAGGCCGACCAGATGGCCGACATGGGCTTCATGCCGCAGGTCACCGCGCTCCTCGACCAGGTGCGCCCCGAGGGCCAGCGGATGCTCTTCTCCGCCACGCTCGACCGCAACGTGGACCTGCTGGTCCGCCGCTACCTCACCGACCCCGTCGTCCACTCCGTCGACCCCTCCCGGGGCGCGGTCACCACGATGGAACACCACGTGCTGCACGTCCACGGCGCCGACAAGCAGCGCACCACCACCGAGATCGCGGCCCGCGACGGCCGGGTAATCATGTTCCTGGACACCAAGCACGCCGTCGACCGGCTCACCCAGGACCTGCTGAACAGCGGCGTGCGGGCCGCCGCCCTGCACGGCGGCAAATCACAGCACCAACGCACCAGGACCCTGGCCCAGTTCAAGACCGGACACGTCACCGTGCTGGTCGCCACGAACGTCGCCGCCCGCGGCATCCACGTCGACGACCTCGACCTCGTCGTCAACATCGACCCGCCGACCGACCACAAGGACTACCTCCACCGCGGTGGCCGCACGGCACGCGCCGGTGAGTCCGGCAGCGTCGTTACCCTGGTGACGCCGGGCCAGCGCCGCGACATGAACCGCCTCATGACCGCCGCCGGCATCGTGCCCCAGACCACCCAGGTCCGCTCCGGCGAGGAGGCACTCAGCCGGATCACCGGCGCGCAGGCCCCCTCCGGTATCCCGGTCACGATCACCGCGCCGATGGCCGAGCGACGCAAGCGCAGCGCCGCCTCACGCGGCCGACGCAGCCCCGCCTCGGCTGCCCGGCGCACGACAGCGCGGCAGACCTCGTTCGGCGCGGCGGCCTAGAAACTTCGTGGTCAGGAAACTGACCCACCACTGCAGGAGGCATCTTTTGACGTGGATTCAGATGCCGCCCGGCTCGTCACACGCCACCTTCGTACCCTCCTGGTCGGCGACGGCGGCGGCCTGTGCACCGGGCTTCTCACCGAGGCCCAGCTCACCGCGGCCCGTGACAATTCCGCATGCACCGACCGGGTCCAACTGCGTGACATCCTCGGCGACCACGGCCCGTTCACCTCTCCGGTGACCACCATGGCCGAAGCCCAGCACGCGATGCGTCACAGCCGGCTCGCTGCCCTGCCGGTGGTCGACGAACACGGCAGTGCTCTGGGCACCCTCGCCCTCGCCCGCTGAACCACCCCAACCGGCTCAACCGCGGCAGAAACATCCCCCTTCGGTCTTCTCCCTGTGAGGCATCATGCGCTGTGTCATTGCCCGCTTCCCGTTCGACCTCACCAAGAGCGGTGTCCTGGAGTCGATGAAGGGCATCAAGCCCGAGCAGGCCCTCGGCGAGACCGTCATCATCGGCCGCCGTACCTACCCCCTCAAGCAGGTCGGTCAGATCGTCACACGCCAAGACCGCCGCGACTTCAGCGCCGGCGAAGTCCTGCGGGCCATGACCCAGCTCGGCTTCACCTGCCGCGGCCTCCCCCAACCCGCCGCGCCCGCGCGCGTTCTCAACCCGATGCAAAAGGCTTCCGCGATGCTCGGCGCCGCTGCGGCAGCCTGACCGAGGGGCAAGCGCGCCACCAGCGATACAGCGATGAGGGTCCGACCGGGGTACGCCCATCGGACCCTCACGGCGTACCGAGGCATTCCCGGTGGGCCAGTGGTCGGTGGGTCAGCGGATCAGTGGTCGGCATAGCTGAAGTCGCCGATGGTCCAGGCGCTGACATCCTCGATGGCCACTCGGTACATCCCGCCCGTCTCCGGGTTCCCCACCGAGCCCCGCAGAATCCGCGCCACATGGACATGCAGATGCCTGGGCATCCCACGCGACTGTTGACGTGTCGGCTCGTTGGTCTGGTTGTGGCGAGGCGGCAGTCGCGGCCATGGGTCGTGTCGGCTGGACTGCGGTCGCTCATCGAGCCGCTGTTGACCGCAGTCACAATTGGGAACCGCCGCCGTCCACGGCGAGTTCGGCGCCAGTGGTGAAGGTGGCGTCGAAGGCGAGGAAGGCGACTGCCTTGGCGATCTCGTCGGGGGTGCCCACACGCAGCATGGGGATGACCGCGGCCATCTGTGCCTTCGTCTGTTCCACCGCTTCCGGGGGCATCGTTTTCTCCAGGATCCCGGTGTCGATCGGGCCGGGGCTGACCGCGTTGACGCGGATCTTCTTCGGCAGCAGCTCGCGGGCCAGGCTGCGGGTCATCGAGCGCAGCGCCGCCTTGCTCGCCGCGTATGCGCTGAGCTCGGGAAGGCCCAGCACATTCACGACCGAGGTGGTGAACACCACGCCGCTGCCCTCGGCCAGCAGCGGGACGAGTTTCTGCACCGTGAAGTACGGGCCCTTGGTGTTGATCGTCAGCAACTCGTCGAGGAGTTCCTCGCTTGTCGCCTCGAATGGTGCGAATCCGTTCACACCGGCGTTGGCGAACAGGGCATCGACCGTACCGAACTCGGCTTTCACACGGTCGGCCAGCGCGTCGATGTCGGGCAACGACGACGCGTCGCTGCGCAGCGCACTCGCGTTGTCGCCGAGCTGGTCGCGGGCGGCATCCAGTGCGGCCTGCTTACGCCCGGTGATGAGCACCCGTGCCCCTTCGCCCACCAGGAGCTGTGCGGTGGCCAGGCCCAACCCGCTGCTGCCTCCTGTGATCACGACGTTCTTGCCCTCGTACTTGCCCACGGTGGACATCCTCTGTTCCAGGAATCGGCTTGCGGATCATGTCCCCGAGGCGGTCTCGGAGGGACAGCATTGAGTCAACAGCCATCTGCGGTAGGGCGTCCAAGACCTGTTTCGTGCCCCGTCATGCAGGATCGGCATCACGAGTAGGGTGTCTGCATGTCCGATGGAGTTTCGCCCACTCCGGCGCTCGATCCCGGCCTTGACCTCGACTTGCGGCTGGTGCGGTACTTCACGGTCGTCGCCGAGCATCTGCACTTCGCCCGGGCGGCGGCGGCGCTGCACGTGGCCCAGCCCTCCCTGAGCCGTCAGATCAAGCGGTTGGAGGACGCCCTCGGCGTGCGCCTGCTGGAGCGCACCACCCAGGGCAGCGCCCTCACCGCGGCAGGCGCGGCCTTCCTGCCCCAGGCGCAGGCACTCCTGCACTCCGCCCAGCAGGCGGTGCGGGCCGCACGCGCCGCAGCGCCACCGCGCACGATCACCATCGGGTACGTCGAGGACCTCGTCATCACTCCCGCGGTGCGGGACCTGCGCCGCGGTCATCCTGACGCCCATGTCCGCACCCGTCATCTGGACTGGAACGAAACCCGCGCTCTTCCCGACGGCCGGGTCGACGTGCTTGTCGCCCGCGCGCCGCTGCCCATCCCGGACGATGACCTGAGTGTGACCGTCCTCTACGACGAACCCCGGGTACTCCTCGTGCCCGCATCCCACCGCCTCGCCGGCAAGAAGTCGGTCAGGCAGGACGACTTCGCCGACGAATCCCTGCTGACCTGTGCCAGCATGACCGCGGTCTGGAGCGAGTTCTGGCGGCTCGACCCCCGGCCGGACGGCAACCCCGCACCACTCGGTCCGCTGCTCGTGGACACCTTCGAGGACAAGCTCGAAGTCGTCGCGGACGGGCGCGCCGTCGCCGTCGTGCCTGCGTATGACCGCCGCTACACACTCCGGGACGATGTCATCGCCATCACCGTCGACGACATGGAACCCTGTCAGGTGGTCGTCGCCAGCCGCTCAGGCGACCGCAGCCCGCTCGTAGCCCGTTTCCGGGAATCCTCGCGCCGGTTCCTCGAACCCCGGTATGAGGAAATGACACATCGCTGAGACGGCCGTCCAGCGAGACGGCCCGAGATAAGGAGAAGGACACCAGGTCGCAGCGCCGTCAACAGTGTGATCCCCGAGCTCACCGCGCGTTGCTGAACCCCTCGCGCTCGTCCGATGGGATCGCGAGGGCGCCCGGGGTCTCGGAGAGACCCGACAGCAGTGAACTCGGGGCGTGCGGGGACGCGGTGATGGCTCAGGTGGGCCGGGCCGGACTGCGGCCGACCCAGATAGTCCAGGTGGCTGGGTTCTGGGGGTGCTGCTCGGTCAGTGGGTCGAACTGAACGCCTGCGTCCCCGTCGGGGGACGTCTGCGGTGACCATCTTCTCTTCCAGCGGTGCGCCAATGGCCGTGTCCCAGCCATCGCCGTCGGCGAGGTGGATCAGGAGATCCTGCAGCACCGTGGCTGGCGTGGCGCCGGTTGCGGAGAGGACCCACATGCGGTCGGAGACGGGGCAGGGCGAGGAGGGGCTTCATGCCGTCCATGTCTGCGAGCAGGTCGGAGAGCACGTCGGCGGGGGCCTGTCACGTACCTTGCCGAAGGTGGTACCTCAAGACGGATGTGGAAGATCTGCGTGGAGCTGCCGCGGTGTGGGGTGGGCCGCACGGGTCGGGGGACGACATACCGCACGGTCGTGAGCGATGGTGAGATATGAGAGCGTGAGGCGGGTGAGCGAGACGATGCAGCAGACCCTCCAATACCGTTTTGACGGGCCAGAAGACGCCCCCGTGCTGATCCTCGGGTCCTCGCTCGGTACCACATGGCACATGTGGGACCGGCAGATACCCGAGCTGATCCGGCACTGGCGGGTGTTCCGCTTCGACATGCCCGGTCATGGTGGAGCGCCCGCCCACCCGTGCGGGTCCGTCGGGGAGCTCGTCGACCGGCTGCTCGCCACGCTCGACGAGCTCGGCGTGCACCGCTTCGGGTACGGGGGCTGCGCCTTCGGCGGTGCCATAGGGGTCGAGCTCGCGCTCCGGCACCCGCAGCGCGTCGCCTCGCTCGCGCTGATCGCCGCCTCGCCGCGGTTCGGCACGGCCGACGAGTTCCGGCAGCGCGGCGTGATCGTGCGGAGCAATGGCCTCGACCCCATCGCACGCTCGGCGCCCGACCGCTGGTTCACGCCCGGTTTCGCCGCCGCTCAGCCCGCCATCACCGACTGGGCCGTGCAGATGGTGCGCACCACCGACCCCGGCTGCTACATCGCTGCCTGCGAGGCACTCGCCGCCTTCGACGTCCGCGCCGAGCTGGGCAGGGTCGGCGTGCCGACGCTGGTCCTCGTGGGCTCCGAGGACCAGGTCACCGGGCAGGGCGAGGCCCGCACGCTGGTCGCGGGGATTCCCGACGCGCGGCTCGCCGTCGTGCCGGGCGCCTCGCATCTCGCGCCGGTCGAGCAGCCCGCCGCCGTCACCGACCTCCTCGTACGCCACTTCTCATCGGCCTGGCAGCCCGCCCCCGACGCCACCATGGGCGGCCAGTCCGCCCTCTCCGCACCGCCCCTCAAGCCCGTCCTCGCCCCGTCGCCCGCGCCCGTCACGCCCGTCGCCGAGATCGGCCCGGCGGAGCAGCCCGTGGCCGTGCCGGGCAGTGCGGCCCCCGACCTGTACGACGCCGGGATGAAGGTCCGCCGCGAGGTCCTCGGCGACGCGCACGTCGACCGGACCCTCGCCGCCGCCGACGACTTCTCCGGGGACTTCCAGGAGCTCGTCACGCGCTACGCCTGGGGCGAGGTCTGGAACCGCCCCGGCCTGGACCGCCGCTCCCGCAGCTGCGTCACGCTCACCGCGCTCGTCGCGGGCGGCCACCTCGACGAGCTGGCCTTCCACACCAGGGCCGCGCTGCGCAACGGACTCACCCCCGCCGAGATCAAGGAGGTCCTGCTGCAGGCCGCCGTCTACTGCGGTGTCCCGGCGGCGAACTCGGCGTTCCGGGTCGCGCAGGCCGTGATCCGTGAGGAAACCACGCCGCAGGAGTAGCAGGATGGAGGCATGACGACTTCTGCCGACACCCATTCCGCCCGCGCGAAGGGCATGACGTTCACGAAGAAGTCCCACGCGTGCGTGCGGCTCGAAAAGGACGGGCGCACGCTCGTCGTCGACCCCGGCGGCTTCAGCGAGGAGGACGCCGCGCTCGGCGCCGACGTCATCCTCGTCACGCACGAGCACCCGGACCACTTCAACGAGGACCGGCTGCGGGCCGCCCTGGAGGCGCGCCCCGGCGCCGAGATCTGGACCCTCAAGTCCGTCGCGGACCAGATCTCGGCGGCCTTCCCCGGGCGCGTGCACACCGTCGGACACGGTGATGCCTTCACGGCCGCCGGGTTCGACGTCCAGGTGCACGGCGAGCTGCACGCGGTGATCCACCCGGACATCCCGCGGATCACCAATGTCGGGTATCTGGTCGACGGTTCCGTCTTCCACCCGGGCGACGCGCTGACCGTCCCCGACCAGCCCGTCGAGACGCTGATGCTGCCCGTCATGGCTCCGTGGAACAAGATCTCCGAGGTGATCGACTACGTACGGGAGGTCCGGCCGCAGCGCGCCTACGACGTCCACGACGCGCTCCTCACCGACCTCGCCCGGCCGGTCTACGACCACCAGATCGGCTCCCTGGGCGGCACGGAGCACCTGCGCCTGACGCCGGGGGAGTCGGCCGAGCTCTGACTGTCGGTGGCGCCCGGTAGGTTGGGAGACATGCGCATCGCCACCTGGAACGTGAACTCGATCACCGCCCGTCTGCCGAGGCTCCTGGCCTGGCTGGAGAGCACCGGCACGGACGTGCTGTGCATCCAGGAGACCAAGACGACGGCCGAGCAGTTCCCCGCCGCCGAGCTCCGCGAGCTGGGGTACGAGTCGGCGGTGAACGCGACAGGGCGGTGGAACGGCGTCGCACTGGTCTCCAAGGTCGGCCTCGATGACGTCGTCAAGGGCCTGCCGGGCGGCCCCGGGTACGACGGCGCGGACGAGCCCCGCGCGATCTCCGCGACCTGCGGCCCGGTCCGCGTCTGGTCGGTGTACGTGCCGAACGGCCGCGAGGTCGACCACGAGCACTACGCCTACAAGCTCCAGTGGTTCGAGGCACTGAAGGCGGCGGTCGCCAAGGACGCGGCGGGCCCGCGCCCCTTCGCGGTCCTCGGCGACTTCAACGTCGCGCCGACCGACGACGACGTCTGGGACCCCTCGCTCTTCGTCGGCGCCACGCACGTCACCCCGGCCGAGCGCGCCGCCCTCGCCGCCCTGCGCGAGACGGGCCTGACCGACATCGTGCCCCGCCCCCTCAAGTACGCCCACCCGTTCACGTACTGGGACTACCGCCAGCTGGGCTTCCCCAAGAACCGCGGCATGCGCATCGACCTCGTGTACGGGAACGGCCCCTTCGCGAAGGCCGTCTCCGACTCGTACGTGGACCGTGAGGAGCGCAAGGGCAAGGGCGCGTCCGACCACGCCCCGGTCGTGGTCGACCTGGACGTGTAGCGCGCGCCCGGTGGGCTACGGCACGAGCAGCCGCAGGTCCACCGAGTCCGCGAGGGCCGCGAGCCCCGCGTCGCCCGGATGCAGATGGTCACCACTGTCGTAGGCGGGCGACATCCGCGCCGGGTGCGCGGGGTCCCGCAGTACCGCGTCGAAGTCGAGCACGGCGTCGAAGTCGCCGTTCCCGCGCAGGTACGCGTTGACGGCCTCCCGCCGCGCGTTCGCGGCCGCCGTGCAGAGCGACTCGCCCTCACAGGGCGCGATCGTCGCCGCCACGGCCCGCAGGCCGCGCGCGTGGGCCCGGTCAGCGATCTCCCGCAGACCGGCGGTCAGCTGGTCGGCGGAGGCGCCCCACCGCACGTCGTTGATCCCCTGAAAGACGAGGACGGTGCGCGCCGACGTCTGGGCGAGGACGTCCCGGTCGAGGCGGTGCAGGGTGCTCACGCCGCCCGTGTCGGTGGAGACGCCGTCGCCGGGGTAGCGGTCGGCGACCACGCGGTTCGCGGAGATGCCCTGGTTGAGCACGCCGTAGCGCGGCACGTCCGGCTGGTTCAGGAGCCGGGTCGCCAGGACGTCGGGCCAGCGCCGGTTGGCGTCCTGCGTCGACTTGGCGCCGTCCGTGATCGAGTCGCCGAGCAGCACCACGGAGCCGGGCCCGCCGCCCACGTCGACGCCGGTGAGCAGCGGCCACGTCGTGATCGTCGAGGTGTACGCGGCCGGGGAGCCGTCGGCCGTGTGGTCGCCGGGGGTGCTGACGTAGGACCGCTGGAGGGCCTGGCTGTGCACGGGCGCCGTCGCCACGGGTCCGGGCAGGTGGAAGCTGACCAGGAGGTTGGTGCCGGCGGGTACGTCGAAGTCGAGGGGATCGCTGAACGCCTGGGCGCCCGCCGGGATCTCCGTGCCGGGAGCGCCCCGGAAGGACAGCGGCCGCGGCTCGCCCCGGGCGCCCGCCCCCGTCCCCTGCACCGCCACCGTCGCGCCGCCGATCCGCACCGGCGCCGCGGCGAAGGTGTTGTCGAGGCGGACGCGCACCCGCGGACCGCCGGTACTGGTGTGCACGACGAGCCGCACGGTCCGGTCGGCCCAGGGCCCCACCGCCGTGTAGCCGGTGGTCGACGCCGACCAAGTGCCCGTCCAGCCGCGCGTCTCGGCCCGCACGGACACCGCGAAGACGTGCAGGTCGGCGGCGCCGGGGTCGCGGGGCAGCCGCACCGAGGCGACCTCACGCCCGCGGGCCACCGGCACCGTCACCACGTACAGCCGTGCCCGCTCGGCGAGTTGACCGCCGGGCGTGTTGATGTGCGGGAGCGCGACGGACTTGGTGGCGAGCGGGCCCGAGCGCCAGTCGGGCGCCGTGAGCCGGTACCTGCCGCGCGAGCCGTCCCGGTACTGGACCGTGCCCGCGCCGCTCGCCTCGCCGCCCGTCCCCGCGACCAGGAAGGCCAGGGCGTTCCCGCGGCCCCGGACCCGCACCGCCTGCCCGTCGGCCCGTACGTTGTCCGGCGCGCCCGGCGCGGTGCGCGGCCAGGTGAGGCGGGCCCCGTCGACGGCCAGAGAGCGCCCGGGGGTCCAGCCCGCGGAGGTCAGGTCCCGTGCGGACAGCGAGCCGCCCGCACCGTCGAAGTCCGCGTCGGCGGGGCGGCCGTCGTCGCTGACCGCGCGGTTGTCGAAGAGCCGCTCCAGGGGGAGCGGCCCGGGTCTGCCCGCGGCGGCCGTCCCTGCCTGTGCCGATGCCGTCGGCAGGAGCCCCGTGAACAGGGCGAGCACGGCGGCCGCCCCCCAGATGTGTCGGCGCACGACAGACCCTCCGCGTGTGATGGCCCGATGACGAGCGGCGGGCGACCGGTCGATGAGTGATGGGCGATGGGTGATGGGTGATCGGTGATCGGTGATGGGCGATGACGGGTGCGCCATGAAGCTAAGGAGCCGCCGGAGGCGAGTCAATGAGGGGCGCGTGAACACGACGCGAACTCGCCGGACACACCGCTACCGGTCGTCTCGACTACCGGTCGCCTCACCTACCGGTCGCCTCAACGGGCCGTCGACACCAGCCCGTTCTCGTACGCGATGATGACCAGCTGCACCCGGTCCCGGGCGCCGAGCTTGGCGAGCAGCCGGGTCAGATACGTCTTCGCGGTGGCGACGCTGAGGCAGAGCTCCCCGGCTATCTCGGTGTTCGAGAGGCCGCGGCCCACCAGGGTCAGGACCTCGCGCTCGCGGTCCGTGATGCCCGCGAGCGGCACCCCGGTCGGCGGTGCGGACGTCGGCCGCTCCGCGAACTCCCTGATCAGTCGGCGTGTGACGCTCGGCGCGAGCAGCCCGTCGCCGGTCGCGACGGTCCGCACCGCCGCCAGGATGTCGTCAAGGGCCATGTCTTTGACGAGGAACCCCGCCGCGCCCGCGCGCAGCGCCCCGTACACGTAATCGTCGTCGTCGAACGTCGTCAGGACGACGACGTGCGCGGGCGCCGGGCCCGATGTGATCAGCCGGGTGGCCTCGATGCCGTCCATGCCGGAAATCCGGATGTCCATCACCACGACGTCCGGGCGCAGTTCGGCGCACCGCAGGACCGCCTCGTCACCCGACGCCGCCTCGCCCGCGACCTCGATGTCGGGGGCGTCGGTGATGACCATGCTCAGGGCGGTACGGACGAGTGGCTGGTCGTCGACGAGCAGGACGCGGACCGTCATCGGGCACCCGCCGTGAGGGCACCTGCCGTGAGGGCACCCGCCGTGAGGACGTCGACGCGCCGGGCAGCGACAGCGGCAGGGGCAGCGGCAAGGGCAGTCGGGCACGCACGCGGAAGCCGCCGTCGGGGCGCGGCGCGGCGCTGAACTCGCCGTGCAGCAGGGCGACTCGCTCGCCCATGCCGACCAGCCCGTACCCCGTACCCCGTGCCCGTGCCCGTGGCGCCCGTGCCCGTTCCGCCGCGGTGGGACGCGGTTTTCGTACGGCCCCGGCCCCGGCCCCGGCCCCGGCCCCGGCCGCGGTCCTCGACCTCGATGACGACCTCCTCGTCGCGGTACTCCACGGACACCGCGCAGGCGGTGGTGGCCGCGTGCCGCACCAGGGCAGCGGCCGCCGCTCGCCCCGCCACGTCACGTCCACCCGCACCCCGGCGGCCGTCGTCGAAGCGGCGAGCCGCTCCACATCCGCGAGACCCTCGGCCGGTCCGCGCGGCGCCAACTCCCTTGCGCAGTCCGCCCCCTGACCCGGCTCGCTCTCGCGCAGCGCGCCCAGCATCCGGCGCAGCCCGGCCAGGGTCTCCCGGCCCGCCGTCTCGACCGCGGCCATCGCCTCCCGCGCCAGGACCGGCTGGGTCTCGACGACCCGCGCCGCCGCGCCCGCCTGCAGGGCGATGATGCCGATGCTGTGTGCCACCGTGTCGTGCATCTCCCGTGCGATGCGCAGCCGTTCGGCGGTGACGGCCTGCGCCGTCGCCTGCGAACTCAGGCGCTGCGCGTAGGCACGGGCCCGCCGCACCGAGTCACCGGTCAGCCAGGCCACGGCGGCCGTCAACGTGGGGGTCTGCCAGTCGGACCAGCTGTCGCTCACGGTGTGCGGGAGCTGCAGGGGGAGGCCGAGCAGCTGCCGGAGCAGCGCGTAGGCGGGCAGGACGCCGAGCGCGAGGGCGAAGGCCGCGTGGCGGGCGCGGGTGGTGCCGGTCGCCACGATGTACCCCGCGGCGATGTCGATGGCCGCGTAGTGGAGGAAGGTGATGCCCGTCTCGTCGATCGCCAGCGTCGCGCCGTACGAGCAGCCGATCAGCAGCCCGAGGGCCGTCATCGGGCGGCGTTCGAGGAACCGGGCGGCGAGCAGCACCGCCCCGGCGGTCCCGACGATGACCAGCCACTCCAGGGGAGCGGGGCTCCCGTTGCCGCTCGTCGGCATCAGCGGGAGGCCGGAGTACGCCCGCGCGGCGAAGGCCATGCCGAGCAGCCAGGACACGGCGGCCCACACGCCCGGCGGGGCGTACTTGACCAGGGACACACGCGGCGAGGCGGACACGGGCCGATCGTAGCCAGGCCGGTGCGTACGGACATCGCACCGTGGTCGTACAACCTCGGTCGACATGCGCCATCGGCAGGTGTCGGCGCCGGTCCGACGACGGGCGGGGGCCCGTCAGCCGCCGTCAGGCGTGGCGGCGCGGATCACCACCGCGTACGAGCCGACGCCGAGCAGGCGGGCGCCCGCGATCCGGTCGCCGCGCGAGCCGTGGAGGGTGTCGATGCGGCCGGACCCGGGGTCGAAGGCGACGTCGGCGAGCGTCCCGATGGTGTCGCCCAGCTCCGTCAACAAGCGTTTGCCGAGCAGGTTCTGGCTCTCGGACGAGTCCGCCGAGGTGAACCGGGCCGCTGTGGGCGCCCCGACGACGACCGCGTCAGGACCCACCGCGTGCACGTCCGCCCAGGCGATGACGTCGCCGCCGTCCTTGACGCCCTCCAGGCGTACGGCGGTGATCAGGGCGCCTTCGGGGCCCTCGGGATCGACGACGAGCCCGGCCACGGTGCCGATGTGCGCGGCGTCCGACGCGCTGACGACCGGGCGGCCCACGGTCTGGCTGAGCAGCATCATGAGGTCCGCTCCTCACCGGGGGCACCCGTGGCACCCGTGGCACCCGCGGCAGCGGGTCCGACTGCTCCGGTGGGGCCACCCGTCTCCGTACCCCGTACGCGCCACACAGCCGCCGCCAGCTCGCCCAGCTCCTCGACGACGTGCTCGGTGTGCCGCGCCGGGACCATCAGCGTGTCGCCGGTCATGGCGGGGCGGCCGCCGAGGGGCAGGAACACCTTGCGCTCGTGGCGGCCCAGGGCCTCCGTGGAGGTCATCTCGACGCCGACCACCCGCCCTTCCCGGCCCGCCTCGATCAGTACGTCGAGCACGGTGCCGACCTGCACCCCCTGGTCCGTGAGCACGCGGGCGCCGCGGACCAGGCCGCCCGAGGCCTCCTGCCAGGAGGCGACCGCGGCCTTGTCCTCAAGGGCCTCCGCCGAGGTGATCATCACGGCGTCGGTGCCGAGCGCGTGGACCGCCGTCCACGGCAGGCTCTTGCGCATCGGACCGGAAAGGAGTCCCCGCCCGGCCAGCGTGAACCCGGCGATCCGGCCGCCCGCGCCGTCGAGCACGACATCCTTGATCTGGGCGACCGCTTCGCCGCCCAGCGTGACCACCGGCCGTTTGGTGAGATCGCCGGCCGCGAGCACCGCGGGCAGGGGCGCCGTCATCGCACCCTCCCTCGCCCGGGGCGCCGACCGCGCCGCACCACGATCACACCGCCGCGGCGCCGCCGGGCCTGCACGCCGACCACCGCGGCGGCCAGCAGACCCAATACGACGATCACGGCGACCAACCACATCCACCACACCATCGTCCACCTCCCGGACCGACCCGGACCGACCTGGACCGTCCCTCAGGTGCTTCCGGGTACCCCTTTACGGGGAACAGTCACCTGCGGAGCGAAGGCTCCCTGAGTGGGGCCCCGGGAAGGGCGATTCGCCTGATTCCGTGATCAACTGAAGCAAGATACATTCGTGGGATTACGGACATCGGCACCCCCGGGCGACGGAGGTTGACGCCAGAGGCTCGGGGCACGAGAGGGAGATGATCTCCCGCGACCCCCCAACGGAGAGGCCGATCATGAACATCCCGTTCCTCGACAAGTGGCGCAGACGGCACTCCGCGGCCGACCCGGCCGAGGGGCTCGCGGCCGCCTTCAAGGAGGATCCGGACGGCGTCGGCGAACTGCTCTCCGAGTGCGAGCTGTTGCGCTCGCAGGCGAGTGCCGCCGGGCTCGAACTGGACGACTCCCCGGCCTCGTTGGCGGCCCTCGACCAGCTCCTGCCGCGCTGGCGCGACGACCCCGAGATGCTGCCGTGGCTCGGCAACGACGCGGGGCTCTACCTGGGTTCCGTCGTGGTGCGGACGGTGCCGGGCGCGACCTGGCACGTCTGGCCCGGCGGCAGCCCCGTCGTCCGGCTGAGGACCGGCCGGGACATCCAGGTCGTCGCGGCGGGGCTCGACTGGGCGGTCCAGGGGGCGCCCGAGCTCTCCCAGGTCTACGCGGAGGCTTCCGAGACGTAACCCGAATTGCCTCAAATACGGTTAATGCCCATAAGTGCGTGTCGTCCAGTAAGTCCCGTTTTCACGTGGATAGTTTGCGCGGACGTACACAGCTGAGAGTGGGCAGGTCTTGCCATGGCCGTCGATCCTTTGATCGAGCTGCGTGATGTGAACAAGTACTACGGAGAGCTGCATGTCCTCCAGGACATCGACCTCACCGTCGGCAAGGGGGAGGTGGTCGTCGTCATCGGCCCGTCAGGGTCGGGAAAATCGACACTCTGCCGGACGATCAACCGGCTCGAGACCATCCAGTCGGGCACCATCAGACTCGACGGGCAGCCACTGCCCGACGAGGGCAAGGCGCTCGCGAAGCTCCGCACGGAAGTGGGGATGGTCTTCCAGTCCTTCAACCTCTTCGCGCACAGGACCGTCCTGCAGAACGTCTCCCTCGCGCAGGTCAAGGTGCGGGGCCGCAAGAAGGACGAGGCCGACAAGCGCTCCCGGGAGCTCCTGGAGCGCGTGGGCCTCTCCGCACAGGCCGAGAAGTACCCGGCGCAGCTCTCCGGCGGCCAGCAGCAGCGCGTGGCCATCGCCCGCGCACTGGCCATGGACCCCAAGGCACTGCTCTTCGACGAGCCGACCTCGGCCCTCGACCCAGAGATGATCAATGAGGTCCTCGAAGTCATGCAGCAGCTCGCCCACGAGGGCATGACCATGGTCGTCGTCACCCACGAGATGGGCTTCGCCCGCTCCGCGGCCAACCGGGTCGTCTTCATGGCCGACGGCCGCATCGTCGAGGACCGGACCCCCGAGGACTTCTTCACCCACCCGGAGAGCGAGCGGGCCAGGGACTTCCTCTCCAAGATCCTCAAGCACTGACGGGGGGACGTGTTCGTGAAGCGACACACCATGCGCAACACCATGCGTACGACACGCCTGCTCGCGGCGCTCACCCTCGCCGTCTGCGCCGCCGCTGCCTGCGGCAAGGAGGGCAGCCCGCCCACCAAGGGGCCCTCGGCCGAGGAACTGCCCAAGTACCGGGTGGCGAGCGGTTTCCAGCTGCCCGCGTCGGGGACCTGGAAGAAGGCCAGAAGTCGCGGCCGCTTCATCGTCGGCGCCAAGGAGGACCAGCCCTACCTCGGCGAGAAGGACCCGGCGGACGGGACCTACTCCGGCTTCGACATCGAGATCGCCAAGATGATCTCGGCCTCGCTCGGCCTGGACCCGGCCAGGATCCAGTTCAAGACCATCGCGTCGGCGAACCGCGAGACCGCCCTGCAGAACGGGCAGATCGACTACTACGTAGGCACCTACACCATCAACGACAACCGCAAGAAGCTCGTCGGCTTCGGCGGCCCCTACTACATGGCGGGCCAGGGCCTGTTGGTGCGCAGCGACGAGGACGACATCAAGGGCCCGCGGGACCTGGCCGGCAAACGCGTCTGCTCGGCCGCCGGGTCCACCCCCTATCAGCGGATCCAGCAGGACTACCCGAAGGCCACCCTCGTCGCCTACGACACCTACTCGGTCTGCGTCGACAACCTGCTGACCTATCAGGTCGACGCCGTCACCACCGACGACGCGATCCTGATCGGCTACGCGGCCAAGGTGCCCGACGAACTCAAGGTGACCGGCAAGCCGTTCTCGAAGGAGCCGTACGGCATCGGCGTGCCCCGCGGCGACAACGCCCTCAGGTTCGCCGTGGACGACGCCCTGGCGGCCGGTGAGAAGAACGGCGACTGGAAGAAGGCGTACGACGCCACGCTCGGCCTCTCCGGGGTCCCGGCGCCGAAACCGCCCGCCATCGACCGCTACCCGGCGAGCTGAGGAGGCGTCGTGGACGTACTGACAGACAACTTCTCCACGTTCGGCAAGGGCTTCCTCGGCACCGTCGAACTCACCGTCTACGCCTCGGTGCTCGCGCTCGTGCTCGGCTTCGTCATGGCGTCGTTCCGGGTGGCGCCCGTCGGCTCCTTCCGGGCGTTCGGCACGGCGTGGGTCACGGTCCTGCGCAACACCCCGCTCACCCTGCTCTTCTTCGCGGTGCTGCTCGGCCTGCCGCGCTTCGGCCTGGTGCTGCCCTTCAAGGTGTTCGCGGTGCTCGCCCTCGGCTGCTACACCTCCGCCTTCATCTGCGAGGCGCTCCGCTCGGGCATCAACACCGTGCCCAAGGGGCAGGGCGAGGCGGCCAGGAGCCTCGGCATGTCCTTCGGCCAGACGCTGTCCAAGGTGGTCCTGCCGCAGGCCTTCCGGTCCGTCATCGCGCCGGTCGGCTCCAACCTCATCGCGCTCGCCAAGAACTCGGCGATCGCGGGCGCGTTCAGCGTCACCGAACTGCTCGGCACGTACAAGACGCTCAACGAGCTGGGCTACAACATCATCTGGACGTTCGTCTGGATCGCCGTCGGTTACCTCGTCATCACCCTCGCCATCAGCGCGGTCTTCAATGTCCTCGAAAAGCGCTGGGGAGTCGCCCGATGAAAGCCCTCTCCCACGATTCCACCGCCCTCTACGACATCCCGGGCCCCAGCACCGTCCGACGGCACAAGGTGTACGGGGTGATCTCCACCCTGATCGTGCTCGCCCTCGTCGGCTGGATCCTGTACCTGCTCTTCGACACCGACCAGTTCACGTCGACGAAGTGGACGCCCTTCGAGTACAAGGGCATCCAGGAACTCCTCCTGCGGGGCCTCGGCAATACGCTCAAGGCCTTCGCGATCTCCGCGGTCCTCGCGCTCGCGCTCGGCGGTCTGCTCGCCACGGGCCGGCTCTCCGACCACCGGCCCGTGCGCTGGGTCGCCACACTCGTCGTGGAGTTCTTCCGCGCCATGCCGGTCCTGGTGATGATCTTCTTCGTCTTCGTGGCGCTGAAGGTCCAGCCGCTTCCCGCGCTGGTCGCCGGACTCACGCTCTACAACGGCTCCGTACTCGCCGAGGTCTTCCGATCCGGCGTCAACTCCGTGGAGAGGGGGCAGCGGGAGGCGGCCTACGCACTCGGAATGCGCAAGACACAGGTCATGGGACACGTCCTCGTACCGCAGGCCGTTCGTGCCATGTTGCCCGCCATCATCAGCCAGTTGGTGGTGGCCCTGAAGGACACCTCGCTCGGCTATCTGATCACCTACGAGGAGTTCCTCCACGCCGGGAAGCTGATCGCTTCGAACCTCGACTACGATTTGCCTTTCATCCCCGTGGTCATGGTGATCTCACCGATCTACATCGGGATGTGCATGTTGCTGTCGTGGTTCGCCCAGTGGGTGTCCAGGCGTCAGCGGCGCAATCCCAAGACCGAGGCCACGGACGTGGCCCCGGCGGAACCAGGAACGCTGCTGCCTGGGGGTCCCCCCTGATCGTTAAGATCTTGGGGGAGCAGTAGCCCGGGGCCACGCCCACCCGGCAGCAGCCGGTGATCACTGCTCGCGCAGCGGGACGGACACGTACGACGGGTCCGCCTGTGGCGAGGAGAAGGTCAGCTGCGCGCCGGACGGGTTGTGCTCGATGTAGAGCGGGTCGACCGTGTCGACCACCAGGGCGAGCTTGTGCCCAGCCGGTACGTCGTAGGCCGTGGAGAACAGCTCCAGGTCCACGCCGAACGGCTTTCCGGGCGTCTTGCCGTGGAAGGTGTACGGCGCGTTGCTGACCAGCTTGCCGAGGCCGAGCGGGCCCACGTCGTAGAGGTACGCGACGAGGGTGCCGCTCTCCTTGGTGCTGGAGAGCGTCGTGTGCAGCTTCGCGGTCCCGCGCACCCGCTGGACCGACGCGTACCGCTCCGACTCCCAGACGCCCGTGTAGCGGCGCGGCAGCAGTGGCACCGAGGCCATCGGCGGGATCTTCAGGAACTGGTCGAGGGCGTTGGAGAGGATGGCGATGCCGCCGTTGGCGCCCGAGTCGACGTTCGTCCGGATCGTGGTGTCGCCCGCCATCGCGATCTTCTTGCGGGTGGGGCCCACCGACTTCCAGTCCGGATAGCCCTCGTAGTCGCCCTTCGAACGGGACTTGAGCTGGACCGGCTGCTCCTTGTCGATGCCGTTGTCCGCGCCCTTGAGGTAGTGGTCGAACCAGCGCTGGGTGCTGGTCCAGGTGTCGTTGGGCAGGCCGAGCAGGCCCGTCGCCTCCGCCGTCGCGTGGTCGCCGGGGCGGAACTCCAGGCGCTTGGGGCCGGTCAGGCGCTCGTAGAACTCGGCGTACTGGTTCGGCGGGAAGAGCGTGTCGCCCCAGGCGTTGCCGAGCATGACGGCAGCGCCGTTCTTGTTGATCTGATCGAGGTAGGTCGCGGGGGAGCGCTTGGCGCCCCACGCGATCATCTCGTCCTCCTTGTCCAGGTGGGAGCCGAGGAAGTCCTTCAGCGTCTCCTTGAGTTCGGCGCTCGGCCGGCCCGTGAGCGCGCCCGCGCCGCCGAGCAGGGCCGCCGCCTGGGCGTGCTGGGTGCGGCCGCTGTAGATCGAGTCGATGAGGTCGCCCCAGCCGCTCATGGCGGCGACGGCCTTGACGCGCTTGTCGTGCCCGGCGGCGAGCAGGCTGATGCCCGCGCCGTACGAGACGCCCGCCATGCCGACCTTCGAGGGGTCGGCCGAGGTGTTCTCGAGGGTCCAGTCGATGACCTTGGACGCGTCGGCGATGTCCTCGGGGCCCGCGGTCTCGATCTCGCCGCCGGACTGCCAGAAGCCGCGCGAGTTGTAACTGACCACCACGTAGCCCGCGTCGGCGAGCTTCTGGGCCTGGGCGACGTACTCGATCTGCGGCATGGCCCAGCTGGTGGGCAGCACGATGGAGGGGTACTTGGTGCCCGGCTTCGCGCCCTTGGGGGTGAAGACGTTGGCCTTGAGGACCGTGCCGCCGTCGCCGGGGATGTCGACGAAGCGCACATCCACGGAGCTGCCGGAGCTCGCGGCCGGCGGCGCGGCGGGCGGTGCCGCCTGCGCCGTCGGGGCGAGGCCGAAGGCGGCGCCGGCGACGAGGGTCGCGGAGACGGCGCCGACGGTGGTCGTACGCAGGGCCCGGTGCGGGTGCGGAGCTCTCACGGATCACTTCCTCACTCGTTGAAAGTGCAAAGTGACCCGACGGTAACCGCGATCTCTTACCGGAGGTAACCCATCGGTAAGTTACGCCCCGGTAACGATAGTTGAAGAGGCAGCGACTACTTCAGTGCGCTCTTGCCCTGCCAGTCGGACCAGGAGATGTTCCACTCGCCGTAGCCGTTGCCCGGGTCCGGCACGCCCTTCGAGCCGCTGCCGGTGACCTCGAAGGGGTCGCCCGGCTGTGCCTGGCCGTAGAGCCAGCCCGCGTCGCCGTCGCTCATGCCGATGCAGCCCGAGCTGTGGTTGGTGTTGCCGAAGTACGAGGCGTTCCACGGGGCCGCGTGCGCGTACATGCCCGACCAGGTCAGGCGCATCGAGTCGTCGACCATCTTGTTGTAGGAGCTGCCCAGGCCCACCGTCTCGGAGCGCATGTTGATCGTGCCCTCCTTCGACATCAGGACGGAGGTGCCGCCCCAGGACGCCTTGTCGCCGCCGGGGGTGCCGGCCGACATGGGCATCGACTTCACGGTCTCGCCGTCGCGCTTCAGGGTCGCCGTCTTGCTGTCCAGGTTCACCTTGACGACCTGGCTCTTGCCGATGGTGAAGTTGGTCGCGTAGTCACGGACGAACCAGTCGTCGCCACCGGAGTCGATGCCGCCGAGGCGGGCGTCGAGCTTCACCTTGGTGCCGGACTTCCAGTACTCCTTGGGGCGCCAGTCGACGCGGTCCTTGCCGTCGTAGTTCTTGATCCAGCCCCAGGACCCCGTGGTGCCGTTCGACGTCGTCACCTTGAGGGCCTTCTCGACCTCGGCCTTGTTGCGCACCTGGTGGTCGAAGGTGATCGACAGGGGCTGGGCCACCCCGACCGTGGTGCCCTTGCCGGGGGCGAGGGTCACCTTGTTGACCTTGTCGGGCGCGGCCGTCCTGAAGGACGACTTCGCGCTGCCGCCCTTGTCCGTGCTCGCCTCGACCCGGTACGCGGTGCCGGGCGCCACCGTGCGCTGCGAGGTCCAGCTGGTGCCGTTCGCGGAGACCTTGCCGGGCAGCTTCGCGCCCTTGTCGTCGGCGACCGTCACGTCCTTCAGCCGGCCGTCGGCCAGCTTCACCGTGACCGGGCCGCCCGCCTTCGCCTGCTGTCCCGAGAGGTTCACCGAGATCTTCGGCTTCTCGGCGGCCTCGGCGCCGCCGGACGAGCCGCTGCCGCCGGAGCAGGCGGTCAGGGCGGCGGTGAGCACCGCGAGGCCCGCTACCGCCGTGTGGCGGGTGCGAAGGGGGCGTCGGCGGCTCGAAGAGCTCTGGGGGGTCAAGGAACGTACCTCCGTGCGAATGTGGACTGCACGGAAAGAGGGCGGATCGCCCCGACGGGTTGTCTGTTGTCCGGAAAATGCCTGCTAGATCACAGAAGTGCCTGAATGATGTCGGCGCTCCGTGAGGGGCACGTCACTTGGCGCGATGGGAGGAGCGGGCGGCCGGTACGGGCAGCGGGGCCCGGGCCTCGCGCGTCACGTCCGCGACGAGCTCGACGACGTCGGGCCCGTACGCCTGCGAATTGACGATCTTCAGGAGCAGCACGAAGGAGCTGTTGCCGTGCTTGCGGGCGAGCTTCTCGTGGTGGCGGGCCAGATAGCGGGTGGCCGCCTGACTGGTGACCGCGCGCTGGCCGCAGAAGAGGAAGACGGGGCGCGCGTCCTGGCCCTGGTCCGCGGTGAGCCGCGCGAGGATCACGTGCTCCGTGAGGCCGGACTCCAGGCGGTAGCGCTCGCTGCCGATCTGGAAGGCGCCGCGGTCGGGGACCGGCTCCGGCTCGGTGTTCACCCGGACGCCCGGGAGCAGGGAATGCATGTGTGCCGCCATCCGGCGGTTCGCCACCGGCGATCCCACACAGAATTCGGTGCGCTCGCCGAAGCCCTGCTGGGCCGCGTCGTGCGCGACGACCTGGGCGTGCGCGCCGCACTCCTTGATCACCGCGGCCAGCTCGATGAGCGCGAACACGTCCTGGCGCACCACCATGAGTTCGGGGCCGCCCGCGTCCCGGTTCACCACGAGCAGCGACTCGGAGTTGTCCGGCAGCCCGAAGAAGGCCTGCTTGCGGCGGAGCCTGCGCTTCCACAGGTGGCCGCGGAGGAGCCAGCCAAGGACGGCGCTGATGCCGACCGCGATCAGGCCGAGGACGATGTTCCGCACGTCTTCAGTCATGGGGGCGCATGCTAGCGGGCCGCCGGACCGGTGTTCGAGGAGGTCCTGACGCGACGGGGGCAGCGAAGTTACGCTGCGCAGACGGTTGTTGACTGGAGGTACGAATGCGTCGCGCTGTCGTACGGAATCTGACGCTATTGGCGGTCGGAGGGGTATTGGTGTCGGTCGGTGCGCCCGCGCCCCCTTCGCCTACGCGCTCAGCGGAACCGGCATCCGCACACGGTTCTGCGAGGGCCCCGGACAAGACGCCGGTCGCCGTCGGCGAGGGCGGCGCCGTCGCCAGCGTCGACCCGGACGCCTCGGCGGCCGGCATCGAGGTGCTCAAGCACGGCGGCAACGCCGTGGACGCGGCCGTCGCCACCGCCGCCGCGCTCGGGGTCACCGAGCCGTATTCGGCGGGCGTGGGCGGCGGCGGATACTTCGTCCACTACAACGCGCGGACCCACGAGGTCAGCACCATCGACGGCCGCGAGACGGCCCCGCGCACCGCCGACTCCGGACTCTTCCTGGAGAACGGCAAGCCGATCCCCTTCGCGGACGCGGTCACCAGCGGCCTCGGCGTCGGCACCCCCGGCACCCCCGCCACCTGGCAGTCGGCGCTCGACACCTGGGGCAGCAGAAGCCTGCGCACGCTCCTGAAACCCGCCGAGAGCCTCGCGCGCGACGGGTTCACCGTCGACCCGACGTTCCGCGCGCAGACCGAGTCCAACCAGGCGCGGTTCAAGGACTTCCCCGCCACGGCGAAGCTGTTCCTGCCGCACGGCAGGCTGCCGGTGGTCGGCTCGACCTTCAAGAACCCCGACCTGGCGCGCACCTACCGGGAGCTGGGCCGCGACGGCGTCGACACGCTGTACCGCGGCAAGCTGGCCAAGGACATCAGGCGCACGGTGAACAAGCCGCCCGTCGACCCGGACTCCGGCCGCGTGGTCCGCCCCGGCGACCTCTCCGCCGGGGACCTCGCGAAATACGGGGTGAAGCGGCAGAAGCCCACGAAGACCTCCTACCGCGGCCTCGACGTCTACTCCATGGCCCCCTCGTCCTCCGGCGGCACGACCGTCGGCGAGGCCCTCAACATCCTGGAGCGCACCGACCTCTCCAGGGCGTCCAAGAAGAAGTACCTGCACCGCTACATCGAGGCCAGCCGCGTCGCGTTCGCCGACCGGGGGCGCTGGGTGGGCGACCCCGCCTTCGAGGACGTACCGGCCAAGCAGCTCCTCTCGCAGCGGTTCGCCGACTCGCGGGAGTGCCTCATCAAGGACGACGCCGTCCTCAAGAGCCCGCTCGCGCCCGGCGACCCGCGTCACCCCGAGGCGTGCGGCACGGGCGACGAGGCGGCCCCGACGACGTACGAGGGCGAGAACACCACGCACCTGACGGCGGCCGACAAGTGGGGCAACGTCGTGGCGTACACCCTCACCATCGAGTCGACGGGCGGCAGCGGCATCACCGTCCCGGGCCGCGGCTTCCTGCTCAACAACGAACTCACCGACTTCTCGTTCGCGCCCGCCAATCCGGCGGTGCACGATCCGAACCTGCCGGGGCCCGGCAAGCGTCCGCGCTCCTCGATCTCCCCGACGATCGTGCTCAAGGGCGGCAAGCCGGTGGTGGCGCTCGGCTCGCCGGGCGGCGCGACCATCGTCACGACCGTGCTGCAGACCCTGACGGGCTTCGTCGACCGGGGCCTGCCCCTCGTCGACGCCATTGCCGCGCCGCGCGCGAGCCAGCGCAACGCCGCGCAGACCGAGCTCGAACCGGGGCTCTGGAACAGCCGGACCCGCGAGTCCCTGGAGTCGATCGGGCACTCCTTCAAGCAGAACCCCGAGATCGGCGCGGCCACGGGCGTGCAGCGGCTGCCCGGCGGCAGGTGGCTCGCGGCGGCGGAGAAGGTCCGCAGGGGCGGCGGATCGGCGATGGTGGTGCGTCCCGACCAGTGAACCGGTGGGTCCCGGGCGGCCGAAAACCGCATGTAGTCGTCCAGTAACTCATCTGGTGTTATCTTCCGGACCGGAGACTCCAAGTCACCACGGGGCGGTGCTGGACAGATGTCAGTAGGACAACTCCCGGAACAGGTACGGGAGTTCGCGAGGTATTTGCGGGATCTGGTCGCGCTGTTGGACCAGGACGCGGGCTGGTGCGGCGTGTTCTGGCAGCGCGACCCCGACGGCATGCGCGCCTGCCTGGACGGCGCCGAGGTGCCGCCGTGGGACGTGGTGCAGGCGCTGCTCCACGACCTCGCGGCGGACCGCGGCATTCCGGAGGCCGAGCGGGAGACCGGCAGGGCGCGCGTCCTGCACCGGGCCTCCCTCGACGCGTACGACGCCAGGGCCGGCGGGCGCGAACTCCTCAGCGACCGCCTCGACATGATGCTCAGGGAACAGCGGGTCGCCCTGGAGCGGCAGGCCGACCTGTCGCAGCAACTGGCCGAGGCGGTCCACGCCGACGACGTCGACCGCGTCAACCTCGACCTCGCCTGGGTGCGCGACGACCAGGAGCGGGCGACCGCGCGCTGCGTCGAACTCCAGGAGCGCATGGACCGCCTGACGGAGGCGGCGCGGCCCTCGTGGGTCGACCTCGGCACGGCGGCGCCGGGCGGCGACTTCGCCGGGGCCGCACGCGGCGACGTCGGAGAGGCCTTCGACCGGGGCTTCGGCGGTGGCGCGGCCGCCGAAGGGGCCCGCGCCCCGGACGAGTACGCTCACGCCTCGCCCCACCCCTTCGACCCCTCGGAGAGCGATCTCCGTGTACCCCGGCAGGGCCCGGCGCCGGGAGCGGCCCCGGAGCGCGCCGAGCGGTCCCGGCGGCGCCAGCGCGGCGGCGCGCGGTTCGCCGGGCTCGGGGACGGCGGCGGGGAGGGCGCGGGCGGCGGGGCCGCGGCGCAGGCACTCGCGCCGCAGACCGACGTCAGTGCCGGTGTTGGTGCCGGTGCCGGTGCTGATGCCGACATCGACGCCGATGCCGGTGCCGATACCCGCGCCACCTCCGAGGCCGTGCAGGACCTCATCCGGCTCCGCGGCGAGGGCCGCAGCGGCGAGGCGCACGGTGTGCTCGTCGAGGCCGCGGCCTGGCCCGCGGCCCGGCTGCCCCAGTTCGCCGGGGAGCTGCACCGGGCCGGTCTCGGCGCGGACTGGGCGACCCTGCTGTGGGAGGCCGCGTCCCTGCCGCCCGACCGGCTCGTCGCGCTCGCGGACGCGCTCGCCGGGGCCGGCCGCGGCGACGACTGCAGGAAGCTGCTCCGCCAGGGCGTCGCGCGCCCCGCGCCCGAGATCGCCGAGGCGATCCTCGCGCTGATCGACGCGGGCCGCGAACGGGAGGCCCGCGCGCTCCTCGACTCCTACCTCCGCGTCCGCACCCCCGAGGACGTGGCCCGCTGCGCGCACACCGACCCGCACCGCCTCATCCCCGTACTCCTGGAGACGGCCAAGGCGGTCTCCGACGAGCACCACTGGGACCTGGTGCACGCCCTGCGCGTCGCGGGCTTCAGCGCCTGAGCGGAGTCGCGCTCCTGCCGCTTTCCGCCCGCTTCTGGCCCGCTCGGGTGCGAAACATGATCGACTCCGCCGGTTGACGGCGATGGTCTTGCTCAGCCCGTCGGCGGAGGCTTACGTTCTCCTAATCCACGCAGCAAGTCTACGTGCGTAGAAGCTCTCTGACGTCCTCTCAAGGACCCGCGAAGGAGCAGCTCATGGTCAACGTCGTACGCGCCGCACTGGTCCAGGCGACCTGGACAGGCGACACCGAATCCATGATCGCCAAGCATGAGGAGCACGCCCGGGAGGCCGCCCGGCAGGGCGCGAAGATCATCGGGTTCCAGGAGGTCTTCAACGCCCCCTACTTCTGCCAGGTCCAGGAGCCGGAGCACTACCGCTGGGCGGAGCCCGTGCCGGACGGCCCCACAGTCACGCGCATGCGGGAGCTCGCCCGCGAGACCGGCATGGTGATCGTCGTCCCCGTCTTCGAGGTCGAGCAGTCCGGCTTCTACTACAACACCGCGGCCGTGATCGACGCCGACGGCAGCTACCTCGGCAAGTACCGCAAGCACCACATCCCCCAGGTCAAGGGCTTCTGGGAGAAGTACTACTTCAAGCCGGGGAACGCCGGGTGGCCCGTCTTCGACACCGCCGTCGGCAAGGTCGGCGTCTACATCTGCTACGACCGCCACTTCCCCGAGGGCTGGCGGCAGTTGGGCCTGGGCGGCGCCCAGCTCGTCTACAACCCCTCCGCCACCTCGCGCGGCCTCTCCGCCCACCTCTGGCAGCTCGAACAGCCCGCGGCCGCCGTCGCCAACGAGTACTTCATCGCCGCGATCAACCGCGTCGGCCAGGAGGAGTACGGCGACAACGACTTCTACGGAACGTCGTACTTCGTCGACCCGCGCGGGCAGTTCGTCGGCGAGACCGCGAGCGACAAGGCCGAAGAACTCGTCGTCAGGGACCTCGACTTCGCCCTCATCGAGGAAGTACGCCAGCAGTGGGCGTTCTACCGCGACCGACGTCCCGACGCCTACGAAGGGCTGGTGCAGCCGTGACCGACCTGTACGACCGCCACAAAGCAGTGCTGCCCGACTGGCTCGCGCTCTACTACGAGCGGCCCATGGAGCTCACCCACGGCGAGGGCCGCCACGTATGGGCCGCCGACGGCAGGAAGTACCTCGACTTCTTCGGCGGCATCCTCACCACCATGACGGCGCACGCACTGCCCGAGGTCACCAAGGCGGTGAGCGAGCAGGCGGGCCGGATCGTCCACTCCTCGACCCTCTACCTCAACCGGCCGATGGTCGAACTCGCCGAGCGCATCGCGGCGTTGTCCGGCATCCCCGACGCCCGCGTCTTCTTCACCACCTCGGGCACCGAGGCCAACGACGCCGCCCTGCTGCTCGCCACCGCCCACCGCCGCTCGAACCAGATCCTGGCGATGCGCAACAGCTACCACGGCCGCTCCTTCACCACCGTCGGCATCACCGGCAACCAGTCGTGGTCACCGACCAGCCTCTCGCCGCTCCAGACGCTGTACGTGCACGGCGGCGGCCGCGGCCGCGGCCCGTACGCCGAGCTGAGCGACGCCGGGTTCACCGCGGCCTGCGTGGCCGACCTGCGGGACATGCTGGGGCAGAGCCGCGGGGGAGTGGCGGCGCTGATCGCCGAGCCGATCCAGGGCGTCGGCGGCTTCACCTCGCCGCCCGACGGCCTGTACGCGGCCTTCCGCGAGGTCCTTGACGAGCACGGCATCCTGTGGATCTCCGACGAGGTGCAGACCGGCTGGGGGCGCACGGGGGAGCACTTCTGGGGCTGGCAGGCACACGCGCAGAACGGGCCGCCGGACATCCTCACCTTCGCCAAGGGCATCGGCAACGGCATGGCGATCGGCGGTGTGGTGGCCCGCGCCGAGGTCATGAACTCCCTCGACGCCAACTCCATCTCGACGTTCGGCGGCTCCCCGGTCACCATGGCCGCGGGCCTCGCCAACCTCGCGTACCTCCTGGAGCACGACCTTCAGGGCAACGCCCGGCGCGTCGGCGGGCTCCTCATCGAGCGGCTGCGGGCGATCTGCGCCCAGCTGCCCGTCGTGCGCGAGGTGCGCGGCCGTGGCCTGATGATCGGCGTCGAGCTGGTCGAGCCCGGCACGGACCGGCCGAACCCGCGGGCGGCCGCCGCCGTCCTGGAGGCGGCCCGCGCGGGCGGTCTGCTCATCGGCAAGGGCGGCGGGCACGACACCAGCGTGCTGCGCATCGCCCCGCCGCTCTCGCTGACCGTGGCGGAGGCGGAGGAGGGCGCCGCGATCCTCGACCGGGCGCTGCGGAGCGCCTAGGTCACGTACGCACGCACGGCCCTCGCAGGCCCGCAGGAAAGGGAGCGCACCACATGAGTAACCGCACCTTGATCACCGGCGGCCTGGTCATCACGGCCTCCGACGAACTGCCCGTCGACGTACTGGTGGAGGACGGCCGGGTCGTGGCCCTTGCCACCCGCGACAGCCACGGGTGGACCGCCGACCGCGTGCTCGACGCCACCGGGAAGTACGTGATCCCGGGCGGCGTCGACGCCCATACGCACATGGAGATGCCGTTCGGCGGCACCCTCGCCGCGGACACCTTCGAGACCGGCACCCGCGCCGCGGCCTGGGGCGGCACCACCACCATCGTCGACTTCGCGATCCAGCCCAAGGGCGGGACCCTCGCGGAGGGCCTCGACGCGTGGCACGAGAAGGCGGCCGGGCGGTGCGCCGTCGACTACGGCTTCCACATGATCATGTCCGACGTGAACGCGTCGTCGCTCAAGGAGATGGACCGGCTCGTCACCGCCGGTGTCAGCTCGTTCAAGCTCTTCACCGCCTATCCCGGCGTCTTCCTCTCCGACGACGGCCAGATCCTGCGGGCGATGCAGCAGGCGAGCTCCAACGGCGGCCTGGTGATGACGCACGCCGAGAACGGCCTGGCCATCGACGTGCTGGTGGAACAGGCGCTGGCACGGGGCGAGCGGGACCCGCGTTACCACGGGGAGGTCAGGAAGGCGCTGCTCGAGGCCGAAGCGACGCACCGGGTGATCAAGCTGAGCCAGGTGGCGGGCGCCCCGCTGTACGTGGTGCACGTGTCGGCGCGGGAGGCCGTCGCCGAACTCGCCCGGGCCAGGGACGAGGGCCTGCCGGTCTTCGGGGAGACCTGCCCGCAGTACCTCTTCCTGTCGACCGACAACCTCGCCGAGCCCGACTTCGAGGGCGCGAAGTACGTCTGCTCGACGCCGCTGCGGCCGCGCGAGCACCAGGCGGTCCTGTGGCGCGGGCTCCGCACGAACGATCTGCAGGTGGTCTCCACGGACCACTGCCCGTTCTGCTTCAAGGGGCAGAAGGAGATGGGCCGCGACGACTTCTCGAAGATCCCTAACGGTCTGCCGGGCGTCGAGAACCGCATGGACCTGCTGCACCAGGCCGTCGTCGACGGGCACATCAGCCGCCGTCGCTGGATCGAGGTCGCCTGCGCTACGCCGGCCCGGATGTTCGGCCTGTACCCGAAGAAGGGCACCATCGCCCCGGGCGCCGACGCGGACATCGTCATCTACGACCCGCATGCCGAGCAGACCATGTCGGCGCAGACGCACCACATGAACGTCGACTACTCCGCGTACGAGGGCAAGCGGGTGACCGGGCGCGTGGAGACCGTGCTCTCCCGGGGCGTCCCGGTGGTCGAGAACCGGACGTACACGGGGCGCGCGGGGCACGGCTCGTATCTGCCGCGGGGGATCTGCCAGTACGCGTGACGTCCGCCGCGCCGAGCCGAGGGGCTCACCCCGTGGGCGTGGTGTGACCCGCGTCACTTCTTGGCCCCTTGGCTCGACGGCTCCCCCCGTGTCACTATTTCCGCACGCCGATTATGCCCAAAACCCGCCGTGAGACGCCGGGTTGACTGTCGTGGCCGCCCGCTCGTGCGGATGAGGCCAGGCTTCTGTTCGGCGCAGTGCTGATTCCCCTTCCCGCGTTCCCGCGCGTCGTCGGCGCGCCGTCCTGCCCGGCGCGCCCGGAGTCGCCGCCGACGGGCCGGGCCCAGGAACTGCCCGAGCGTGCCGCTTTCCTTGCAGTCCTTTCGTCGTGCCGTGATGAGGCCGTACGGGCTTCTGGTGTGCCCCCATGACGTGTTCGTCCGCCACCGGAAGCCGAGATCGATCAATGGAGGAAAAATGCCGGAAACCGCCGAGTTGACGAAGCTGTACTCGATCCTCGAGAAGACGGCTCAGCTGGTGGACGTCACAGCCTCGCGCGACAAGGTCTGGCCCATTCTGGAAGCCTTCCAGGACGTCATCGGGCAGTCCGTGATCTCCTTCCGGGCCTCGACCGGCAGCAGCGCGGACGACCTCGACTGCCGCTTCACGATGCTCCCGAAGGACCTGGACCTCTACGGGCGCGCCCTGGAGAACGGCCTCACCCCGAAGACGGACCACGCCGTCGGCAGCCTGCTGGGCGAGATCCACCGGGGACTCCCCATCGGCAGCTACGGCATCGACTTCGGAGTCGCCGGCGGATTCACGAAGGGCTGGGCCTTCCCCGACGCGGAGAAGCTGGTGAAGCTCTCCGACCTCGTCAAGCTCCCCTCAGTCCCGCCGAGTGTCGCCGAGAACCTCCCCTTCTTCGAGAAGTGGGGCCTCACCGACATGGTGAGCGTGCTCGGTATCGACTACGCGAAGCGCACGGTCAACCTCTACTTCGGTGGCGGCGTCGGCGACCGGGTGCCCGCCGAGGTCTTCCAGGAGAAGGGGGTCAGGGCGATCCTCGGTGAGCTCGGGCTTGCCGCGCCGAGCGAGGAGCTGCTCAAGTTCTGCGAGCGGTCGTTCACCATCTACACCACCCTGAGCTGGGATTCCCCGAAGATCGAGCGATTCACCTACTCCGTCATGACGCCGGAGCCGCTCGGTCTTCCGGTGGACCTGGCCCCGACCTTCGAGCGCATCATCAAGGACGCTCCTTTCGAGGGCCACAACTACGTCTACGGCATCGCGTCGACGCCCAAGGGCGAGTACCACAAGATTGCCACGTACTACCAGTGGCAGAAGCGTGTGGAGAAGCTCCTGCATTCCGATGCGTGAGACGGCTGCTACCCCCAACGGGCGTCACATGCCCCGAGGTTGAGGGCAACGGGCTCGGTACGAAGCAATTCACTGCTTCGCACCGAGCCCATTCTTCTGGAACGACCGGGGCTCTGTCGGCGCCGGGCCGGCTTCATTCCTCCCCAGAACTCAGGATGATGCGATCTCCATGCAGAAAAGACAAAGGGAGCTGAGTGCGGTGACGTCACCGGCCTCTGCGGAGGGGGTGTCAGAAATCCGTCGCGTTCGCTCGGTCGGTATCGGTCGCGCCCATGCGAAGACCATTTTGCTGGGGGAGCACGCGGTCGTCTACGGCGCCCCCGCCCTCGCGCTTCCGGTGCCGCAGCTGGCCGTCACGGCCAGCGCGGGCTGGTCCGCCAGAACACCGGACGACACCGGCGACGTGTCCCTGACGATGACCGGCTCCGCCTCGCGCCCGGTGGCGACGCAGGCATCCGACTGGCTGCAGCGGCTGACCGCCGAATTCCGGTCGACCATGGACGTGACCGACGACGTACACCTCGACGTGATCCTGGACTGCGCGATACCGCCGGGCCGCGGGCTCGGCTCCAGCGCGGCGTGCGCACGAGCGGTCGTCTTCGCGCTGGCCGACCTCTTCGACCGCGAGGTCACCCCGCAGACCGCCTTCGACCTGGTGCAGACCGCCGAGAACGTCGCACACGGCCGCGCCAGCGGCGTCGACGCCACCGCGGTGGGCGCGGCCGGGCCCCTGCTCTTCCAGCAGGGCCGGGCCGAGGAACTGCCCATCGGCTGCGACGGGTTGTTCATCGTCGCCGACAGCGGCGAGGTGGGGCGCACCAAGGACGCCGTCAGCCTGCTGCGCGAAGGCTTCGAGCGTCACTCCGGCGCGCAGGAGCGGTTCGTACGCCGTGCCACGGAGCTCACCGACGAGTCCCGGCACGCCCTCGCCGACGGCAAGCCCGAGGAGCTCGGCTCGCGCATGACGGACTATCACGAGCTGCTGCGTGCCGCCGGGTTGAGCACCGGGCGGATCGACGCACTGGTCGAGGGAGCGCTCGGGGCGGGCAGCCTCGGCGCCAAGATCACAGGGGGTGGCATGGGCGGCTGCGTGATCGCGCTGACCCAGTCGGAACAGGCGAGCGCGGTGACCCGGCAACTGCACGAGTCCGGCGCCGTACAGACGTGGGTCGTACCGCTGAGGGGGTTCGCCGGTCATGGGCGCTGAACAGCAGACCACCGCGGTACGCGCGGCCAAGGAGGTGCGTACGGCCAAGGACACGGCGGTGCGTACGGCCAAGGACACGGCGGTGCGCACGGGCCGGGACGCGGCGGGCGGCGCGACCGCCGTGGCGCACCCGAACATCGCCCTCATCAAGTACTGGGGCAAGCGCGACGAGCGGCTCATCCTGCCCCGCACCGACAGCCTCTCGATGACCCTGGACATCTTCCCGACGACCACCCGGGTCCAGCTCGCCCCCGACGCCGGTCACGACGGAGTGACCCTCGGCGGCAAGCCCGCGGAGGGGGACGCGCGACAGCGCATCGTCGCCTTCCTCGACCTGGTGCGCGAGTTGGCCGGGGTCGGCCACCCGGCCGTCGTGGAGACCGAGAACACCGTCCCCACCGGGGCGGGCCTCGCCTCCTCCGCCAGCGGATTCGCCGCCCTCGCCATGGCCGCGGCCGCCGCCTACGGCCTGGACCTCGACGTCACCGCCCTGTCGCGCCTTGCCCGGCGCGGATCCGGATCGGCCTCCCGGTCCCTCTTCGGGGACTTCGTGGTCTGGCACGCGGGCCGCGAGGACGGCACGGACGAGGAAGCGGACCTGAGCTCCTACGCCGAGCCGGTGCCCGCGGGCCCCCTCGACCCCGCCCTGGTCGTCGCCGTCGTCAACGCCGGACCCAAGGACGTGTCCAGCCGGGCCGCCATGCGACGCACCGTCGACACCTCCCCCCTCTACGAGCCCTGGGCCCTCTCCAGCAAGGACGACCTGGCCGACATGCGCGTGGCCCTCGGCCGCGGTGACCTCGAAGCGGTCGGCGAGATCGCCGAACGCAACGCGCTCGGCATGCACGCCACGATGCTGGCGGCCCGCCCCGCGGTGCGCTACCTCTCGCCCGCCACGCTCACCGTGCTCGACAGCGTGCTTCAGCTGCGGCGCGACGGTGTGGCGGCCTACGCGACCATGGACGCCGGACCGAACGTGAAGGTGCTCTGCCGCAACGCGGACGCGGACCGGGTCGCCGATGTGGTACGCGGCGCCGCGCAGGGCGGCGCGATCCACATCGCGCGACCCGGCCCGGGAGCACGGCTGCTGAACGAGGACGGGTGATGTCCCCGCGGCCGACGGTCGTCCGGCGCGCGCCGGGCAAGTTGTTCGTCGCGGGCGAGTACGCGGTGGTCGAGCCGGGCAACCCGGCGATCCTGGTGGCCGTCGACCGCTACGTCACCGTCACCGTGTCCGAACCCGGCGCCCCCGGCGTCAGCCTCTCCTCCGACCTCCTCCCGCGAACGGCACACTGCCGGTGGCGGGACGGCAGGCTCGGCGGAACGGAGCCGCAGGACGCGCAGTTGCTCCGCGACGGCCTGGCCCATGTGGCGGCGGCCGTCGAGGTGGTGGCCCGGCTCCTCGCCGAACGCGGCCTGCCCGCACCGGCGTTGGACCTCGCGGTGAGCAGCGGACTGCACGAGAACGGCACCAAGTTCGGCCTCGGGTCGAGCGGCGCGGTGACCGTGGCGACCGTCGACGCCATGGCCGCCTTCTGCGGCCTCGACCTGTCCCGCGACGCCCGGTACCGCCTCGCCATGCTCGCCACGGCGGGCATCGAGGCCAAGGCCTCCGGCGGTGATCTCGCCGCGAGCACCTGGGGCGGCTGGATCGCCTATCAGGCGCCCGACCGGACCGCCGTGCTCGACCTGGCCCGAAGATCGGGCGTCGAGAAGGCGCTGCAAGAACCCTGGCCGGGGTTCCAGGCGCGCAGGCTGCCCCCGCCCGAAGGCCTCTCGCTGGAGGTCGGCTGGACGGGAACACCCGCCTCGACCTCGTCGCTCGTCGCCGGGCTGCACCGGCGGACCTGGCGGGGCAGCGCCTCCCACCGGG
Source organism: Streptomyces sp. NPDC046465 (assembly GCF_040646035.1). NCBI lineage: Bacteria > Bacillati > Actinomycetota > Actinomycetes > Kitasatosporales > Streptomycetaceae > Streptomyces > Streptomyces sp. NPDC046465. Next base: position 141,606 of record NZ_JBEYZK010000022.1, read on the forward strand.
AGTTCCTGCGGACGACCAAGGACTTCGTGCGTGCCGCGATCGACGCACTGGAGCAAGGCAACCGCGAGGACCTGCTGCGGCAGATCCGTTGCGCCCGGCAGGAGTTGGCCCGCCTCGACGAAGAGGTGGGTCTCGGAATCTTCACGCAACGGCTGACCGCGCTGTGCGACGCCGCCGAAGCCGTCGGCGGCGCGGCCAAGCCCTCAGGGGCGGGCGGCGGCGACTGCGGCATCGCGCTACTGGACGCCGAGGCGTCACTGGACATCGCTCACGTACAGAAACGGTGGACCACGGCGGGTGTGCGGCCCTTGCCGGTCCGTCCCGCCATGGAAGGGAACGAAGAATGATCTCTCAACGCAAGGACGACCACGTCCGGCTCGCTGTCGAGCACCAGCGTCAGCACAGCGGACACAACCAGTTCGACGAGGTGTCGTTCGTCCACCACGCCCTGGCCGGGATCGACCGGCCGGACGTGTCCCTGGCCACGACCTTCGCCGGCATCTCCTGGCCGGTGCCCCTCTACATCAACGCGATGACCGGCGGCAGCGTCAGCACCGGCGTCATCAACCGGGACCTGGCCATCGCCGCCCGGGAGACCGGCGTCGCCGTCGCCTCCGGCTCCATGAGCGCGTACTTCAAGGACCCGTCGTGCGCCGAGACGTTCAGCGTGCTGCGCAAGGAGAACCCCAACGGGTTCGTCCTGGCCAACGTCAACGCGACCGCGTCCGTCGACAAGGCACAGCGCGCCATCGACCTGGTGCGGGCCAACGCCCTGCAGATCCACATCAACACGGCCCAGGAAACGCCGATGCCCGAGGGCGACCGGTCGTTCTCGTCCTGGGTCCCGCAGATCGAGAAGATCGCGGCGGCCGTCGACGTCCCCGTGATCGTCAAGGAGGTCGGCAACGGCCTCAGCCGTGAGACGGTCCTCCTCCTGGAGACCCTGGGCGTCCAGGTCGCCGACCTCGGCGGCCGGGGCGGCACGGACTTCGCCCGCATCGAGAACGGCCGCAGGGAGCTGCGCGAGTACGCGTTCCTGCACGGCTGGGGCCAGTCCACCGCCGCCTGCCTCCTGGACACCCAGGACGTCGGCATCCCCGTCCTCGCCTCCGGCGGCGTCCGCAACGCGCTCGACGTGGTGCGCGCCCTCGCGCTCGGCGCGTCCGGCGTCGGCGTCTCCGGCGGGTTCCTGCGCACGCTGAAGGACGAGGGCGTCTCCGCGCTGATCGCGCAGATCTCGACCTGGCTCGACCAGCTGGCGGCCATGCAGACCATGCTCGGCGCCCGCACCCCCGCCGACCTGCAGCGCTGCGATCTGCTGATCCACGGCGAACTCCGAAACTTCTGCGCCGACCGGGGCATCGAGACGGGGCCCTTCGCCCAGCGCTCGCGCTCCGCCGAGGCCGCCCACGAACTGACGGGAAGCACCCGATGACCGAGACACACGCAATAGCCGGCGTCCCGATGCGCTGGGTCGGACCCCTGCGCATCTCCGGGAACGTCGCCACCACCGAGACCCAGGTCCCGCTCGCCACGTACGAGACGCCGCTGTGGCCCTCCGTGGGCCGCGGCGCGAAGGTGTCCAGGCTGGTCAAGGAAGGCATCGTCGCCACGCTCGTCGACGAGCGCATGACCCGCTCGGTGCTCGTCGAGGCGACGGACGCGCAGACCGCATACGTGGCCGCCCGCGCCATCGACGCGCGGATCGACGAGCTGCGCGAAGTGGTGCGCGGCTGCAGCAGGTACGCCCAGCTCATCAACATCCGGCACGAGATCAACGCCAACCTGCTCTTCATCCGGTTCGAGTTCACCACCGGTGACGCGTCCGGGCACAACATGGCGACGCTCGCCTCCGACGCGCTCCTGAAGCACCTCCTGGAGACGATCCCGGGCATCTCCTACGGGTCGATCTCGGGCAACTACTGCACGGACAAGAAAGCCACCGCGATCAACGGCATTCTCGGCCGCGGCAAGAACGTGGTCACGGAGCTGCTGATCCCGCGTGACATCGTCACCGACGTCCTGCACACGACGGCCGCCAAGGTCGTCCAGCTGAACATCCGCAAGAACATGCTCGGCACCCTGCTCGCCGGCGGCATCCGCTCGGCGAACGCCCACTACGCCAACATGCTGCTCGGCTTCTACCTGGCGACCGGCCAGGACGCGGCCAACATCGTCGAGGGCTCCCAGGGCGTCACCATGGCCGAGGACCGCGACGGCGACCTCTACTTCGCCTGCACCCTGCCGAACCTGATCGTCGGCACGGTCGGCAACGGCAAGGGGCTCGAGTTCGTGGAGACCAACCTCGCCCGGCTCGGCTGCCGGGAAGAGCGCGAGCCCGGGGAGAACGCCCGCAGGCTCGCGGTGATCGGGGCGGCGACGGTCCTGTGCGGAGAGCTCTCGCTCCTCGCCGCGCAGACGAACCCCGGTGAACTGATGCGTGCACACGTTCAGTTGGAGCGCGGCAACCAGACGGCAAAGGTCGGTGTGTGAGTCATGGCGAGTGGTTCAGGCATAGGTATTCATGATCTGTCGTTCGCGACGACCGAGTTCGTCCTGCCGCACACGGCGCTCGCCGCGTACAACGGCACGGAGATCGGCAAGTACCACATAGGCATCGGCCAGGAGTCGATGAGCGTCCCCGCGGCCGACGAGGACATCGTGACGCTGGCCGCGTCGGCCGCCGCGCCGATCATCGAGCGGCACGGCAGTGAGCGCATCCGCACGGTCGTCTTCGCGACCGAGTCCGCCATCGACCAGGCCAAGTCCGGTGGCGTGTACGTGCATTCACTGCTCGGGCTGCCGTCGGCGGCGCGGGTGGTGGAGCTCAAGCAGGCCTGCTACGGGGCGACCGCGGGCCTGCAGTTCGCGCTGGGCCTCGTCGCGCGCGACCCCTCCCAGCAGGTCCTCGTGATCGCCAGTGACGTGTCCAAGTACGAACTGGACAGCCCCGGCGAGGCCACCCAGGGCGCCGCCGCGGTGGCGATGCTGGTGGGCGCCGACCCCGCACTGCTGCGGCTCGACGGCCCCTCGGGGCTGTTCACCGCGGACGTGATGGACTTCTGGCGGCCGAACTACCGGGACGCGGCCCTTGTGGACGGGCAGGAGTCGATCTCCGCCTACCTGCAGGCCGTCGAGGGCTGCTGGAAGGACTACACGGAGCAGGGTGGCCACTCCCTGGAGGAGTTCGCCGCGTTCTGCTACCACCAGCCGTTCACGAAGATGGCCTACAAGGCCCACCGTCACCTGCTGAACTACTGCGGCTACGACACCGACAAGGACGCGATCGAGCAGGCGCTCGGACAGACCACCGCGTACAACAGGGTGATCGGCAACAGCTACACGGCATCGGTGTACCTGGGCCTCGCCGCGCTCCTCGACCAGGCCGAGGACCTGACAGGCCGCTCGATCGGATTCCTGAGCTACGGCTCGGGCAGCGTCGCCGAGTTCTTCGCGGGACAGGTGGTGCCCGGCTACCGCGAGCAGCTGCGCACGGCGGAGCACCGCGCGTCGATCGAGAGCCGCAAGCCGCTGGACTACGCGGGCTACCGCGAGCTGCACGAGCGGTCCTTCCCCACCGACGGCGGGGACTACCCGACGCCGGTGCAGAGCAGCGGGCAGTTCCGGCTCGCCGCCCTGCGCGGCCACAAGCGGATCTACGAGCGGCGGTAGGGCATCGTGAGCACCATCTCAGTTCTCGGTACCGGCGCCCGGGTGCCGGACCGCATCGTCTCCAATGACGAGGTCGGGGCTCCGGCCGGGGTCGACGGCGAGTGGATCGTCCGTAAGACCGCGATCAGGGAACGGCGTTGGGCCGCGCCGGGCGAGGCCACCTCGCATCTGGCGGCGGCGGCGGGACGCGCCGCGCTGGAGGCCGCGGGCATCACGGCGGCACAGCTGTCCCTGATCGTGGTGGCCACGTCCACACCGGACCGGCCGCAGCCGCCGACCGCGGTCTTCGTGCAGCAGCAGCTCGGCGCCCTCGGCGCGGCGGCGTTCGACGTCAACGCGGTCTGCTCGGGCAGCGTGTTCGCGCTGTCGGTGGTCGAGGGCATGCTGTCGAAGACCGGCGGTCACGCGCTGGTGATCGGCGCCGACGTGTACTCGCGGATCCTGAACCCGGCCGACCGCAAGACGGTCGTGCTGTTCGGCGACGGCGCCGGCGCGATGGTCCTCGGCCCCGGCCCGGGCCCGAAGATCCGCCATGTCGCGCTGCACACCTTCGGTGACCTGTCGGACCTGATCCAGGTCCCCGCCGGCGGCAGCCGGATCCCTCCGGACCAGGCCGCGCTCGACGCGGGGCTGCAGTACTTCGCGATGGACGGGCGCGAGGTGCGCCGCTTCGTGGTGGAGCAACTGCCGCAGCTGACCAAGCAGTTCCTGCACGAAGCGGGCGTGGCGCCCGACGACATCGCACACTTCGTGCCGCACCAGGCCAACGGCGTCATGCTCGACACCGTGATCGAGGACCTGTCGCTGTCCCGCGCCACCACGCACCTCACGCTGGAGGAGTACGGCAACACGGGCGCCGCCTCCATTCCGATCACCCTGGACGCGGCCGCCCGCAAGGGTGCCTTCGGCCCGGGTGACCTGGTCCTGCTCGCCGGCTTCGGCGGCGGCATGGCAGCGGGGCTCGCCCTGCTCGAATGGTGACGTCACCGCCGTTCGCCCGGTGCGTCCGGCCGGGTTCCTGACGGTCCCGGCCGGCCACCGCCCCCCGACCGGGCCGGGGAGCTCCCCCTTCCCCCGAGAGAGCTCCCCGACCCGTGTCCCCCCACTTACCCATCACCCCCCCCGCAGGGAGGCACCCGCGTGATCACGGATAACGAGCCGGGCACCGGCCTGGCCGCCCGCATACCGGGATCCAAGAGCCTGACCAACCGACTTCTTCTGCTGGCCGCCGCAGCCGACGGCACGAGCAGAGTGCACGCCCCTCTGGTGAGCGAGGACACCGTCGCGTTCCGCGAGGCGCTGAGCGTGTGCGGACACACCGTGCGGACCGGCCCGCGGGACGCGTTCTGGGACGTGACGGGCACGGGACGCGGGCCGTCCGGCTCCGCCCGGCCCTGGTGCGCGGACGCCGGTACCGCCGCCCGCTTCCTGCCGCCGTTCGCCGCCACCGGACACGGCTCCTTCCTCTTCGACGGCTCGGCACAGCTGCGGGCCCGACCGCAGCGCCCCCTGATCGACGCGCTCCGCGCGCTGGGCGCCGACCTGGAGCCGGGCCCCGGCAACGGACTTCCCCTGCTGATCCGCGCCCAGGGTCTAGAGGGCGGCGAGCTCTCGGTGGACTCGTCGCTGAGCAGCCAGTACCTGAGCGGACTCCTGATGGCCGCGCCCTTGATGCGCCAAGGCCTGCGGATCCGCACCGGGAGCCTGGTCAGCAGGCCCTACGTAGACATGACCCTCGCGCTGATGCGGCGCTTCGGAGCCCGCGTCGACGAGCACGAGGACGGCACTCTCCACGTCGAACCGCGCCCGTACGACGCCACCGACATCGCGGTCGAGCCGGACGCGTCGTCCGCCTCGTACGTGTTCGCCGCCGCTGCCGTCACCGGAGGCAGCGTCACCGTGCCCGGTCTCGGCACCGACAGCCTGCAGGGCGACCTCCGCTTCGTCGAGGTCCTCGAACGCACCGGCGCCGAGGTGCACGTGGGCCCGTCGGCCACCACGGTGACGGGCACCGGCCCGCTGCGCGGCGGCTTCACCGTCGACATGGGCGAGATCTCGGACACGTTCATGACCCTCGCCGCCATCGCGCCCCTTGCCGACGCGCCCATCACCATCCGCGGCGTCGCGCACGCGAGGCTGAAGGAGTCCGACCGCGTCGCCGCCGTGGCGGCGAACCTGCGGGCCTGCGGCATCGAGACCGCCGAAGGACCGGACTGGATCACCGTCCACCCCGGAGTGCCGCGCCCCACCCGCATCGACTGTCGGCGCGATCACCGGATCGCGATGTCGTTCTCGGTCCTCGGGCTCGCCGTACCGGACACGATCTCGCTGGACGACCCGGACTGCGTGGCGAAGACCTTCCCGGAGTTCCACGACGAGATGCGACGCCTGTTCACCGGCTACGCGCTTGCGTCGAGCACACCCAGTTAGACAGAGGAGCATCCGTTGAGCAGGTTGCGTTGGCTGACCGCGGGGGAGTCGCACGGACCCGCGCTTGTCGCGACGTTGGAGGGGCTTCCCGCCGGCGTGCCGATCACCACGGAGTTGGTGGCGGATCATCTGGCCCGGCGGCGCCTTGGGTATGGGCGTGGTGCGCGGATGAAGTTCGAGCGTGATGAGGTCACGTTCCTGGGTGGTGTGCGGCACGGGTTGTCGATGGGTTCGCCGATCGCGGTGATGGTCGGGAACACGGAGTGGCCCAAGTGGAAGCAGGTCATGTCGGCCGATCCGGTGGATCCGGCGGTGTTGGCGGATCTGGCGCGTAATGCGCCGTTGACGCGGCCGCGTCCGGGGCATGCGGATCTGGCGGGGATGCAGAAGTACGGCTTCGAGGAGGCCCGGCCGGTCCTGGAGCGTGCGTCGGCGCGGGAGACCGCGGCGCGGGTCGCGCTGGGTGCGGTGGCGCGTTCTTTCCTGAAGGAGACGGCCGGGATCGAGATCGTTTCCCACGTCACGGAGCTGGCGGCGGCGAAGGCGCCGTACGGGGTGTACCCGACGCCTGGCGATGTCGGGAAGCTGGACGCGGATCCGGTGCGGTGTCTGGATGCGGATGCGTCGAAGGCGATGGTCGCGGAGATCGATCAGGCGCACAAGGACGGCGACACGCTGGGTGGTGTGGTCGAGGTCCTCGCGTATGGGGTGCCGGTGGGGCTGGGGTCGCATGTGCACTGGGACCGGCGGCTTGATGCGCGGCTGGCGGCGGCGTTGATGGGTATTCAGGCGATCAAGGGTGTTGAGGTCGGGGACGGTTTCGAGCTGGCCCGGGTGCCGGGGTCGCGGGCGCATGACGAGATCGTGGCCACGGAGGAGGGGATCAGGCGTACGTCGGGGCGTTCGGGTGGTACGGAGGGTGGTCTGACCACGGGTGAGTTGTTGCGGGTGCGGGCGGCGATGAAGCCGATCGCGACGGTGCCGCGGGCGTTGGCGACGGTTGATGTGGCGACGGGTGAGGCGACCAAGGCGCATCATCAGCGTTCTGATGTGTGTGCTGTGCCTGCGGCGGGCATTGTCGCGGAGGCGATGGTGGCGCTGGTCCTGGCGGATGCGGTGGCGGAGAAGTTCGGTGGGGACAGTGTTCCCGAGACCCGTCGCAACGTGCGGTCCTACCTCGACAACCTGCAGATCCGGTGACCGGCTCGGGGCCGCGGGAACGACGACCGGCTGAACACAGGGCCGGCCCCGCCTGGTCCCGTCCTGCTCTCTCCCGCTGAACAGGGCGGACGACGTGCGGTGCCGGCCGTGTTTCAGGGCCGTCGCGGCAGGGTCAGGCGGCTTCCTTGTTCTGCCGGTCCATGAGGTGTCGCAGGACGAGCCACTCCCGTATCTCCCACGAGTGCCCCGACGAACAGCTGATGCTGCTCTTCTTTCCCGCGATTCCGGCGTTCTGCGGCGACGCGTTGATCGTCCCCGTGCAACTGTCCACCACGCACCGTCTGGTGAGTGGGTCCCGCTCGTTGAGCTCGGGATCGATGACACGCAGCAGTTCGACGTGCAGGCCCTGGATCTCCGCCGCGAAGTCCGCGGCCGGGGGCTGCGTCTTGAGCCACGAAAGGTGTTGCAGCAGGAACCCGGCGAGGCGGGGGACGGCACGGGCCGGGGCCGGGATGCCGAGCTCGTCCGCGACGTAGCCCGCCCACGATTCCAGGATGGCGACGATGTTGCTCCTGGCGTCGAGGGCCGAGACGTTCAGATGATCCCGCCTGCGGGTGCCGGAGACCTTCGTCGGATTCCGTCGTCGGCCGGTGGCGAGGACGTGGTGCAGTCCTTCCTGGTGAAGTCCGGGAAGGGCGCGCAGATTGCGTTCCAGTCTGTCGATGCAGGGGTCACACAGGAGGGCGCCGGTGACGGCCGGGGTCTCCTGTCCATGGTTTCCCGCGCATGAGTGAATCTCCATTGTGTGAATCTCCTTTTAAGGGCGTCGCCTTGGTGGCCTGACGTTCCTGGTCAGGGAATTCTGTTCCCGATGTCGTGCTGGATCCGGAAGCCGACGAACTCGGCCGACCGCACGGTGGCAAGGCCGATGTCGAGGTTCAGCCGCCCCTGTGCCATGTCCTCGGGTGTGTTGTTGGTGTCGTCACAGACGACCTCGAACGCCTCGGCGGCTGCCCCGCCGGACAGTGCTCCGTCACGCCGCAGTCCCGTGAGGAACGTGGTGGCGGACCGGCTGACCATGGCCCGCAGCAAAGGGCTGTTCGTCTCGAAAGCGGCCCACCGGGTGCCCTGCCTGAGCGATGAGCGGGCGTGGTTCACCAGGCGGCGCACGCCCAGATCCGCCCAGTCGGGCTCGATGGACAGGGTGCGGGCACCCGTCACCCGGATGCCCCGACCCGGTAGGGACTGCAGACAGTTCACCCCCAGCGCGCCGACCGACTCCCTTTCGTGGGCCGACAGTTCCAGCTCGTGCTTCACCACGCCCACCAATGAGCCCACGGGCGCCGCGTGCACGCCCCGCTCGGTGTCGACGCGGCAGCACAGCCCGGACACATGTCCCGAAGGCGGCGCCAGGTGTTCCGTCCCGTCGGGCTCGGTCACCGTGATCCAGGGATAGTGGACGGCCACGAACTGGGCGTCGGGCTCGGCGATGTCGAACGGCCTGTCCCGTACGTCGGCGGGGTCGAGGCCCGGCCGGGTGTGCAGCAGGCCGATCCGCGTGCCGAGGCGGCCGCAGTGCTCGGCGACCGCCTCCGCGATGCCGGCCGCGTCCGCCTCCACCCGCCACAGATCGGGCGTCACCACGAGGGTGATCTCCGGAAGTCGCGCCAGCCCGGCGAGAGCGGCACGGTAGGCGGCGACCCGGTCTCCGCCCCCGGCCGTTCCCAGGAGCCATGCCCCGCCGCCCCCGTTGCGGAAGTGGCCGAGCACGGCATCGTGCACGTGGGAGAGCGCCTCGCCGTCGGTCCCGCGTTCCGAGAACGCCTCGATGAACTCCTGCGGATGGCGGACATAGGTCGGCTTTCCCGGCAGGCTCCGGGCGTCCCCGACGAAAGCTGCCACCGCGGTGGGCACGCCGTGGATGACGGGCGCTCCGTGGCCCGCTTCACGGCCGGTCGCAGGCGGGTGCTTCGGCTGCTGTGGTGACATGCAGACTCCTCGGTCACGACGGTCTCCGGAAGGGGCTCGTTCGCCGGTCCTTCCCGGCCGGTCCTCAGCCCGCGGGGGTGAGGACGAGAGCCGACGCCTCCATGGGAAGCGGTACGGAGCGCTCGATGGCCAGGCCCGAACGGGCCACGAGATCGCGGTACTCACCGATGGAACGCTGATGCCCGCCGTTGACGACCATCAGGTGGAGGTCCCAGAGCGGGGCGATCAGGCCTGCCTTGCCCTCCTGGACGACCAGTTCGATGATCAGGAGGCGGGAATTCGGGGCCATGGCCTCGCGTATGGACCGCAGGAGGCGCACGCAGTCGTCGTCCGACCAGTCGCCGAGGACCCGGGACAGCAGGTAGGTGTCCGCTTCCTTGGGTATCGGGGTGGTGAACATGTCACCGGCGATCAGTTCCGTGCGGTCCGTGCCCACGCTCTGTTCCAGGTGCGCGCGGGCGATGGGCAGCGTGTGCTCCAGGTCGAGCAGGGTGCCGCGGGCCTCGGGGGCGGAGCCGAGGACCCTGGCAAGGAGCTGACCGCTGCCTCCCGCGATGTCGACCACGTGCCGGTCGGCTGTGAAGTCGATGTGCTGCGGGACCGCGTCGAAGGCGAAGTTGTTGGCCTGTGCCTTCATGGCGCGCTGGAAGCGCTCGGCGGCGTCGGAGTCCTCGCGCAGGTAGCCGATGAGGGACTTCCCGTATGCCTTCTCGAAGCCGGTTCCGCCGGTCTTGAACGTCTCGATGGAGTGGCCCCAGGCCTGGTAGAACTCCTCGCCGTAGAGCAACGACACATCGCGCAGCGAGCCGGGCTGATCGCGGAGCAGCTCGCCCACGTCGGTGTTGCGGTAGCCGTCGTTCTCGTCACCGTCGACCACGTCGAGCCGCAGGAGCAGGCGCAGCAGTCGCCGGACGGCGTCCTCGTCCGCGCCCGCGGCCCGGGCGAGGTCCGCCGGGCCCGTGTGTCCCGCCGCGATCAGATCGGGCAGCCCCAGCTTGACCGCGGCGTAGACGGCCTGGGTGTGCCAGGCGGCGGTGACGAGGTCGATCGCGGCGCGGGCGGCCGGTCGGGGGGTGTTGTCGGGGGTCATGATCTCTCTCCGTACGGATGGTGGGTCCGGGGCGGGGGTACGTCGCTTCGTCGGTTCAGGAGGGGATCCAGTCCCGCTGGATGTGGGGGGTCTCGATACTCAGGGCGCGCATGTGCTCGATGGGGTTGGTGTATTCGCGGCTGGCGGCGATCTGTCCGTCGCGCAGGGTGAAGCCGTGGATGAAGTGGTTGCGGTAGCGGCCCTCGGGGTATCCGGGGAAGCGGATCGTTCCCTCGCCGTCGCACTCGACCCAGATGACGGCCGGATCCTGGGTCTCGTAGATCTGGACGTCGAACCACTCCCAGTCGGGCAGCACCTTGAGGGAGAGCTCGCCGTGGTGCTGGAGCTTCTCGCGGCCCTGGACGGTGATGGGGCGGCCGATGTCGGTGTTGAACAGGGACGCGGTGCCGTCCTCGGTGTAGAGGGTGTAGCGGCGCAGCCGGGCCTCGGGCCCGATTTCCATGTACTGCTCCACGGCCCGCCGGTTGCGGGCGCGCAGCTCCAGGTGGTTGGTGAACACCGGTGCGGAGGCTGCGGGTTCGGCCGTTTCGGTGGTACGCGAGGGGGTCATGAGCTCTCTTCCGGCAGGGGGGTTCAGGGCTGGAGGCGGGTGGTGTGCCAGCCGGTGGTGGTGCGGTCGTAGCGCAGGCGTTCGTGGAGGCGGTCGGTGCCGTTGGCCCAGAACTCCACGGTGGCCGGTTCCAGCAGGTAGGCCACGAACGACTCAGGGCAGGGCAGCGGGCGCTCTCCGGCGGCCAGGTCCAGGGCGCGGGCGCGCATGTCCTCGAAGTGCTCCAGGTCCCGCAGCGGCTCGCTCTGGCGGGACACCGTCGACATGGCGTGGGTGAAGACCGCCCGTGCCGCCCACAGCTGTGTGGCCTGGTCCTCGGGCAGGCGGCGCACCGGACCGGCCAGGGTGATCTGCTGGCTGGTCTCGCGCCAGTACAGCACGCCCGAGGCGTACGGGTTGGCGGCCAGTTCGCGGCCCTTCTGGCTGCCTGCGTGGGTGATGAAGACGAGTCCGGCGTCGGTGACCTGGTTGACGGCCACGATGCGGGAGGAGGGCCGGCCCTGGGTGTCGGCGGTGGCCAGGGCCAGTGCGCGGGGCTCGCGCACGCCCTGCTCGGTGGCCGTCTGCAGCCAGGCCTGCAGGAGGCCCATCGGCTCGGTGGGCGGGGTGCGGAACTGGGGGAAGTCCACGTCCAGGGTGCCCGTCAGCGTCTCCGAGCGCCGCGGCGCCCCGCTGCCGTTGGCCGACGCGGCCGGTGTCCCGTTCTGCTTGGCCAGGTCAGACATGCATCCGTCCTTCGATCGTGACGACGCCGTGGCCCGAGACGTCGACGGTGTCGACCCGGTCGCCCTCGCCGTGGACCAGCGCGCTCATGGGGGAGGGGCGGCCGATCTCGATGCCCTGGGTGATCTCGATGCGCTGCCCGTACGAGGCGAGGCCGTGCCGCGCGATGTGGATGGCGATGGGACCGGCGACGGAGCCGGTGGCGGCGTCCTCCACGACCCCGTACGCGGGCGAGAACATGCGGTTGCGCCAGGTGGTCCCGGAGCCCGCGATGCAGTTCGTCGCCATGTCGGGGAAGCTCGCGAGCGCGCGGTGGTCGGGGTCCACCTTCGACAGGGCCTCGAAGCTCTCGAAGCCGACGAGGACGTGGCGCGGGCCGTTGCGGTAGATCTCCACCGGGAGGGTCGACTCCCGTACGCCAAGGGCCTCCAGGAGCTCGTCGGCGCGGTCGAAGGGCTCCCACACGGGCACCGGCTGGCGCATGCTCGTCGCGACGACCTTCCCCTCGACGCGCTGCAGCTCGAAGGGGATCACGCCCATGGCGGTCTCGATCCGCAGCTGGTCGGCGTCGGTGCGCTGCCCCAGGGCTATGGCGGTGCCCAGCAACGGGTGTCCGGCGAAGGGCAGTTCGTTGACGGGCGTGAAGATCCGTACGTGTACGTCCCCGCCCTGCTTGGGGCCGAGGACGAACGTCGTCTCCGAGAGGTTCATCTCCTGTGCGATGCGCTGCATCTGCTCGGCGCTCAGGTCGTCGCTGTCGAAGAAGACCGCCACCGGGTTACCGGTGAGGGGCTCTCGAGCGAAGGCGTCGACGACTACGTAGTTGTGCATCTTGTTCTGTTCTCCCACTCGTCTTTGGTGGTGCCTGTGCTGCCGTGACCTGCCGTGACCGCGGGAGGCGGGACGGGGGGCCGGGCCGACGCTCGGGGGAGGGCGCCGGCCCGGCGGTCCATCGGGGTCGCTGCCCACGATGCGCGGTCCATCTTTGGTGAGGACGGAATCCGGCTGGAATCGCCCCGGAACCAGGTGGGAAACGCCAGGTCAGGCGGGCCAGGCGGAGACGGTGGTCAGGGCCTGGGCGGGGTTGAGGCGGGGGTCGCAGCACGAGGTGTAGCGCTCGCCCACGGTGGGCAGGCCGGCTTCGGTGGCGGCGCATTCGGTGACGTCGTCGGGGGTGGTCTCCAGGTGCAGTCCGCCGGCGACGCCGCCGGCGGCGCGGACGGCCTCGACGAAGCCGGTGATCTCGCGGGAGACGGTGTCCACCAGGCGGGTCTTGTAGCCGCCGGGGGCGGTGACGGTGTTGCCGTGCATCGGGTCGCTGAGCCAGATGGCGGGGTGGCCGGCCTCGCGGACGGCTTCGACCAGGCGGGGCAGGCGCTCGGTGACGGCGTCGGCGCCCATCCGGGCGATCAGGGTGAGGCGGCCCGGGTCGCGCCAGGGGTCCAGGCGCTCGCACAGCGCGAGCAGGTCGGCCACCTCCATGGAGGGCCCGACCTTGCAGGCGACGGGGTTGCTGACCTCGGCGAGCAGGGCCACGTGGGCGCCCTCGACCTGGCGGGTGCGCTCACCGATCCAGGGCCAGTGCGTCGAGCCCAGGAAGAGGCGGCCCTTGTCGTCGGTGCGCAGCATCGGCGTCTCGTAGTCGAGCAGCAGCGCCTCGTGGCTGGTCCACACCAGCGGCTCGACGACGTCGCGGCCCGCGGCGCGCTCGCGCCAGCCCAGGTGCTCGATGATGTCGCCGGCGGCCATGTAGCCGGTCAGGATGCGCAGCGGGTCGGGGCGGCGGCTCTCGGCGTCGGGTTCGGGGCCGTTGACCATGTGGCCGCGGAAGACGGGCAGTTCGACGCCGTCGATGATTTCGGTGGGCTTGGAGCGGGGCTTGGCGAACTGGCCCGCGATGCGGCCCACCCGCAGCACCGGCTTGCCGGT